>CBCTZJ010000012.1:0-55884 GCA_965151385.1 uncultured Collinsella sp. | reverse complement strand
GTATACGGGTGCACCATCGACGTCTTCAATACAGAAGATATCAGTGCGGAATGTTCCGGAGAGAAACCCCCATCCCGCCCCCGGATTCCCTGCGTTTACGGCCTTGAGGTCGGCGGGCGGAGAAGGACGTGGTTGATAGGGATACGTGTCCCCTTCGCTGTTTTGCGCTTTGCGCGAAAGGCGCGTTACTTTGGGATGGGTGGGGAACGTGGTTGTTACGGCAACTGATCACCACCATAAATTACCCTTGGCATACTTGCGCGAAAACCTGCCCGTGCTACACTTGCAATTGCTGTTTCAGGGCGGGGTGAAATTCCCCACTGGCGGTAAATCGGGCGGTGTCAAAGGGACGCCGTGGCGCAGGCGAGATGCCTGCGACCGAGCCGATGAGTCCGCGACCCGTGCGTGCGTTGGTTCGCATGCCGGCTGAACTGGTGAGATCCCAGTACCAACGGTTAGAGTCCGGATGAAAGAGGCAGGTGATCTTATGTCTGAACAGTCGCAGCATATCCATTTTGAGAACACGAATAGGTGGAGCACCAAACAGCTCGTTACCATGGCGTTGATGTGCGCCTTGGGAGCACTGTTTATGTATGTGCAGCTGCCCATCCTTCCCTCGGCGCCGTTTTTGACGTATGACCCGTCGCTGGTGCCGGCGATGGTGTGTGGATTTGCGTATGGCCCTGGTGCCGGCACCGCTGTTGCCGCTATGGCGATCGTTATCCATGCGCTCACCACGGGTGACTGGGTCGGCGCGCTTATGAACTTGGTTGCCACGCTGGGCTATATTCTGCCTGCGGCTATCGTCTATCAGAAGATGCACACCTACAAGGGTGCCGTGATTGGCCTGGCGCTCGGCGTCATTGCCGCTACGGCGCTGTCCATGGTCGCGAACCTGACCATCGGCGTTTGGTTCTGGTATGGCTCGGTCGATGTGATCGCCCCGCTCATGATTCCCGCCGTGCTGCCGTTCAACCTCATCAAGACCGTGCTCAACTCGGTGTTGACGCTGGCGGTGTACAAGGCGGTCTCTAATCTCATCACGCCCAAGAAGGACCAGGTCAAAGGCCGCGCATGATTGAGTGTCGGGGCGTTTCCTTTAGCTATGACGGTGCTGCACTGGCGCTCGATGGCATCGATCTGAACATCGAGGATGGCGAGTTTTTCTGCATCCTCGGCGGAAACGGGTCGGGCAAGTCTACGTTTGCCAAGCATTTGAACGCGCTGCTGCAGCCCGATGCGGGAACGGTGTGCGTCAACGGCATGGACGCGTCCGATCCCGAGCTGGTCTACGATATCCGCTCGACTGCGGGCATGGTGTTCCAGAATCCCGACGACCAGCTTGTGGCGACGCTTGTCGAGGACGATGTTGCGTTTGGTCCCGAGAACTTAGGGGTCGAATCGGCCCAGATCGCGCAGCGCGTGCGCGAGGCGCTGAAGGCCGTGGGTCTGGTGGGCTTTGAGCGCCACGAGACCCACGCGCTTTCGGGCGGCCAAAAGCAGCGCGTGGCGCTTGCCGGCGTGCTCGCCATGGAACCGCGCGTGCTCATATTGGACGAGGCTTCCTCGATGCTCGATCCGCGTGGACGCAAGGGCCTCATGAAGGCTTGCCGTGCGTTGCATGATCGCGGCATGACCATCGTGATGATTACGCACTTTATGGAAGAGGCCGCCGAGGCCGATCGCGTTGCTGTCTTCCAAGCGGGCCGCGTTGCCATGATCGGTACGCCCGAGGAAATCTTGACGCGGGCGGACGAACTTGCGCAGCTCAACCTGGATATGCCGGCGTCGTGCTGCCTAGGTAGGGCACTTCGTGAGAAGGGCGTGCCCGTTTGCGCGCAGGTGCGCGAGGCAGATATGGTCGCCGAGATTGCGCGGGTTTACGCCGAGCGGGGCGGGGCGGACGTCGCAGTGCAGCCTTCTGCATCCGATTCTCGTATGCTCGACAATGCATCCTTCGCGACTAACGAGGCGGCCGCGTCGGAGCCCGTTATCGAGATCTCGCACCTCTCGCATAGTTACTCGCTGAGCGCCCGCGAGCGCCGTCGATGGCGCAAGCGCTCGACCACTGCGGACGCATCGAGCAAACAAGCTCTTTGGGGCAACGATCCAAACAGCCCCTGGGCGCTACGTGATGTTTCGTTGACGGTGCGCCGCGGCGAGTTTCTGGGATTGGCGGGTCATACCGGCTCGGGTAAATCGACGCTGGTTCAGCATCTCAACGGGTTGATTCGTCCGCAGGAGGGAAGCGTTTGCGCGCTGGGGCTCGACCTATCAAGCAAGAAAGACGCCGCCGCGGTTAAGGCCAAGGTCGGCGTGGTGTTTCAGTATCCCGAGCGCCAGCTATTTGCCGAGACCGTGGCGCAGGACGTGGCGTTTGGCCCGTGCAACCTTGGCCTGCCAGAAGACGAGGTTGCACGCCGTGTCGCATCATCGCTTGCGCGCGTGGGCCTCGACCTTGCCGCGATAGGCGACAAGAACCCCTTTGAGCTTTCGGGCGGCCAGCAGCGCCGCGTGGCGTTTGCCGGCGTGCTCGCCATGGAGCCCGAGGTGCTGGTGCTCGACGAGCCCATGGCGGGGCTCGATCCGGCTGCGCGCAGGGATTTCCTGGGGCTCATCGATCGGCTCCATCGCGAGGGCCTGACTGTTGTCATGGTTTCGCATAGCATGGATGACCTGGCAAATTGCTGTGACCGTATCGTTGTGATGAACGAGGGCGCCGTGTTTGCCGAGGGAACGCCCGCGCAGGTGTTTGCGCGCGCGAACGAGCTCAAATCGATCGGCCTGGGCGTTCCTGCCGCCCAGCGCATGGCGCTGGCGCTTGCGCAAGCCGGTGTGCCGCTCCGCTGCGACAAGCTTTATACGGTTGAGGCGCTAGCCGACGAGTTGGCCGGCTTGCTGCTGGGCTGCGCGGACGTGCCTTTGAGGGTTCCGTGTCAGGCTGGTTCCAAGGCGCCCACGCGAGAGGAGGGCTGCTAATGGAGACGTTCTCATTTGGCAGCTACTATCCCGGGGATAGCGCGGTGCATCGCCTGGATCCGCGTACTAAGTTGCTCCTAGGTTTTGCATTTCTGGTCACCGTGCTCACCGTCGGAAGCTTTTGCGGGCTGGTTCCGGTCGCATTTTTTGTCGTGCTGGTCTATCTCGCAGCCCGGGTGCCGTTGCGCCGGGTCCTATCATCGATGGCACCATTGCTGGCGATTGTCGTGGTGGTCGCGGTGCTCAACCTGTTTTCCGACCAGAGTGGCCGCATCCTGTGGCAGCTTGGCTTTTTGCAGGTGAGCGAGGGCTCGCTGCGTTCTGCGGCGTTTGTGGCGTGCCGCCTGACGTTGATGATGGCCGGCATGAGCGCCATTACACTCACCACGCCGACGCTCGACCTCACCGCGGGCTTTGAACGTCTGCTCGCACCATTTGCGCGCGTGGGGCTTCCGGCGCACGAGCTCGGCATGATTATGGGTATCGCGCTGCGGTTTATGCCGCAATTTGCCACCGAGATGAAACAGACGGCCGATGCACAGGCAAGTCGCGGCGCGCGCGTGACGGGCGGTCCGCTCGGCGGTGTGCGCATGCTCGGCAGTGTGGCGATTCCGCTGTTCACCGGCGTGTTTCGTCATGCCGAGACGCTTTCGGCCGCCATGGATGCGCGCTGCTATCACGGCGAACAGGGACGCACGCGTCTGCATGCGCTTACGTTTGGCCGCGGGGATGCACTGGCCGCGGTGGCGATGGCGCTGCTGGTGACATGCGTTGTCGTTATCAATCTTCAACTCGTCTAAGCTCGATTCGAGCGCAAGAAAGGGGTCTCTATGACCGACATCGATCGCACGGCTCAGCTCGAGCGCGCTTGCTCGTATCTCAGACGCATTCCGGCGTGGTATCTTGCCACGACCGATGTGAGCGACGGGCATCAGCCCCGCGTGAGGCCGTTTTCGTTTGCCATGGTCGATGACGACAAACTGTGGTTTTGCACGTCGCGCGACAAGGACGTGTGGGCGGAGTTGAGCGCGAATCCCAAGTTTGAGGTATCGGGCTGGAAGCCGGGGGAGTGCTGGATCGTGTTAACCGGTGAGGCCGCGCTCGATGATGATGCAGTCGTGAGCGACAAGGTGCGTCAGGCGGGCTTTAGGCACATGGTGGGCATTGGCGAGCAACACGATAGTGCCAACGACGGCCGCCTTGCATTCTTCTCGGTCCGCAACATCGCCGCACGGTTCTGCGATATCGACGGCAGCGAAGAGCGCCTCGAGCTCTAATTTCCCAAATTGGCTACCCATTCCAAAAAGACTGGTCAGGCGTCAGGAGGACGCATGGACGGATTGAATACGGTGTTGGAGTATCTGACGTCGGTGCCGGCGTGGTATCTGGCGACGAGCGTGGGCGGGCAGCCGCATGTGCGTCCGTTCTCGTTTGCGCAGATTCAGGACGGCAAGCTGTGGTTTGTGACAGCGCGCACCAAAGATGTGTGGCAGGAGCTGCTGCAAAACCAGCGCTTTGAGGCCACGAGTTGGTGGCCGGGCCATGGTTGGTTGATCCTGCGCGGGCGTGCAGGACTGGAAGACCGGGCTTCGAGCGAAATGCGCGAGGCCGGATGGAAACATCTTGAACGCTTGAGCGAGCACTATGAGGGGCCTAACGACCCCGCGCTCGTCTTCTTTAGCGTTGAGGATCCCGAGGCTTTTATCTGCAATCACGACGAATGGGTGCCGGTCGAGCTCTAGCCAGCTGGCTCATCCTAACAACTTAGTTTTCGCATGGGCGGGTCCCGTGTTGCCCGGCGCCGTAAGGAGTGCCGGTCAATACGGGGCCCGCTCTAATTGTCAATTCCTTCAAGTGAATGTGTCGGGAATGTTTCAATGCATGAACATGCAAGCTATTTACGTATAAATGCATCTTTTGGTGCTAAAGTTTCAACCCACTTCATAACGACCGCTGCGAAATGCGCATCGGTGCATAAATCGCAGACAAGGAGTCTGATATGTCTTTGAAGGTTGGAATCGTCGGCGCGGCTGGATATGCCGGAGCCGAGCTCATTCGCCTCGTACTCGGCCATCCCGAGTTTGAACTTGTTGCCATTACGTCCAACGCCGATGCCGGCCAGCCGCTGTCCGCGGTGTATCCGAGCTTTGCTGGCGTGAGCGATCTGGTTTTCACCACGCATGACGCCCCCGAGCTCAAGAGCTGCGATGCGGTTTTTCTTGCCGTGCCGCACACGGCTGCCATGGCACAGGTGCCCGCGCTGCTTGCATCGGGCGTCTCCTGCTTTGATCTTTCGGCCGACTACCGCCTGAACGACGCGTCCGTCTTTGAGACGTGGTATGCCGCCGAGCATACGAGCCCCGAGCTGCTCAAGACCCGTGCCTTTGGCCTGCCCGAGCTATTCTGCCGGGACTTGGAGACCGCCGCATCCGACCATGCCGACGGCAAACCCGTGCTGGTCGCCTGCGCCGGTTGCTATCCCACCGCAACGAGCCTTGCTGCCGCTCCTGCCGTGCGTGCGGGCTGGGTGGCAGAGAACGGCCCCGTAATCGTCGATGCCATTAGTGGCGTGACGGGCGCCGGTAAGTCCTGCAACGCTCGCACCCATTTTTGTAGCGCGGACGAGAACCTGGAGGCCTATGGCGTAGGCAAACATCGCCATACGCCCGAGATTGAGCAGATCCTGGACCTGACCGATCGCGTCGTCTTTACTCCGCACTTGGCACCGCTCAAGCGCGGCCTGCTTTCCACGGTGACGATGCCGCTCGCGCCGCAGGCTCTCGACGCGTTGGCCCTTGAGGACGTCGTCGACCATTACAAGAAGTTCTACGCCGGTCGCAGCTTTGTGCGCGTGCTCGATGCCGGCCAGCAGCCCAAGACGGCTTCGGTCGTCGGCACCAACGCCGCCCAGATCGGCCTTGCGCTCAACAAGCGTGCGGGCGTGCTGGTGGCGACGGGCGCTATCGACAATTTGTGCAAGGGTGCTGCGGGCCAGGCGGTCCAGTGCGCCAACATCGTTTTTGGCTTTGACGAGCGACGAGGCTTGCCCACAGTGGCGTGCCCGGTGTAGCACATTCGATTGTTAACGATTTGGTAGTCGGGTATCGAGTTGGGCGCCACTTTTAAGCTGGTCTACTAATTGCGACCGGTATGGCGTGCCAGCCGATGCCCGCTTTTTTATTTGATATAAGGAGTCGTAGGGACGATGAATACCGACCTGATTGATATCAAGATTCGCGCCGTCGAGGGCGGCGTTACGGCAGCGGCCGGCTTTAAGGCTGCAGGTATCCATGCGGGATTCCGGAAGAATCCCGAGCGCTTGGACTATGCACTCGTCGTGCCCGATAAGCCCTGTCCAGGTGCCGGCGTGTTTACGACCAACCGCTTTTGCGCGGCGCCCGTGCAGGTGAGCCGTGCCAACCTGGGCGGTGCGGACAAGGGCTATGGCATCATCGCCGGTGTTTCAATCAACTCCGGCAACGCGAACGCCGCCACGGGCGAGACCGGCCTAGCCTGTGCGCGCGAGACATGCAACATCGCGTCACAGGTCATCGGCTGTGAACCCCAGCAGATCCTAGTTGCATCCACAGGCGTGATCGGACAGATTCTGCCGATCGACACGTTTGAGACGGCCGTTCCGTCCGCCTTCGAGGCGCTCTCCGCTCATGGTGGCGCCGATGCCGCCCGCGCTATCATGACGACTGATACACATTCCAAGGAGTATGCCGTTCGCTATCGCAGTGAGGCTGCGGGGCACGCAGGCAATGCCTATACGGTGGGCGGTATGTGCAAGGGCTCGGGCATGATCATGCCTAATATGGCCACCATGATCGCGGTCATTACTACCGATGCCCCCGTCGAGCCGGCGGCGCTCCACGCCCTGTTGCTCTCGACCGTTAAGCAGACCTTCAATAAAGTGACGGTCGATTCTGATACCTCGACCAACGACACCTGCATCATGCTTGCTTCTGGCGCTGCTGCCGCTGATACCGAGGCTATCGTCGAGGGCACTGACGCCTTTGACGAACTGTCCTTTGCCGTGCACGAGGTGTGCGAGAGCCTGGCGCGCAACATTGCGGCCGATGGAGAGGGTGCGTCAAAGCTCGTGACGGTTAACGTTACCGGCGCCGCCAACGACGAGGAAGCCGATATCGCCGCCCGTGCTGTCGCCAACTCGCCGCTCGTCAAGACCTGCATCGCCGGTCACGACTGCAACTGGGGCCGCGTTGCCATGGCGCTCGGCAAGTGCGGCGTGAAGTTTAATCAGGAAGACGTTTCCATCGACATGATGGGCATGCCGGTCTGCCGCGACGGTCTGACTGTTCCCTTTGACGAGGACGAGGCTCTGCGACGTTTTGAGGCGCCCGAGATCGTGATTTCGGCCGACCTGGGCGCAGGCGACGCGGCAGCGACCGTGTGGACCTGCGACCTCACGCACGAGTACATCTCCATCAACGGCGACTACCGTTCCTAGATTCCAGGCACGCTGCGCATCTTACCGCGATTGTGGACGGCGGAGCACGGCACGATAACGATACGAAAGACGAGGCAGATTATGAAATTCGCACGCGATTGTCGTTCGAGCGAATCCAACGAAGCAACCGCGCAGCTGCTGTTCGAAGCGCTGCCGTGGATTAAAAACCTGACCGGCAAGACGGTCGTTATCAAATATGGCGGAGCAGCCATGGTTGACGAGCAGCTGCGCCGCGACGTGATGAGCGACATCGTTTTGCTCAAGATTATCGGCATGCGCCCCGTCATCGTGCATGGCGGCGGCAAAGCTATCAACGAGGCACTCAGCCACTATGACATCCCTGTCGAATTTAAGAACGGGCAGCGCGTGACTACGCCGGCGACCATGGATATCGTGCGCGAGGTGCTGGGCGGCAAGGTTAACCAGGAGCTGGTCGCTGCCATCAACCACCACGGTAATTTGGCCGTAGGCGTGTCGGGCAGCGATGCCGGCACGCTCATCGCCGAGCCGCTCGACCCCGAACTCGGTCGCGTGGGCAAAGTGACGCACGTCAACACCGACTATATCGAGCGCTTGCTCGATAGCGAGTACATTCCCGTAATCGCTACCGTCGCGGCGGGGGAGGACGGCGGCTTCTTCAACATCAACGCCGATACCGCCGCCGGCGCCGTTGCGGCGGCGCTTCATGCGCACAAGGCGATTTTTTTGACCGACGTCGACGGTCTGTACAAGGACTTTAGTGATAAGGACTCGCTCATCTCCAACCTGACGCTCGACGAGGTCAACGAGATGCTCTACGGCGGTGAGGTCGATAAGGGCATGATTCCCAAGCTGCGCGCGGCCGTCGATGCGCTTGCCGGCGGCGTATTTCGCGCCCACATCATTAACGGTACCACGCCGCATTCGCTGCTCCTGGAGCTGCTGACCGATGCCGGCGTCGGCACCGTGATTCATTCCACCGAGACGGCCTACGAGTTCGATACGCACCCGCACCCGCTTTCGACCTTTGCGGCGCGCCTGGCCGAGAACCTCGACGAGGTCGAGAAGCTTCAAACGGTCTAGCCGGCTCGAAATTGCTACGCCATTACGCCCACAGTCCGCGCTACCTGGCGCTTAACGAAAGGTATCTCATGTCATTTGCAGCACAACAATCGCTCGAATCCCACTACGTCATGCACACCTTTGGTCGCTCGCCGGTCGAGTTCGTCGAAGGCCACGGCATGAAGCTCACCGGCGACGATGGTCGCGAATACCTCGATTTTCTTGCCGGTATTGGCGTGTGCAGCCTGGGCCACGGCAATCCGGCAGTGCTGTCGGCGCTCGAGGATCAGACCAAGAGGCTCCTGCATGTCTCCAACTATTTCTACATCGAGCAGCGCGGCCAGGTCGCGGCGCTGCTGTCCAAGCTCGCTAACGATGATGCGGACGGTGCACGCGTGCTTGCCGACGCGATTGCCGCTGGCGACGAGACCACGGCGGCGGCACTTGGCGCTCCGGCTGCGGGCGAGCAGGTGTGGGAGACGTTCTTTGGCAATTCCGGTGCCGAGGCCAACGAGGGCTCGATGAAGCTCGCGCGTCTGTACGCCAAGCGTGCCGGCAACGGTGGCAACACCATCGTGTGCATGCGCGGCGGCTTTCACGGTCGTACGCTCGAGACCATTGCCGCGACCATGCAGGATTGGCTGCAGGACAGTTTCCGCCCGCTGCCGGGTGGCTTTGTGGCCTGCGCACCCAACGATGTAGATGAACTGCGTGCAATTTTTAAGCAGTTGGGCAGTGAAATTTGCGCCGTGATGCTCGAGCCGATTCAGGGCGAGAGCGGTGTGCACCCCATGACCGAGGAGTTTATGGCTACGGCGCGCGACTTGGCGCACGAGGTGGGTGCCGTGCTTATCGCCGATGAGGTCCAGTGCGGAATTTTTCGCACGGGTAAGCCGTTTGCGTTCCAGACCTATGGTGTGGAGCCCGACATCATGAGCCTTGCCAAGGGCATTGCCGACGGTGTGCCTATGGGTGCCGTGGTGGCAAAGAAGGAAATCGCCGACGTCTTTAAGCCCGGCGATCATGGTTCGACCTTCGGTGGTAGCTGCTTGGCCATCGCGGCATGTGCCGCGACGCTCTCCGCGCTTGTGCACGGCGATTATGCCGAGCATGCTGCCAAGGTTGGCGCCTATATGGAGCAGGCGCTGGCTAAGCTTCCGCATGTGGTAGAGGTGCGCGGTCGCGGCCTGATGCTCGGCTGCGATTTGGATGATGCCGCGGGTGATGCACACGACGTTGTAGCCCGTGCATTGGGGGCTGGTGCCGTGATCAACGCTACAGGCGCACATACGCTGCGCTTCCTTCCGCCGCTCGTGTGCGAAGAGGCCGACGTGGACAACCTGATCGAGATTCTGTCGGACGTTTTGGCTTAGCGCCATCAGACATAGCAATTTGGAGCGGGTTTCAGGCTGTCACGTGCCGTTTGGCGCACGATTGGGCGAACTGGAGCCCGTTTTGCTATCGATTTACCATGGCTGGGATAGGCCGTGTGCAAAAAGTGGCAAATATGAGTACGGGCACTAACTTCGTAACATATAAATTAGGCACTTTTAGATGAGTTGGGCCACATATGTCCAGTTTTGTAGTTGGCAAATTGGCTTAACTGGACTATCGATCGTCGTTCTAATGCCGGATTTGCCTTTTATGACTTCGAAAACGCTGCTACTAAAAAGGTAGCAGTACTCATATTTGGCATTTTTTGCACACGGGTATTCGCCAAGGGTCCATTTCGCCGCCCGAGCCCCGCTTCGTCGCTTCGCTCCTCGCGTGCTGCGCTGGAAAACGCTTCGCGTTTCCTCAGCTCCGCACCCTTGCGGGTTCGAATCCCATGCACCGGGCCCAAAAAAGAAAGGCCTCCATCGCTGGAGGCCTAACAATTCAGTGGTGGGCGATGAGGGATGTCCGCGTGCGGCTGGCGCCGTCCGCGCCCCGCTTCGTCGCTTCGCTCCTCGCGTGCTGCGCTGGAAAACGCTTCGCGTTTCCTCAGCTCCGCACCCTTGCGGGTTCGAATCCCATGCACCGGGCCCAAAAAAGAAAGGCCTCCATCGCTGGAGGCCTAACAATTCAGTGGTGGGCGATGAGGGATGTCCGCGTGCGGCTGGCGCCGTCCGCGCCCCGCTTCGTCGCTTCGCTCCTCGCGTGCTGCGCTGGAAAACGCTTCGCGTTTCCTCAGCTCCGCACCCTTGCGGGTTCGAATCCCATGTACCGGGCACAAAAAAGAAAGGCCTCCATCACTGGAGGCCTAACAATTCAATGGTGGGCGATGAGGGATTCGAACCCCCAGCCTTGTGCGTGTAAAGCACCTGCGCTAACCGTTGCGCCAATCGCCCGCAGGGACTGAGTATAGCGGAAACCCTGCGTGGTTCACCGCTAATTCATAACGAAATCTAAGCGGCGACTTCGGTGCTCTTGTTCTCGTCGATAAAGAAGCGCTTGTACCAAATGAGGAACGTCAGCGTGGTATAGATCTTGCGCTGGTTGAGCGCGCGGCCCTTAAAGTGATCGTCGAGCAGTTTCATGAGCGCATCGGTGTCAAAGAAATCAGCAGCCCACGGTGCGGTGAAGTATTCCTTTACGTAGTCGTAGTACTTTTGCTCGCGCAGCCAGAACTTGACCGGTACGGGGAAGCCCACCTTCTTGCGCGTTGCCCACTCGTCGGGCAGCGTGCGGTTGGCAGCGTGACGCAGAACGAGCTTGCAGCCTTCTTCGTTAACACGGTAGTTGGCGGGAATGTGCTCGGCAAACTCCATGACCTTCTTGTCCAGAAACGGGACGCGAAGCTCCAGAGAATGCGCCATGCACATCTTGTCGGCCTTGAGCAGAATGTCGCCCGGTAGCCACATGTTCATATCCAGATACTGTTTCTTGGAAAGCTCGCAGCAGTTGGGAACCTGCTTGTAGTACTCGGCGCACATCTCGGCGGCGTTCTTGCCGGTGTCATAAGCGGGCTTGAGCACCTCGTCGACTTCGGAGGGATCGAACACCTTTGCCTGACCCACATACCAGCGCTCGGGAACCTCGGCGCATTTCGTCAGGAAGTTGTGACCCTTAAAGTAGGGGAGATGCTGAACGAGTGAGCCCAGGGCGCGACGTATGCCGAGCGGCACGCGCTTCTTAAAAGTGCGCATCTCGGGGGTGTCCTCGTACCACTCATAGCCGGCAAACAGCTCGTCGGCACCCTCGCCCGAAAGGACGACGGTGACCTCCTTGGAAGCCATCTGCGCCAGATAGTACAGCGGCACGCTGGACAGGTTCGATTGCGGCTCGTCCATGTGGTACTGGATATCGGGCAGTGCATCAAAGAACTCGTCGGCGGTAATCATCTTGCGCACGTTCTTGATGCCCAGCTTGTCGGAAAGCTCGGCGGCGTAGTTGGTCTCGTTGAAGTTCTTGTAATCGAAGCCGACAGAATACGTGGTGTCGGGCATGAGACAGGCAGCGATGTAGCTGGAATCGACACCGCCGGAGAGGAACGAACCAACCTTAACATCGGCGATTCGGTGCGCAGCGACGCTTTCGTGCACGACCTTGTCGCACTCGTCCACGTACTCCTCGAAGGTCTTGGAGTTGTCGTCGGTAAAGTCGCAGCTCCAGTAACGCTTGATGTCCATGGTGTTGGTCGTCAGGTCATACGTAAAGCAATGCGCCGGGGCAAGCTTGAACACGCCCTTAAAGAACGTTTCCTCCGTGGCGGGGAACTGCAGCGTCAGGTAGGGGCGCAGCGCGTCGTGGTTGACAGCCTTCTCAAACTTGGGATGGTCCAAGAAGCTCTTGATCTCGGAGCCGAACAGCAGCGAGCCATCGGATGCCTGGTAGTAATAGAACGGCTTGATACCAAAGATGTCGCGAGCGCCAAAGAGTTTGTTCTTGTTCTGGTCGTGAATCACGAACGCGTACATGCCGCGCAGACGGTTGACCAGGTCCTCGCCCCACTCCTCGTAACCGTGTACCAGGACTTCGGTATCAGCGTTGCAGTGGAAGGCGTAGCCGGCCGCCTCCAGCTCGGCGCGAAGCTCCTGGAAGTTGTAGATCTCTCCGTTGAAGACAATCGTGACCTTGCCGTCGTCGCTCGACATGGGCTGGGCTCCAGCTTCGGAAAGATCGAGAATCGAAAGACGACGGAAGCCAAGGGCAACGTTGTCGACGATATGCTGGCCGCCCATATCGGGACCACGGTGGATGATGCGATTCATCATGGCCGTGAGAACCAGCTCACTCTGTTCATCTGTACCGGTAAAACCGACAAAACCGCACATGCAAGATCCTTTCTGCTGACGGCTCAGGTGTACTGCCGCAAAGATTGCGGCAGCTGATGTCAAATAATCTTTACTATCATGCCAATCTTTTGTTTCGTGATGGGGCATAAGCGCCGAGCGAACCGAAAAAACCACGTCCCGATCTTCAGACGAAGCGGCGGGACGTGGTTGCGAACACTATGTTAAAGAACAGCACCCAGATTTCCTTGTTTTTACACGGGGTGAACACTGTTGCCATTTATTAGACCACGGCACAGTCCATGCAATTTTTTAGAAGGCTGTGATGCGCGCAAGGTCAGGTGGCATATTAGGATGGTTGATAATACAGAATGTTTCATCGTTTCTGCCGCGGGACGTCTTCTGCCCTTTAAGGCTGAATTTAGCGAGAGAGGTCTTTGTATGTCGAGTCCGACACAAGAGAAGCTAACTCTGATGCGCTATATAGAGTTGCTCGAGGAAGATGACCTTGTTGTTTCCAGACCGAGCGCTTCGTGCGACCAGCGCATTGAGTTTGCGACTGATGACTCGCGCCAGGTGCGTCCGGGCACGTTGTTTGTCTGCAAGGGCCGTGCGTTTAAGCGCGAGTACCTGCTTTCGGCAATCGCCGATGGCGCCGTGGCCTACGTTTCCGAGGTCGATTACGATGTTGATCTTCCCGCGGTGATTGTGAGCGATATTCGTCGCACGCTCGCCGTGGTGGCAGATGCCTTTTATGGGCACCCGTCGGGTAAGGTGAAGGTCTGCGCCTTTACAGGCACCAAGGGTAAGTCGACCTGCAGCTTTTATCTGCGCGGCATCCTCGCCAACGAGGCCAAGCTTACGGGCTGTCATCGACCCGCTCTTAATACGGGCATTGAGTTCGACGACGGCATCGAGACGGGCCCTTCCAAGCTGACGACCCCCGAGTCCTTCCTTTTGCAGTCGCGTATCGCACATGCCGCCGAGGCGGGCGCTCCGTGGCTGGTCATGGAGGCATCGAGTCAGGGCCTCAAATACGAGCGCACGGGCAAGATTGACTTTGAAGTCGGCGCCTTTACCAATATCGGCGAGGATCACATTTCGCCGATTGAGCATCCGACGCTCGAGGATTACTTTGCCAGCAAGCTCAAAATCTTCTCGCAGAGCCGTTTTGCCGTGGTCAATCTCGATATGGATAAGGTCGATCGCGTGCTCGAGGCGGCATCTCGTTGCGAACGTACGGTGACGTTCTCCCTGACCGACGAGCGTGCCGACGTGCTTGCGCTGGCGATTCGCAATGGCGACTGCGGCGTGGTGGCAACGGTGCGCACGCCCCGCTTTACGCGCGACATTGTGATTCCCACGCCGGTTAAGTTCAATGTGTCCAACGCGCTTGCCGCTATTGCCTGCGCCGAGGCCCTGGGCATTTCCGAAGAGGGTATCGTCCATGGCTTTGAGGGTGTCTTCGTTCCCGGCCGTATGGAGCTCTATCCGTCCGTATCGGGCAAAATCTTGGGCGTCGTCGATTATGCACATAACGGCATGAGTCTCGAGACGCTTCTGCGTGACTTACGCGAGAACTATCCCGAGCGCGAGCTGGCGGTCGTATTTGGCGCTACGGGCGGTAAGGGTGTCGATCGACGCACCACGATGGGCATCGCCGCCGGCAAGTATGCCGACCGAATCGTGATTACCGAGGATGACCCCGGCCCCGAGGATGTCGAGGATATTTGCGCCGAGATCGCGCGCAACGTTCAAGCGCAGGGAAATGATAACTGGCAAATCGTGACTGATCGCGTTGCCGCTATCGAGACTGCCGTGCGCGAAACCGTCCGTCCTGCCGTGGTCATCGTGACCGGTAAGGGCGAGGAAGAGCGTATGCTGCGCAAGAACGGACCCGAGCCTTGTGAGCGCGACGGTTCGATTCTCAAGCGCACCCTTGCGGCGTACGACGCCTAGACCAAGCCCCTTCTATGTAAACGGAGTGACCATGTCCCACAACATCCTGCCGACCGTTGCCGAGCTTTCGGGCGAGATGCGCGAGCGTCTTGCCAAGGTCAAGTATGTCTTTACCGATCTGGACGCCACGATGCTCGCCCCCGGCTCGTGCGTGCTGCGCGATAACGACGGCAATCCTTCGACCAAGCTCGTCGAGGCGGTTGTCGCACTCGCCCGTGCCGGCATCCAGGTGGTCCCCACCTCGGGTCGCAATCGCACCATGATCCACGAAGACGCCCGCGTGCTCGGTCTCAACTCCTATATCGGCGAGATGGGCGGCCTGGTCATGTACGACCTCAAGGCCAACGATTGGGAGTACCTGACGGGCGACATGCCCTACGACCCCGCCTGCGGTCTCACGCCGCACCAGGTGATCGAGCAGACCGGCGTGTGCGAGAAGATCCTTGCCCGCTGGCCGCACAAAATTGAGTACCACAACGACATGTCGACCGGCTACAAGTACCGTGAGGTCACCGTTGGCATGCGCGGCGATGTGCCTGACGATGAGGTCCAGGCCATCCTGGACGAGGCCGGCTGCGGTCTGGTCTGGGCTTGCAACGGTCATCTGACGCACCTGTCCAAGCCGACGACGCTCGAGCTTAATCGCGTCGAGGACGGCCGCGCCTTCAACATCAATCCGGCGGGTCTCAACAAGGGCGTTGCCATTGCACGCTTCTGCGAGCACCTGGGGATCGAGCGCGAGGAGACGCTCGCGCTCGGCGACTCCGAGTCCGACTTCTACATGGCCGACCATGTTGGCATGTTCTGCCTGGTCGAGAATGGTCTGACGAGCGCCGGTGCCCCGGAGTTCTTGGATGCCTGCGACAATGCCTATATTACGCGCGGCAAGATTGTCGACGGTTGGGTGGCAACGGCCGAGCTGTTGGTCGCGGCCCGTTCGTAGCGCGACGCATCACGCATGGTCGCATTTTTCGAGAGAGAATCTGGTGAGGTAATGTCCGATATCGATAATCTGGCCGGGGACACGCGTCCGATCGGCGTGTTCGACTCGGGCCTGGGCGGCTTAACGGTCGCGCGCGCGATCGCAACGGCGCTTCCGCACGAGTCCGTCTACTATTTCGGTGACACTAAACGCTGCCCTTATGGCACCCGCACCGAGGACGAGGTTCGCTCGTTTGCGCTGCAGGCGGGCCGCTGGCTATCGAGGCACGACGTTAAGATCATGGTCATCGCCTGCAACACGGCGACCGCCGCGGCCTTGCGTCTGGCTCAGCAAGTGCTTGACGTTCCCGTGATCGGCGTGATCGCCCCGGGCGCACGCGCCGCCATCAACAGCACGCGTACGCGTCGCGTGGGCGTGCTCGCCACCAACCTCACCATTCGCTCGGGCGCCTACACGCGCGCCATCCAGGATTTGGATGCTGGTGTCGATGTGTATGGCTGCCCGGCTTCGAGCTTTGTCGAGGTCGTCGAGCACGAGCTCGCCTCGGGCGCGCATCTGCAGGAGCAGTGGCTCGAGAACGAGGATATTTTTGATACGCCAGCCGTTCGCGCGCTGGTCAACGCCACGGTCGAGCCGCTGCACGATCGCGGCATCGATACCGTGGTGCTCGGCTGTACGCACTTCCCGCTGCTGGTGGGTCCCATCCGCCATGCGCTGGGACCCGGGGTGCGCGTGGTGAGCTCCGCCGAGGAGACCACCCGCGAGCTGACCGATATCCTCACGCGTCGTGAGCAGCTGGCGGGCGATACCGCCGAGCCACAGCATCGCTTTGCCACCACGTCTGACAACATTGCCGAGTTTGCGGTGGCGGGTAGCTTTATCTTTGGTCAGCCGCTCAAAAGCATCGAGCATGTCGATATCGACGAACTCGGTTAGGCACGCAATGTCGCCGGAGTCCTCGCCATATCTTTTGCCGAAAGGATAGTTCCATGGAATACATGCAGGTCAACCGCGCCAACGGCCGCGCCGCCAACGAGCTGCGCCCCGTTAAGCTCACCCGCGGCGTCATGAAGCACGCCCACGGCTCGTGCCTGGCGGAGTTCGGCGACACGCGCGTACTGTGCGCCGCCACTATCGAGGAGGGTGTGCCGGGTTGGCGCAAGGGCGCCAAGGCCGGCTGGGTAACGGCGGAATATGCGATGCTGCCGGCCTCGACCGGTAAACGCTGCAAGCGCGAGCATGCCAACCGCAAGGGCCGCTCCATGGAGATCGAGCGGCTTATCGGCCGCAGTCTGCGCACTGTCGTCAACATGAAGGCGCTCGGTGAGTACACCGTTACCGTCGACTGCGATGTGATTCAGGCCGATGGCGGCACGCGTACGGCGAGCATTACCGGCGCCTGGGTGGCGCTGCACGACGCCCTTGCCATGTGGGTCGAGGCGGGCAAACTCGAGCGCATCCCGCTCACGGGTCAGGTTGCCGCCATTTCCATGGGCGTCGTCGACGGCAACACCCTGCTCGACTTGGATTATTCCGAAGACAGCCACGCCGAGGTCGACATGAATCTCGTCGCCACCGATTCCGGCGAGATGATCGAACTCCAGGGTACCGGCGAGCAGGCGCCCTTCGACCGCAAGCGTCTCAACGCCCTGCTCGATCTGGGCGACAAGGGTATTGCCGAGCTCATCGAGCTTCAGCGCCAAGCCCTCGCCTAACCTGCCAAAAAGGGATGTTTATATTGTCAGGTTTTATCTGGGAAAACGTCGAAGTATAAGACTGCCGTTGATTGAGAGGGGAGAGAGGCCGAAGTCCTCGTCGTGCTCAACTCGGTATTGCAATAGAGACAAGGAGGCCAGCTATGGCACTTGAGAAGATTGACATCGACACCCTCGACCCGGCGGCGACCATCGTCGTGGCAACAGGCAACGCCCATAAGCTCACCGAGATCGAGGCCATTTTGGGCAAGGTCATGCCCGAGGTGCGCTTTGTGGCGCTCGGCCAGCTGGGCGATTTTGAGGACCCCGAGGAAAACGGAACGACGTTTTTGGAGAATGCCATCATCAAGGCGCAGGCTGCGGTCGAGGAGACGGGCCTTATGGCCATCGCCGACGACTCCGGCTTGGTCGTCGACGCGTTGGACGGCGAGCCGGGCGTGTATAGCGCGCGCTATGCGGGCGTGCATGGCGACGATGCCGCCAACAACGCCAAGCTTCTCGTTAACCTGGAAGGCGTGGCAGACGAGGACCGCACCGCGCGCTTTATGAGCGTCGTCGCGCTTATCGATACGGACGGCCTGGTCACCTATGGTGAGGGCACCTGCGAGGGCGTTATCGCGCACGAGGGTCGCGGCGATCACGGCTTTGGCTACGACCCGCTGTTCCTGCCGGTCGATACGCCGGGCAAGACTATGGCCGAGCTCACAGCGGACGAGAAGAACGCTATCAGCCATCGTTTCCATGCGCTCGAGCATCTGTCCGCCAAGCTGACGGGCGAGGAGTAGACCGTGCGTGCGGTGGTGCAGCGCGTGCTTCATGCCGGCGTTACGGTCGACGGCGAGTGCGTGGGCAGCATTGGACGCGGCTACCTGGTGCTGCTGGGCGTGGGCCACGGCGACACGCGCGCCGAAGCCGACAGGCTGTGGGGCAAGCTCCGCGGGCTGCGTATCAACGAGGACGAGAACGGCAAGACCAACTTGGCGCTGGCCGATGTCGACGGCGAGGTGCTCGTGGTGTCGCAGTTCACGCTGTTTGCCGACTGCCGCCACGGCCGCCGTCCGTCGTTTACGGATGCCGGCGCGCCCGATGTCGCTAACGAACTTTACGAGTACTTTCTGACGCTCGTCGCCCAGGACGTTGAGCATGTGGCGCACGGTATCTTTGGCGCCGACATGAAGGTCGACCTGGTCAACGACGGTCCGTTCACCATCGTTCTGGACACCGATAGTCTGTAAGTAGTCAATTTGGGGCCGGGTTTTTTAGCTGCTTGCGTATGGCTGCAGCAGGGTGCTATAGTATTAGAGTTTTGTCTATCTTAGGGGTATTATCCCCTTTTTGAATTGCACCCTCTGGAGGCCCTATTCATGGAAGAGATGGAAGTCAATCACGTCGACGACATCCACGAGAAGCTGACCGATATGGTGGGCGATCGCGTCAAGGTTAAGGCCAACATGGGCCGTACCCGCGTCATCGAGCGCATGGGCACCATCAAGAGCGTCCACCCCGCCGTCTTTATCGTTGAGGTTGACGAGCGTCGCGGCCGCAAATCGCGTCAGTCCTACCAGTACATCGATGTCCTTACCGGCCAGGTCGAACTGTTCGACCCCGAGAGCGGCGAACATATCTTTACCCCGCTCGGCAACCAGCTCGAGGAGCACTAACGGTGACCGATCGGTCCCTCATCCTTACCGCGCCGGCAAAGATTAACCTCTATCTGGGGGTTCATACCGAGCGCGACGCCCGCGGCTATCACAGGGTTGATTCCCTGATGGCAGCCGTCGGTCTAGCCGATACCGTGACGGTCACGCCGGCGCAGGCGTTGACCGTCCAGACGGTTCCGGCATCCGATTTTCCCATGCAAAAAAATACGGCTTATCGGGCGGCAATCGCTATGGCCGAGCATTACGGTCGCGACGCCAACGTGTGCGTGACGATCGAAAAGCGTATCCCGCTGTGCGCCGGCCTGGGAGGTCCCTCGACGGATGCCGCTGCGGTCATCGTTGCCTTGGCCGAGCTGTGGGGTATCGACCGCGCCGACCCCGCGCTCGATGACATCGCTCGCGGTATCGGCGCCGACGTGCCGTTCTTTTTGCACGCGAGTCCCGCATTCTACGTCGGCGGGGGAGATGTGCTGGCCACTGAGTATCCTGTGCTTCCAGCGACACCTGTCGTATTGGTCAAACCGCACGAGACGAGCGTTTCAACGGTTGAAGCGTATCGACGATTTGATGAGAGCCCGGTGCCCGCGGACAAACCCGGTGCGATTGCTTCTGTCTTACGCGCCGGCGATGCCGAGGCGGCATATGCGCTCGTTCATAAC
Source organism: uncultured Collinsella sp. (assembly GCA_965151385.1). GTDB lineage: Bacteria > Actinomycetota > Coriobacteriia > Coriobacteriales > Coriobacteriaceae > Collinsella. The sequence goes on along the minus strand of CBCTZJ010000012.1, from coordinate 36,239 downwards.
AATCTGGGCGTCATATCCGCGCAGATGGAGCCGCGGATCCAGACAGTTCTCGACTGGCTGCGCGCACAGGAGGGAACCGTTGCCGTGGACGTGTGCGGTTCGGGTGCTTGCTCGTTTGCCATTTGCGATACCGTCGCTGCAGCAGCCCATCTTGCGGGAGCTGCCCAGCAAAATGGCTGGTGGGCCTGCGCGACTGAGCTTATTCCCAACACGGTTCAAATCGACGCGCCAAAGAAATAAAAATTTCTCTAGCACGCGACGAAAATCTTTGTTACTATAGTCGAGCTAACGGGTTGTGGCTCAGTTTGGTAGAGCACTGCGTTCGGGACGCAGGGGTCGCTGGTTCAAATCCAGTCAACCCGACCAGAGCATGAGAAGGGACCGCTTCTTGCGGTCCCTTTTTTTAGCTATTGTTGTGATACCGCGGCACCCGCGGTATACTCATTCGAGCTTGTCTCGCTGTATTGTGGAGGTCTACATGTTTGGACTGAGGGCTCCTGAGCTCATCATTATTCTCATCGTTGTCTTGATCATCTTCGGGCCTAAGAACCTGCCGAAGCTCGGCAAGTCTCTCGGCTCTACCGTCAAGAATATCCGCGAGGGTATGGAGGGCGACGATAAGGGCGAAACCAAGCAGGCCGAGGACGTTGTGGTCGAGGAGTCCAAGGAGGACAAGGAGATCGCAGAGCTCGAGGCCAAGCTCGCTGCTGCCAAGAAAAAGCAGGCAGAGGACAGCGACGCGGACGCAGAGTAGTCCCATCCCTTTGGGGTGAGCACCTGACCGGCTTGCCCGCAGGCTAGCCGGTCTTTTTCGTTTTGTTGACAGTTGATCGTTACATCATAGTTGGGGAGATATCCGTATGGACGCAAGCCAGATCGTACTGACCGCTGAGGGCCGCCAGAAGCTCGTCGAGGAGCTCGCTTGGCGTGAGGGCGATTACGCCAAGGAGATCGTCGAGGACATCAAGGAAGCCCGCGCGTTCGGCGACCTTTCGGAGAACTCCGAGTACGATGCCGCCAAGGACAAGCAGGCCCAGAATGCTGCTCGCATTGCCGAGATTCAGGCCATCCTCGCCAACGCTCAGGTTGCTGCCACCACGGGCGATCTGACCGTCTCCATCGGTTCCACCGTTTCTCTGATCGATCCCAACGGTGAGGTCATGGAAGTCACGCTCGTCGGTACCACCGAGACCAACTCGCTCGAGCACAAGATCTCCAACGAGTCTCCGGTCGGCCACGCCATTATCGGTCACGGCGAGGGCGACTCCGTTGAGGTCGTTACGCCTTCTGGCAAGACCCGCGTCTACACCATCGCAAAGATCGCACGCTAGACCACGGTCCCGCGTAAAGGTATTTTTTCGCTCCCTGGGACCGAATCCTGGGGAGCGTTTTAGTTTGAGGAGCTAACTTATGGCAGAGAACCAGAACGTCGCCGATCAGGCCTCGACGCTCAACGACGAGCGCGCCACGCGTCTGGCAAAGCGCGCCGCCCTGTTCGAGGCGGGCCAGAACCCCTATCCCGAGCACTCCGAGATCGAGGACTATGTCGTCGACATTGAGGCCAAATATGCCGATCTTGCCGATGGCGAGGATACTGAGGACATCGTGAAGATCGGCGGCCGCGTGGTCGCCAAGCGCGGTCAAGGCAAGATCATGTTTATCGTCGTGCGCGACGCTACCGCCGAGATTCAGCTGTTCTGCCGCATCAACGACATGGACGAGGCAGCTTGGAATACGCTCAAGGCTCTCGACCTTGGCGATATCCTGGGCGTGACCGGCGTGGTTGTTCGCACCAAGCGCGGCCAGCTCTCCGTTGCCCCCAAGAGCGCGACGCTGCTCTCCAAGGCCGTTCGCCCGCTGCCCGAGAAGTTCCACGGTCTTTCCGACAAGGAGACCCGCTATCGCCAGCGCTATGTCGACCTGATCGCCAACGACGACGTTCGCGAGACCTTCCGTAAGCGTTCGCAGATTCTCTCTACCTTCCGTCGCTTTATGGAGTCCGACGGCTACATGGAGGTCGAGACCCCCATCCTGCAGACCATCCAGGGCGGCGCTACGGCCAAGCCGTTCATCACTCACTTCAATGCGCTCGATCAGGAGTGCTACCTGCGTATTGCCACCGAGCTGCACCTCAAGCGCTGCATTGTCGGTGGTTTTGAGCGCGTGTTCGAGATCGGCCGCATCTTCCGTAACGAGGGCATGGACCTTACCCACAACCCCGAGTTCACCACGATGGAGGCCTACCGTGCCTTCTCCGACCTCGAGGGCATGAAGGCGCTCGCCCAGGGTGTCATCAAGGCTGCCAACAAGGCCATCGGCAACCCCGAGGTCATTGAGTACCAGGGTCAGACCATCGATCTTTCCGGTGAGTGGGCCAGCCGTCCCATGACCGACATCGTCTCCGATGTGCTCGGCAAGCCGGTCACCATCGACACACCGGTCGAGGAGCTTGCCGCCGCCGCACGCGAGAAGGGCCTGGAGATTAAGCCCGAGTGGACTGCTGGCAAGATCATTGCCGAGATTTACGATGAGCTGGGCGAGGACACCATCGTCAACCCGACCTTCGTATGCGATTACCCCATCGAGGTCAGCCCGCTTGCCAAGCGTTTTGAGGACGATCCGCGCCTGACGCACCGCTTTGAGCTGGTCATCGCCGGCCACGAGTACGCCAACGCATTCTCCGAGCTCAACGATCCGGTCGACCAGGCCGAGCGCTTTGCCGCCCAGATGGCCGAGAAGGCGGGCGGCGACGACGAGGCTATGGAGTACGACGAGGACTACGTGCGCGCCCTCGAGTACGGTATGCCTCCCGCGGGCGGCATCGGCATCGGCATCGACCGCGTGGTCATGCTGCTCACCAACCAGGCTTCCATTCGCGATGTCCTGCTGTTCCCGCACATGAAACCCGAGAAGGGTTTCCAGTCCGGTGCCGCCGCTGCCAAGGCTGCCGAGGCCGGCAACGCCGCAAGCCCGTTCGTCAAGCCGCTCAAGCCCACGCTCGACTACTCCAAGATCGCCGTTGAGCCGCTGTTCGAGGAATTCGTCGACTTTGATACCTTCTCCAAGAGCGATTTCCGCGCTGTGAAGGTCAAGGCATGCGAGGCCGTCAAGAAGTCCAAGAAGCTGCTGAACTTTACGCTCGACGACGGCACCGGCACCGACCGCACCATCCTCTCCGGCATCCATGGCTACTATGAGCCCGAGGACCTGGTCGGCAAGACCTTGCTCGCCATCACCAATCTGCCTCCGCGCAAGATGATGGGTATTCCCAGCTGCGGTATGCTGATCAGCGCCATCCACGAGGAGGAGGGCGAGGAGCGCCTCAACCTGATCCAGCTCGACGCTTCCATCCCCGCCGGCGCAAAGATGTACTAACTAGTTACGCGGTTCTACGAACCGCGTAACGGCTCGACGCTGCGCGGGCCGCATTTGGACAATCTGACGTTCAACTTCAAGGGCACGACCAGAAGGTCAGCGCCCTTTCGTTTCACGTCACCTTGTCACAAATGCGGCCCGCTCGCTGACTTATGCTCAACCTATGGTGTCATCTCGCCCCAAAAGGACCTTGCTCGCTCTGGCGGGCTTTCGCTGTCGTTGCCAAGGCATCGGCGTTGCCTTGGCCGTCAATAGTCATTGGGTTCTTAAACGACTACTCAACGGCTATTGCGCACATGGCTCGCATGACAGCCGTCTCTTTTATGTTTCCTTTAGCCGTTGCTGCCTAGGATGGGGGTTAGTCGGTAGGAAGGGAGTGCCTATATGGACGACGCGAGCGAGCGTGCAATCGAAGAGGACATGCTCGATCAGTTCAATTACTTTGACGATGAGGATGAGGAGCTGATCGATCGTCGCGAGCCAGCATCGCTTGACTCATTTGATCTGGTCGATGAAGAGCCCGACGAGGACGAGGGTGAATCAACGGAGCCCCCACAGCCTTCGCGCCTTGACTCGCTGCTTTCGAGAGCCCCCCTACACCACGGCGTTCGTGCCGGCGCGCTCCATATGAAAACTGACTGGCACCAGATCGTGACGGCAGGCGATGAACTTGCCGTCGATGCGCCGCTCACCGATAAGTCATCCATCATCTGCCGCACCGGCATGCTTATGCTGGCAAGCGGAACAGGCGCCTGGCGCGTGCGCGATACCATGAATCGTGTTGCCGCTGTACTCGGCGTCACGATTCACGTTGACCTGAGTCTCCTGTCGTTTGAGTGCACCTGCATCGAAGATGGCCACTGCTTTAACGAGGTCGTCAGCCTGCCCACAACGGGGGTCAATACTCATCGCATTTGGATGATGGAGAGCTTCCTAAAGGAAATCGAGATTTACGGGCGCCGGTTTACCGTGCACGAGTACCACGAGATGCTCAAGACCGTTGAGAGCTCAAAGCCCGATTACGCTCCCTGGCAACAGGGCCTTGCGGCAGCCTGTGCTTGCGGCGCTTTCGTCTTTTTGCTCGGCGGCGGCCCTATCGAAATGGCCTGTGCGTTTGTAGGCGCTGGTGTCGGCAACTTTGCTCGCTCCCATATTCTCAAGCAGGGTCTTGGCCAGTTTAGCGCGCTGACGACTGGCGTTGCGCTCGCTTGCGTTTCGTATCTGCTGGCATTGCTCGGCCTTAGCCAGGTCATTCCAGGGGCAATGTCGCACCAAGAAGGCTATATCGGCGCCATGCTCTTTGTGATTCCCGGCTTTCCCCTCATTACGGCAGGTCTCGACATCGCTAAGCTTGACATGCGAAGCGGTATCGAGCGTCTTTCGTATGCTGTGTCGATTATAGTGATGGCGACCCTCGTAGGTTGGATGGTTGCCGAGTGTGTTGGCCTGGCGCCGGATGACTTCGCCCCGCTCGGTCTCTCACCTTTGGCTCTTACGCTCTTGCGCATACTGATGAGCTTTATCGGTGTATTTGGCTTCTCGGTTATGTTCAACAGCCCTGTAAAGATGGCCGCGGCGGCAGGGCTCATCGGCGCTGTGTCCAATACCTTGCGCCTTACGCTCGTCGATGCGCCGACGATGCTTCCGTTCCTGGGCTTGAGCGTAGGCATGCCTCCCGAGGCGGCTGCATTTATCGGGGCGCTCGTATCGGGCCTTCTGGCAAGTCTGGCAGAAATCAAGCTCACCTACCCGCGTATCGCCCTCACGGTGCCATCAATTGTCATTATGGTGCCTGGCTTGTATCTGTATCGCTCGATGTATTACATGTGCACCTTCGATACGGTCAATATGCTCGGCTGGTTTGTGCGTGCAGTGCTCATCGTGGCGTTTTTGCCCGTTGGTCTGGGTGTGGCGCGTACGCTCACCGACCCTCGCTGGCGCCACACCAGCTAATTAGTGCAAGGGAGGCAGGTCACTTTGCACCAAATGAGTTGCGGTGAAATAGGGACTGAATTGCTGCTTAAAGGGTCAAAACAGTCCGTATTCCACCGCAACTTATGGGGTCGGGGGATTATCGGTGCCCTGCATCTTCATAAACTCAACGCTTACGAAGCGCATGCGTTTCGTGCTAGGCTGGTTCCACCACATAAGTAGTCGCAGACGCACGTACCACGGGCGGGCGAGATGAAGTCCCAACAGCTCCATCTTGCCCGCCCGTTTTTGTTGCGTGGTGCCGCGGCACAACACAGAGAGGAATCTGCCCTTCATGCCTATCAACAAACGAGAGAGCCTGCTGTTCACCTTTATCATGTGCTTTTGCATGGTGCTCTGGATGAGCATCTACAACGTTGCCCTGCAGCATGGGGCCATCAACGGCGAGGTCGTTGCCGCTGCGTGGCTCGGCTTCCCCGTTGCCTACATTTTTGCCATGTGCTGCGACTGGTTCGTCGCCAGCCCGCTCGCCAAGGGTTTCGCCTTTAAGTACTTGGTCACTCCGGGCAAGAGCTCGCCGCTCGCCATGACGCTCGCCGTCAGCTTCTGCATGGTCGTTCCCATGGTCATCATCATGTCGCTGTACGGTGCCTGCGAGGGTCTGACGCACATGCCCGGTGGCATCCTTGCGAACCTGTATTCCGTGCCCGCGATCTGGATGATCAACATCCCGCATAATTTTGTGATGGCGCTGCCGTGGAACCTTTTGGTAGCCGGTCCGATTTCCCACTTCGTCTTCCGTCGCGCCTTCCCTGTGGGGACGGTTTTCGAGGAGGAGCATGCCGAGCTCTTGGAGCAGGCTATGGCTCCTGAGTGCGAGTAGCTCGCTTAGGGATCTGCTGAGCGCGGGCGACTTGCTTGGTTGGAGCCCTAAGCGTGGATAGCTCTCTCGGCGGCATCGCGGGCGTGAGCGGTGCGCATGACCGGAGGGCCCGTGCTGCTCCGTTGCCCGACGTGCTAGCGCGCAGAACAATCTGTTGGTGCATTCGGCGGCTGCTGAAGCGTTTCGGCAGCCGCATTTTATACGGAGTTTAAATACAACAGTCTGTTGTATTACGTAGAGTGGTATATCTCTAGCAGGAAAAATGCGAGAGACGGAGCATTATGGCGTTGCTAGTAGGACTGGACGTAGGGTCGACGACGACCAAAGTTTACGCGATGCACGAGGATATGACCGAGGCGTGGTGGGGATATCGCCGCCACGGGGCGTGTCAGACAGCGAGCGTGCGCGCCATGCTCGGCGAGCTCGCCGAGCGCTTTCCCCATGAGTCGCTGCGCGTTGCGGTGACCGGCTCGGGTGCGCGCGATATCGCGACCGCGCTGGGCGCCTCGTACGTTCAGGAGGTGGTCGCCAACGCGCTCGCGATCAGCAGGTTCTATCCGCAGACGCGCTGCGCCATCGAGCTGGGCGGCCAAGACGCCAAGATGATCTTCTTCCGCACCAACGATAAGGGAGACATCGAGGTTGCCGACATGCGCATGAACGGCTCGTGCGCAGGCGGTACCGGTGCATTTATCGACGAGATGGCAAAGCTCATGGGGGTCGGCACCGAATCGGGCGAGTTCGAGCAGCTCGCAAGCCGGGGAACGACCGTCCACGAGGTTTCGGGCCGCTGCGGCGTGTACGCAAAGACCGATATCCAGCCGCTGCTCAACGAGGGCATTCCTACCACCGACCTGGCGCTTTCGGCGCTTCACGCGGTCGCCCGCCAAACGATCGGCGGTCTGGCCCAGGGTATCGACATCGAGCCGCCGGTAATCTTCGAGGGCGGTACGCTCGCCTACAACCCCACGCTGGTCCGCGTGTTCCGGGAGCAACTGAATCTATCGGACGATCAGGTTATCGTCCCGCGCGATCCGCAGATCATGGTCGCGCGCGGTGCCGCCCTGTCGCTGACCGACATGTTCGCATCGTCCCAACCGATCGACCTTCCCGACGCTTTTGTCCGGCTGGATAAGCTCGAGACGGTCGCGCCCGCAAGCGGGGAGGGACGTCTTGCCCAGCCCTTTTTTGCCACACCTGCCGAGCAGGCGGATTTTATGGCACGCCATGGCAAAGAGACGCCGGCAAAGGGTCCGGATGCGTATGCGCCCGGAGAGACGGTGCGTGTGGCGCTCGGTATCGATTCGGGGAGCACGACGACCAAGTTCGCCCTGGTCGATGAGGCGGGTGAGCTTGTCGATTCGTTCTACGCGTCTAATAACGGCAGACCGCTCGACGTCGCCCAACAGGGTCTTGTCAGCTTGAAGAACCGCTGGGAGACAGCGGGAGTCACGCTTGCGATCGATGCCGTGGGCACCACGGGATACGGCGAGGAGCTTTTCGCGCGCGCGTTCCACGCCGACTACCATACGGTCGAGACGGTCGCGCACGCCCGCGCCGCGTGCGCATGCGTTCCCGATGCGACCTTCGTGCTCGACATCGGCGGACAGGATATGAAGGCCATCTGGCTCAACCACGGCGTGCTGACCGATATCGTCGTCAACGAGGCGTGCTCTGCGGGCTGCGGCTCGTTCCTCGAGGGTTTTGCCAAAAACCTCGGAATAGCCGTTGAGGATATCGCGACCGAGGCATTTTCGTCCAAAGCCCCCGCCGTTCTCGGCAGCCGCTGCACGGTGTTCATGAACAGCAGCGTCGTTTCCGAGCAGCGGCGCGGTAAGGGTCCGGGCGACATCATGGCCGGTCTCTGCCGTTCGATTATCGAGAACGTGTTCACCAAGGTCATTCGCGTTTCAAATCTCAACCGTCTGGGCGACAAAGTCGTCGTCCAGGGCGGCACGTTCCGAAACGACGCGGTGCTGCGCGCATTCGAGCAGTATCTGGGCAAACCCGTCACGCGTGCGCCCCACCCGGGGCTGATGGGCGCTATCGGTATCGCCCTGCTCGCGCGCGAGAAATGCCGCAAGGGCGACGCCGGCACGTCGTTTATCGGGCTCGATGCCGTGGAGCGCTTCGAGCATCGCGAGTTCGGCGGCGTTGCCTGCCGTCGGTGCAACAACCGCTGCCAGCGCGCGGTCGTGGCATTTGGCGACGGCTCGCTTTACGTCACGGGCAATCGCTGCCCGCGCGGCGGCGCCATCTCATGGGATGAGCTCGTGCGCGAGGTTCCCGCGGCGGAGGAGCTGCGTCCGCAGGGTGCTTGCGAGGCACATGCACCCGGCACGGGGCGCGACCGGACCGCGGCTGCCCCCAATCTCTTTGTCGACCGCGAGAAGCTGCTGTTCGAGTCGTGCCCCACGGTTCCCGTCTGCGGGGGGCGCGATGTCACGATCGGCATTCCCCGTGTGCTCGAGTTCTGGGACACCATGCCGTTCTGGTCGACGTTCTTCAGCACGCTCGGCTTTAAGGTGCGCGTCTCGGGACGCAGCACCAAGGCGATGTACGAGCGCGGTCTGGCGCACGTCACATCCGACACCGTGTGCTTCCCGGCCAAGCTCGTCCACGGGCACATCCGCAATCTCGTCGACGCCGGCGTCGACCGCATCTTCATGCCCATCATCACGACGGTGCCCACCGAAAACACCGCCTCTACCAGCGAGTGGATGTGCGCCGTCGTAAAGGGATACCCCTACGTGATGCGCAATTCCGATAACCCGGAGGAGCGTTTCGGCGTTCCGTTCGATACGCCGCTGTTCCACTGGTACGACGAGGGCGACCGAAACCGCCAGCTCAAGGCGTGGTGCAAGGAGACCTTCGATATCGATGCCGACCTGGTTGCCAAGGCGACCGAGCAGGCGGACCGCGCGCAGCAGACGTTTGAGAACCAGCTGCAGCTGCGCGGCAGGCAGGTGCTCGAGAACGTGCGCGAGGACGGCGGCTACGCGGTGGTGATCGCTTCGCGCCCGTACCACAACGACCCGCTGGTCAACCACGGGCTGCCCAAGCTCTTCTCTGAGCGCGGCATCCCCGTGCTGACGCCCGATGCGGTGCCGGGGGTCTGCAACGTCGATCTTTCCAACAGCCGCATCGACATCGTGAACAACTACCATGCGCGCATGCTGTCGTGCGCGGTCATCGTCGCATCGACGCCCGAGCTCGAGCTCGTGCAGATGGGCAGCTTCGGCTGCGGCCACGATGCGTATCTCACCGACGAGATCGCGCGCATGATGGGCGAGATGGGCTCCAAGGTTCCGATGATGATCAAGCTCGATGAGAGCGACGTCGCCGGTCCCATGGGCATTCGCGTGCGTTCGTTTATCGAGTCGGTCAACCGTCGTCGCGCGGAGGAGCGTGCCGAGGGCGCCCGGGTGCACGCGGTCCATCCGCTCGACGACCCGTATAAGGTCAAGTACACCAAGCGCGACCGGCACGACAAGATCGCGCTGGTCCCCAACACCTCCCATGCGTTCTGCAGGCTCATGACCGCGGCGATGCGCAATCAGGGCGTGCGCGCCGAGGCCCTTGACATCGGGCGCGAGGATGCCATCCGCCTGGGCAAACGCTATGTGCACAACGACATCTGCTTCCCCGCGCAAATCGTGATCGGCGAGGCGCTCGCGGCACTCGAGAGCGGTAAGTACGACCCGCACGACGTCGCCGTGGTGACTGGCAAGTATATCGGCGACTGCCGCCTGACGCACTACATGCCCCTGCTGCGCCGCGCGCTCGACGACGCGGGATACGACTATGTCCCGGTGCTCACCAACGACGACGTCGATGCCCACAATGCGCATCCGGGCTTCAAGCTCGGCCTTGGCCCGAGCATCCAGATCGCCTACGGTCTTCCCATGATCGATGCCCTCGAGGCCATGCTTAGGCGCATCCGTCCCTACGAGCTCGAGAAGGGCGCGGCGGACGCTGCGTTCGACCGCGCGCTCGATGAGGTTATCGAGGGCATGGAGCGCTCCGGGCTGAGAGGCCAGGCGACGGGCTTCAAACGCGCGCTTGCGATCATGGACGCCGTTCCGTACGACCGCTCGAACCCGCATCCGACCGTTCTCATCGTGGGCGAGTACCTGCTCAATTTCCATCTCGGCGCCAACCACGAGATCGAGCGCTACCTCGAGGACAACGGGCTCGAGGTCATCGAGGCGCGCATGACCGACGTGATCCGCAAGACCTATTTCTACAAGCATGCGCAGTCGCGCGAGTTCCACGTCGACCTGTCGCTGCCCGAAAAGGCCTGGTACGCCACGGCGGACAACCTGTTCGAGCTCGCGCACGACCGTTGCGACCGCCTGGGCGCGGCGAGCCCGCTCTACGAGCCGCCGACGCGCATGCCCGAGCTCGTGCGCGCGAGCGATAAGATCCTGCACCATACGTTCGATGCGGGCGAGGGCGTGCTGATTCCGGCGGAGATCCTCGAGCACGCCAAGCGCGGCTGCCGCAACTTCGTGATCCTGCAGCCGTTCGGGTGTCTGCCCAACCATGTCGTGGGGCGCGGGCTCATCCATGCGCTCAAGGAGCAGTATCCCACGGCGCAGTTCCTGCCGCTCGACTACGATCCCGACGTGAGCTTCGCCAACGTGGAGAACCGTCTTCAGATGCTCATCATGAACGCCAAGGCGCAGGGGTGCGGTGAGGCGCATGGCGAGACCGCGTAAGGACGCCGATGCGCCCGATGCGCGCACCCGTATCATCGAGGCGTTTTGGGAGCTCATCGAGAACAACAGCATCTTCGAGCTGTCGGTTGGCGAGGTGACCCGCGCCGCCCAGTGCAATCGCGGAACGTTTTACTACTATTTTCACGATTTCGATGAACTCGTCGCCATCGCCATGACCCAGCTGCTGCAGGATAACGAGCTTATCACCGATGCCCTCTGGCATTTTTCGAGCGAGGGCGACCTTTCGGCGTTCGACCGGCGCGACGTCCGCTGCCTGCTGCGGCGCATCGTCATCACCATGAGGGCGGGTGCCGCCGAGCAAGTCGTGCAGGGCATCCATACGATCATCATCGACCGCGTGAGAGAGATCGTCCACCCTGACGGAGAAGAGCTCAAGGCAGATTCGAGCTTTGCGGTGGGCTTTCTGGTCTCGGGCATCATGGGCTTTGTGATGGCGGTCGGCTTTGCCCGGGAGGGCGGCGAGGAGATAGACCTCGAGCAGCTGGGGGACAGCGCGTGCGCGTACCTGAGGGCGGTCGCCATGCAGACGGTTGAAACGGTCGCGCAAGTCGAGGGCGTCGATACATCCGAGCTGCTCGAACGCGTCTCCAAGGAGGCCGATGCCTATCGCGCATCGCGTGCGACGAGTCCCGACGTGGTGAAAGACGTCTAGGGTTTCTCTTGCGGGGCGCCCGTCGCGCATCGCGCGGTGAGTCCCGCGATGCGGTCATAACCTGCATTCATGTGAGCCGGGTTTATAGATATTCCTCCAGCTGTTAACATAGACGACCTGTGGGTAAAGAGACAAAAGCGCCGCCGACGGGCGGGCGTTTTGATTTCGATGGACTCATGTAAGGAAACGAGCATGTTAGATAGATTTACCGATCGCGCGCGCAAGGTCATGTCCATGGCCAAGCAAGAGGCGCTCGATCTTCATTCAAATAAGGTGGGTACCGAGCATCTGCTGCTCGCGCTCGCCAAGGAGGACGAGGGCATTGCCGCCGAGGCGCTGCGCTCGCTCGATATCTCCTACGATGACATCATGGACACACTCAAAGAGGTCCAGACTACCGTTCCCGAGCCCAGCGAGGAGACCGAGGCCGCTAAGCTCGCCTTTACGCCGCTCGTCATCAGCGTGATGGAGCGCTCCTTCCGCGTGGCACGTGAGAACAACCAGACCTATGTGTCAACCGAGCACCTGCTCATCGGTATCGTCGAAGAGGGCAACGGCATGGCCATGGACATCCTCATGCGCCTGGGTGTGTCGTCCGCTTCCATTAAAAAAGCCATCGAGAAGCTTACCGCCAAGGATCAGGACAAGAAGCGTCCGCTCGCCGGCGCCGGTGCCGGGCGTCCCGGTGCGGGCCTGCCGTTCTTTAGCGGTTCGGACGCCTCGCAGCAAAAGGGGGGCGGCACCGATACACTCAAGCAGTTCGCCACCAACCTTACGCAGAAAGCACGCGACGGCGAGCTCGACCCCGTGATCGGTCGCGAAAAGGAAGTCCAGCGCATGATGGAGATCCTTTCGCGCCGCACCAAGAACAACCCGCTTATCTTGGGTGACCCCGGTGTGGGCAAGACGGCCATCGTCGAGGGCCTGGCGCAGCAGATCGCTGCCGGCAACGTGCCCGAGAACCTTATGAACCAGAACATCTGGACGCTCGACCTGCCGGGTCTTGTCGCGGGCGCCAAGTATCGCGGCGAGTTTGAGGAGCGCCTCAAGAACGTGATACAGGAGGCAACCGAGGCCGACGACGTCATCCTGTTTATTGACGAGATGCACACCATCATCGGTGCCGGTTCTGCCGAGGGTTCCATCGACGCAAGCTCCATGCTCAAGCCCGTGCTCGCGCGCGGCGCCTTCCAGATTATCGGTGCCACGACGGCAGAGGAGTTCCGCAAGTACCTCACCAAGGATCCGGCCTTTGAGCGTCGCTTCCAGACCATCGATGTCGAGGAGCCGAGCGTCGAGGACACGGTCAAGATCCTGACCGCGCTCAAGCCGCGCTACGAGGAGCACCACCATGTGCGTTACACACAGGGTGCTATCGAGGCCGCCGCGAACCTCTCCAACCGCTACATTCAGGACCGCTTCCTGCCCGATAAGGCCATCGACCTCATCGACGAGGCCGGTGCCCGCGCCCGCATTGCCGCCAATCGCGCGCCCGAGCCGGTGCGCGAGGCCGAGCATCGCGTCGAGGAGCTCAAGGCTGCCGCACAGGAGGCCACTGAGAGCGACGACATGAACAAGGCCGCCGAGATTACCGAGCAGCAGAAAGCTGCCGAGATTGAGCTCGCCGAGGCCAAGGCCGCCTGGACGGCCGAGCTCGACGCGAGCCCGCTCACTATTGACGTGAGCCAGATCGCCGACATCGTGTCCGTGACCTCGGGCGTGCCGGTGTCCTCGCTTACCGAGAGCGAGAGCCGTCGCCTGCTACAGGCCGAAAGCGTGCTCAAGACCCGCATTATCGGCCAGGACGAGGCCGTCGAGGCCGTTGCCAAGGCCGTGCGCCGCAGTCGCTCGCCGCTCAAGGATCCGCGTCGTCCCGGTGGCAGCTTTATCTTCCTGGGTCCCACCGGCACGGGCAAGACCGAGCTCGCCAAGACGCTCGCCGAGTATCTCTTTGGCAGCAAGGATGCGCTCATCAGCTTCGACATGTCGGAGTTCGGCAGCGAGTTCGAGGTCTCCAAGCTTATCGGTAGCCCCCCGGGTTACGTTGGCCATGACGAGGGCGGTCAGCTCACCAAGGCCGTGCGCCGTCATCCGTACTCGGTTGTGCTGTTCGATGAGATCGAGAAGGCGCACCCCGATATCTTCAACATTCTGCTGCAGGTGCTGGAGGAGGGCCGCCTGACCGATAGCCAGGGCAAGACGGTCGACTTCCGCAATACGGTGATCATCATGACGTCCAACGTGGGCGCCCGCGAGATTGCGCAGGATGCGAGCGTTGGCTTTGGCACCACTGGCGAGCAGGGCCTTACCTCGAGCGAGATTAAGGGCCGTGCGATGGGCGAGCTCAAGCGCCTGTTCCGCCCCGAGCTGCTCAACCGTATCGACGACATCGTGGTGTTCCAGAAGCTTTCGGGCGAGAACCTGACCAAGATCGCGCACCTGCTGGTGGACGACCTGCGTCAGCGCCTGATTGCCAACGGCATGAACATCAAGCTCACCGATGCGGCCTACGACAAGATCGTGGCCGAGGGCACCGACCTCACCAACGGTGCGCGTCCGCTGCGCCGTGCCATTCAAAAGCTCATCGAGGATCCGCTGTCCGAGGAGCTGCTGGCCGGCGAGTGGGGCGAGGGCGATACCGTCCTGTGCGATGTGGCCGACGGCAAGTTTGTCTTTAGCCATGGCACAGGCGAGATTCCAGCGCCGCGTCCGGCAGGTGCGCTCGGGGGCGATACCGCTCCGGCAGCGCCGCACACCGGAAACGCCGCGCCCGTAAGCGGCGGCGTGACCTCGGGCCCCGGCGGCATGATGCAAGCCGGCTCTGGCGCGCTGTAGGGCGTGGCGACAATTTGATACGCGTAATCGAGGCGCTCTGGCAAGGGCGCCTCGATTTGTAGAGCTGCGAAGTTGTGACCGTTACGCTCTGCGGTCCGCCGTTAGCCGATGATGCGAGGGCGCTCGGCGTTTTCGACTGGTTTATGCAAACGAAGTCTGGGAATATACAAGGCGCATGTCTTATTGTCTAACCAGTTGCGCCAAGGAGGCACCATGGACTACAAGATTACTGGCTACGAGCCCGCCCAGCTGTTCCATTTCTTTGAGGAGGTCAGCGCGATCCCCCGTGGGTCTGGCAACGAGAAGGGCATCAGCGATTTCCTGGTTGCGTTTGCCAAGGAGCGCGGCCTTGACGTGTACCAGGACGAGGTCTACAACGTCATCATTCGCAAGCCCGCATCTGCCGGTGCCGAGAATGCCCCGACCGTGATGTTGCAGGGCCATATCGACATGGTGTGCGACAAGTTGGGCTCCGTTGAGCACGACTTTACGACCGATGGTATCGACCTGGTCGTCAAGGATGGTGTCCTTACCGCCAACGGCACCACCCTGGGCGCCGACAACGGCATTGCCGTCGCGCTTATGCTTACCGTGCTCAACGATGATTCGATTGTCCATCCGGCCCTCGAGTGCGTATTCACCACCGACGAGGAGACTGGCCTGGTCGGCGCCGAGACGCTCGACAAGTCCCAGATTAGCGCCCGCACCATGATTAACCTTGACTCCGAGGAAGAGGGCGTTGCCACCGTCAGCTGCGCCGGCGGCGTCGTCGTTACCTACACGTGCCCGATCGCGCGCGAGCACAAGACCGGTAGCACCCTCACGCTCGACATCTCCGGCCTGCTGGGTGGTCACTCCGGCTCCGACATCAACCTGGAGCGCGGCAATGGCAACCTCATCATGGCCCGCATCATCGACCGCCTGATGGTCGCCGGCGAGCCCGCCATCGTCAGCTTCAACGGCGGCACTAAGGACAACGCCATCAACCGTGAGTGCAAGGCCGAGCTGGTTTACGCCGACCATGCTGCCGCCGAGGCCGCGGCCCAGATCGCAAAGGACATCATCGCCGACGTCACCGCCGAGCTCGAGGTCTTCGACCCCGGCTTTACCTGCACCGTCGAGATTGCCGACGACGCCGAGGTCGAGGCCATGGACCAGAAGTCCGCGCTTGCTCTCATCCGCGCTCTGCGTCTTGCCCCTAACGGCGTGATTCGCCGCAACGTCGCCACCGACGGCTCCGTCGAGGTTTCCTCCAACATCGGCGTGGTTGCCACCTCTGACGACCAGGTCAAGATCATGCTGTCCCCGCGCTCCTCGATCACCTCGCTGCAGAACGAGTTCAAGGACCGCCTGCAGATGCTGGCCGATGTCCTGGGCTTCGACGCCAAGTTCGAGTTCGAGTATCCCGGCTGGAGCTATGCCGAGCATTCGCCGGTCCGCGACGTCTTTGTCGAGAGCTATCGCGAGCTCTTTGGCTCCGAGCTGCGCATCGAGTCCATTCACGCCGGCCTTGAGTGCGGCCTGTTTGTCGAGGCCCTGCACGGCCTGGACGCCATCGCCGTGGGCCCGACGCTCTCCGATGTCCACACCCCGGACGAGAGCATGGAGCTCGCTTCTGCCGAGCGCTTCTACGAGTTGCTCATCGACGTCCTCAAGCGCCTTGCCGCGTAAAGGTCGCATTAACGGCGATCCAAAACTTTTGCTGATGGATTGCAAATGACATTACGAGAGGGGACACCCGGTCTTTTGCGACGGGTGCCCCCTCTCTTCTTTTAAGAAATGGGAAATTGATTGGCGTCTAGCCCATATCCGCCTTGATGAGGTCGAGGGTGCGCTGGCAGTTTTCGCGGACGGGCCCGAGCATATGTTCGCGCAGGTCCGCCATGCCGGGCAGATCGGCGTATTCGTCCATGACCTCTTCCATGCAAATGGGTACCTCGTAGGCGAGGTCCATCATGGTTGTAAAGCAAAACTTCTCGGTTAGCCCGGCATCGGTGAGTGCCGCTTCCAGCACGGGGTCGCCTTCGCCATGGTATCGGCGGATGGCGTTGGGTCCGATACGCCCAACACGATTCTCGCCGCCAACGCTCATGGCAAGGCGTGCCCGGCGGCGCATACGCTCATACGCCAAACCCGACGCGACATCGTACATACGAGCCATCATGGCCGTGCCGCCGTTTCCGAGTAGCAGGGAATAGTTTTTCGCATGCGCATCTGGTGCGCCGATAATGGCGTTGAAGAACAGTATCTGCGTAAACAGATACAGGTTAAGTTGATGGTGGCTCGTGTTTACGAGGAGCTCTTGAATATCGCGGGTGGTCGGGCCGCCGTCTGCCGTGTACTTTTGGGCGGGCATCACCCCAAGTGCCTGACAGAGGTCTTCTTGATGTAGGCGCCTGATCGTTCCGTTTTCGACTTTCACGCGGTCATAGCGCTCGACAATGAGGGCAGGTTCGTCCTCAAACATACGATATTCGACGTTTGCCGTTGCGATACCGGCGCGCTGGGCGCTTTTCATGCAGACAAACTCATTGAGAGCCTCGAGTTTAAATCCGATAACGCCATTTTTGAAAATATGCGTCGTGGGCGAGGAACCCATGCATTCGCACCAGCGGCCGTTTGTGAACGCGAGCGCGAATTTGCCCTGGTTGCCTCCAAGTGACCAACTTTCGTCTAGACCCATCCACGATGCATCGCGGTCATCTCTGATCGACTTGAGACGGAGAGCTATTTCGTGGTCGTCTATAGGGCGGTATTCGCCAGCGCGATGCAGGACGGCGTCGGCATCTTCTTCGGCACAAAACTGCACTCCGCCCGGACAGTCGAGTCCGATATGGCTGAGCAATGCAACGGGATTGTTGGGCCTAACGTCGAATTCGGCGGCAATCGCTTTTCGTTGGTCCTCGCTGTCGGGTAGAAGGCCAAACAGGTACGGATTCATGACCTGTTGGCCGTATGTGCGATTTGATACGGGTATGTTGGTCGATAGGGCTGGCCCGTCATAGTCATGATCGTAGGTAAAGCTGATAAGACCGTTCTCATCTTGCGTGAGCGTTCCCGCAGGTACACCGCAAATAAAGGTCCGAAGTGATGTTCTGGCCATTGGCTATTTCCCTTCGGGCTTGGTTTGGTTAGATGCGTTTGCGGCAATCGAGACTCCGAGATTGGACATGGCGAAATCGGCGAAGACCTCGTCGTAGAGTGCGGATGTAAAGGGGGCATCTGCAAGAGCCGGAATGGCGGTACTACGACGGTTGCGATGATGAGGACGTTGAGTGTGATGGCGCCTGGGGATGCTGCGAGGCAGCGGATTGGCATGCGGGGCGTCGACTGGTCGCTCGTTTTTTGCTTCGCCTATATCCCCTTGAGCGGCGAGCGCCAGTCCGAGAGCATTGAAGATTGCCAATAGCTTGTCGAGTCGAATGCCGGTGGCATCTCCTAGCTCGAGCGATGCGAGCAGGCGCTCCGAAACACCGGCTTTTTTAGCGAGGGTCGCACGGGTGATTCCCCGCGACTCGCGTGCCTGGCGCACGTAGATGCCAGCTTGGCGTGGTGTGGTGATGGGAAGGGTATCCACGGCGATCTCCTAACATGCAGACTTTTGCATATCAGTATGACATGCAAAAGTCTGCACGAAAAGGCCTTATGCAAAACTCTGCATGAGACTTCCACGTTGATGTTGAGCTTATGAGAGGCGTTTTTTATATCGCGAGGATCCCCAGATGCTCAAGCAAGATCTTAAGTCCGATGAGGATGAGCACGACGCCGCCCACGATGGTGGCAGGCTTTTCGTAGCGCGCGCCAAAGGTATGGCCGATCGCCACGCCGGCGATGGAGAGGATAAAGGTTGTGATGCCAATAAGCGATACAGCGGGCACGATGTCAACCGAGAGCGCCGCAAACGAGATGCCTACGGCCAGGGCGTCAATCGAGGTGGCAATGGCGAGAACCAGGTATTCTATCAGGTCAATCTTCTCGGCATTCTTGTTGTCGCTCTCGTCCTCGTCCTCGGTAAAGGCCTCCCACAGCATCTTGCCGCCGATGAAGGCCAAAAGGATAAAGGCGATCCAATGGTCGATGGGCCCGATGATGCCCATGAATTGACTGCCGAGCGCCCATCCGATCACGGGCATGCCGGCCTGAAAGCCGCCAAAGAACAGGCCGAGCACCACGGCGACTTTAAGGTTGATCTTTTTCATGCCGAGACCCTTGCAGATGGAAACGGCAAAGGCGTCCATCGAAAGGCCAACGGCGAGCAACACGAGCTCTGCGAGTCCCATAGTCTGGCTCCCTCTCTGCGGGCGAGCCCGATTACGCGACTACTCCCTCATTTATATGAGACCCGATGCTACCACATGAGCAGTCAAAGGAGCCCCGTCCCAAATGAGCTACCTAAGCGGTGTTCGCTCATTCTGTAAGCATCGGATTTCGTGGCTGCTGCGGGGACAAACCGTGAGAAACTATTTAGCGTTTATGGAGCGTATACGATGGGAGCGATGCCTTGGATAAGAACGAGCTGCAAAAGCGTATGGAACAGGCCATCCGCCTGACGGCACCTGGTCAGCCGATCCGCACCGCCCTCGACATGATCATCGCCGGTCACCTGGGCGCCCTTATCTGCGTCGGCGACACCGAAAACGTGCTCGCTGCCGGTAACGACGGCTTCCCGCTCAACATTTCGTTCACCTCGAACCGTCTGTTCGAGCTCTCCAAGATGGACGGTGCCATCGTCATCGACGGTGACCTCACCCAGATCCTGCGCGCCAACTTCCACCTCAATCCCGATCCCTCGCTTGCCACGAGCGAGACAGGTATGCGTCACCGCACCGCCGCTCGCATGTCGGTGCTCACGGATGCCATCGTGATCTCGGTCTCGGCCCGTCGTGCCGTTGTCAACGTGTACGTTCACGGCAAGAGCTACGAGATCCAGCCCGTTACCACCATCATGAGCTCGGTCAACCAGCTCGTCGCCACGCTCCAGACTACCCGTCAGTCGCTCGATCGCTCCCTGCTGCGCCTGACGGCCCTCGAGCTCGATGACTACGTTACGCTCGCCGACATCACCGGCATTTTCTCGAGTTTCGAGATCATGCAGCAGGCAAAGACTGAGCTTAAGGATTGCATTGTCAAGCTGGGCAACCAGGGCAAGCTCGTGCAGATGCAGCTCGAGCAGCTCGCCGGCTCCAGCATGGATACCGAGTACGACCTGATGATTCGCGACTACGCGAGCGATTCCTCCGAGGCAAACGCCGAGAAGATTCGCGCCGAGCTCGCCCGTATGACGCCTAAAGATCTGTCCGACCCGCAGCACGTGGCGGCGGTTCTGGGTTACGACGACCTGAACGAGGACTCCGTCATGACGCCGCTGGGTCTGCGCACGCTTTCGCGCGTGTCCGTCGTGCGCGACGGCGTGGCCGAGAAGATTGTCGACGAGTACGGCTCGCTGCAGGAGCTCATGGACGACATCAGCGAGGATCCGGAGCGCCTGGGCGACTTTGGCGTTAACAACCCTGCCATTCTTGCGGACTCCCTGTACCGCATGAAGGGCACCAAACAGGGGAACGCATAATGGCGCCCGTATGCGCCGTAGTCGTTGCCGGTGGCAGCGGCCAGCGCTTTGGTAACCCCGGTGGCAAGCAGCTCGTCAATGTAGCGGGTCGTCCGCTTATGAGCTGGTCCATCCGCGCATTTGACCGTAGCAATAAGGTCGGACACATCGTCGTGGTTTGCCCTGCCGAGCGTCGTGCCGAGATGTGCCGCTTGGCCATCGACCCGTTTGACTATGACACGCCCATCAGCTTTGCCGATGCCGGCGCGACCCGCCAGGATTCCACCCGAGCCGGCGTGCATGCGGTACCGGCAGGCTTTGAATACGTCGCCATTCACGACGGCGCTCGTCCGCTCATTACGACCGAGGCCATCGATCACGCTATCGAAGTGCTCGTGAGCGACCGCGCCCTCGACGGTGTCGTGTGCGGTCAGCCCGCAATCGACACGCTCAAGATCGTCGATGGCGATAATATCCTTGAGACGCCGCCGCGCGAACTCTATTGGGCTGCACAGACGCCGCAGATCTTTAGCGTCGACGCCATGAAGCGCGCCCACACCGCAGCCATCGCCGAGGGGTTTATCGGGACCGACGATTCTTCGCTGGTCGAGCGCATGGGTGGGCGTGTCCGCTGCGTCCAGAGCCCACGCGACAACCTTAAGGTGACGGTACCCGAGGACTTGCGTCCCGTAACCGCGATTCTGCTCGGTCGCATGGCCGAGGGAGAGGACCTTCCCCATGTTCAGTAACCTGCGCATTGGACACGGCTATGACGTTCACCGCCTGGTGGAGGGTCGTCGATGTATTATCGGCGGGGTCGACATTCCCTACGAGCGCGGTCTGCTGGGCCACTCGGATGCCGATGTGCTCGCGCACGCCTTGGCCGACGCCATTTTGGGCGCCTGCCGCGGGGGAGACATCGGCAAACTGTTCCCCGACACCGATCCTGCCTATGAGGGCGCCGACTCGATGGTGCTGCTTGCCCGTGTGATGGACTATGCGCGCGAGCTGGGCTTTGAGTTTGTCGATGCCGACTGCACCATTGCCTGCCAGCAGCCCAAAATCACTCCGCACCGCGATGCCATGCGCGCCAACCTTGCCCATGCTCTGGGCGTTGACGTCGAAAACGTGGGCGTCGCCGCCACTACGACCGAAAAGCTCGGCTGGGAAGGCCAGGGCGAGGGGATTGGCGCCTGGGCCGTCTGCCTGCTACAGAAAACCGTTAAGGAGTAACGAATGCGTATCTACAACAGCGCTACCCATAAAAAGGAAGAGTTCCAGCCCATCGAGTCCGGCAAGGTTCGCATGTACGTGTGCGGCCCCACGGTCTACGACAACATCCACATCGGCAACGCCCGCACGTTCATCAGCTTTGACGTGATTCGTCGCTGGCTCATCGCGAGCGGCTACGAGGTTACGTTCGCCCAGAACCTCACCGATGTCGATGACAAGATCATCAAGCGCGCCAACGAGCAAGGTCGTACGGCTGCCGAGGTCGCGACGGAGTTCTCCGACAAGTTCATCGGCGTCATGCGCGCCGCCAACGTGCTCGATCCCGATGTGCGTCCCCGCGCCACCAAAGAGATCGGTCCCATGATCGCTATGATCAAGACGCTTATCGAGCAGGGCCATGCCTATGCCGCCGATAACGGCGACGTGTACTTTGCCGTGCGCAGCGATCCCAACTATGGTCAGGTCTCGGGCCGCAACATCGACGATCTTATGGTGGGCGCGCGCATCGAGGAGAACGAGGACAAGAACGACCCGCTCGACTTTGCCCTGTGGAAGGCCGCCAAGCCCGGCGAGCCCAGCTGGCCGAGCCCCTGGGGCGAGGGCCGTCCCGGCTGGCACACCGAGTGCGCCGCCATGGTGCACCGCTACCTGGGCACCCCGATTGACATCCACGGCGGCGGCTCCGACCTTGCCTTCCCGCATCACGAAAACGAGTGCGCCCAGGCCACCTGCGCCTGGCACCAGGGCTTCTCCAACACCTGGATGCACACGGGCATGCTGCTGGTCGACGGCGAGAAGATGTCTAAGTCGCTCGGTAACTTCTTTACGCTGGCCGAGGTGCTCGAGCAGCACTCTGCCGCGGCTCTGCGCTTGCTGATGCTGCAGACGAGCTATCGCTCGCCGCTCGACTTCTCTTGGGAGCGCCTGGAGGGTGCCGAGAACTCGCTCACGCGTATCGCCGGCACGGTCGAGAACCTGCGCTGGGCTGCAAGCCATGCGACGGCCGACGCCGATGAGGCTGCCGCCGAGGCGTTTGTCGCCAAGGCCGCCGAGACTCGTACTGCCTTTAAGGAGTGCATGGACGACGACTTTAACACCGCCGGTGCCATGGGTGCCGTCTTTGGCTTTGTGACCGAGTGCAACCAGTACCTGGAGCAGGCGGGCGACGCTGCCGACAAGGCCGCCGCGCTTGCTGCCGCCGATACGCTGACCGAGTTGCTCGATACGTTTGGCGTTGAGCTTCCCGAGCCCAAGGTCGAGCTGCCGCTGGGCCTGCTGGGCGTTGCCGCCGGTTTGGTTGCCTACACGGGTGACGACGTGGGCGAGGCCGCTGCCAAGATTCTCGAGGCCCGCGCCGAGGCCCGCGCCGCCAAGAACTGGGATCTGGCCGATGCCATCCGCGACCAGCTCAAGGACCTCGGGCTGACGATCGAGGATACCGCCGCCGGCACCCGTATCAAATCTCTCTAATCCACGCGGGTTTCCCAAGCGCCCGACCTTGCCGTTCAAACCGTCGCTCGCGTACTCAAGTACGCGTCGCTCCTCTTTCACGGTAATCTTGGGCACTTGGAAACCCGTACCGACCGCCCGAGCCACGGCACCTTGCCTTTCAATCGTCGGGCATGACCTCAAGGTCTATGCCCTCCTCTTTCAAGGCAATCTGACGCACCTCGGGCGGTCGGTCTATTTGTTTCGTTTGATAGTTGTATTTAGGAGGTCGCTTTATGGCCGACAATCGCAAGCGCGTGTCTCGTGGCGGCAAGCAGGCTGCTTCTGGCTCGCGTCCGATTCGCCGTAATGACCGCGCTGCCGCTCCCAAGGGTCAGCGCGATCGTACCCAGGCCGCACGTCCGCAGCGCGATCGCAACCGCGACGCTGTCCAGGCTCCCAAGGGCGAGTTTATCGAAGGCCGTCGTGCTGCCGCCGAGGCGCTGCGCACTGGTTTTCCCATCAAGTGCGCGCTCATTGCCGAGGGCGGGGAGCGCGATGCCGCCCTGTCGCGTCTGGTCGATGACCTCAACGCCGCGGGCGTCCGCATTAAGTATGTGCCGCGCGCGCAGCTCGACGCACTGTCGAGCCATGGCGCTCACCAGGGCATTGCGCTCGAGGTTGGCAATTTCCCCTATGCCGATGTCGCCGATATCCTCGACCGTGCGGGCGACGGTCCGGCACTTGTCGTGGTGCTCGACCATGTGACTGACGACGGCAACTTTGGCGCCATCGTGCGCTCTGCCGAGGTCGTGGGCGCCGCGGGCGTCGTCATCGCCAACAAGCGTGCCGCCGGCGTGACCGTGGGCAGCTACAAAACCTCAGCCGGTGCCGTCATGCACCTGCCCATCGCGCAGGTTCCCAATATCGCCCGTGCGCTCGATGACCTCAAGGCCGCTGGCTTTTGGGTGGGCGGTGCCTCCGAGCACGCCGAAGGCAGTTGCTGGGATGCTCCCTTCGAGGGTCGCGTGGCGCTCGTCATGGGGTCCGAGGGCGACGGCATCTCGCGCCTGGTGCTCGAGAAATGCGACTTTTTGACCAAGCTTCCCCAGCGCGGCATGACCGAGAGCCTCAATGTTGCCCAGGCAACGACGGCGCTGTGCTTTGAGTGGCTGCGCCGCAACGCCGGCGAGCTCATGGGGGAGGAGTAGCGCATGTCCAAAAAGAACCGTGCCAAGTCCAAAGCCAAGCGCTTTGGCGAAGGCTCGGCCAAGCCGATTGTCTCGGCCGCGACCTACGGCGTGGGCGGCAATGCGTTTGCACAGGCTATCGCCGACCCAGTCTCGACGGTGCACTCCAACAAGCCCGAGCTGCTGGTGGTCGACGGTTACAACGTGATCCACTGCACGCCGCGCTACGAAAAGCTCGTATACGACCATTCCGACGATCCGTATTCCAGCGACGTTCACGATATGGCGCGCACCGCCCTCATCAACGATGTCGCCGCGTTTGCCCAGGGCCGCTACGAGGCTGTGATTGTGTTTGACGGTGCGGGCAATATCTCCAGCGAGCGTCCCAACCTGCCGGCCCGCGGCGTGCGCATCGAGTTTTCGCCGACGGGCGTATCGGCCGATACCGTGGTGCAGAAGCTCTGCATCGAGGCACGTGAGGAGGGCCGCGCGTGCTCCGTGGTGTCGAGCGACGGCACGATCCAGGCCGTCGTCATGGGCAAGGGTGTTACGCGCATCTCGAGCCGCATGCTGGTGGACGAGATCAAACAGATCGACAACGACGTGCACGAGGCCGAGGAAGCCCCGCAGATCAAGATGACCCTGGGCAGCCGCCTGAGCCCCGAGGCCCTGGCCAAGCTCAAGGCCCTGCGCGGGAGGTAGGGGAGTTGGCGGGGCGATGCTGTCTCGCTAACTCCATTCAGCGATGTCGATCATTCTTTCGAGGCGCCATGTTAGCGCCTCTTTTAGATAAGGCAGTCTTGCTGTAAGAGCGTCGTTTTTGGATAGGATTTCGATTGCCTCGTCAACGAAACCCTCGAGCTTGTCGTCGTCAAACCAGCTCATATCCTCAACAAGCAGCATTTGTTTTACGGGGCTTGAATGAAACTGCGCGCTGGTAAAACTGTGCTCTCCTGCCTTAAGCTCCTCTAGAGAAACGTTGCACCAGAGCGATGATCCCGAATCGAAGATGGGGGCAGGTCTGCAGGCTAGCGTGTTGACGTTTCGCACAAGGCCAAAGTTACGCCAATGGCGATCATAGTTGGCAATGATGTCATCGCATACAATCATGCGGTCAAGGGCGCCTTTTATATCTGTCGCTCCAAGCTCCTCGCAGTTTGCTACATACCGTTCGTAATCGGTTAGTCGCTCGTCTACATTTGCATGCTGGTTTACATAGAACGCAGGGACATATTCTTCTTCGTCAGTTAAGAAGACATTGCATGTGCTCAAGGCAGAAGTACCCGCGCCTTCGAGCGAATAGGGTACATAATCGCAAGCGTTTAGGATGCGACGGTGAAGTGCGGTCGCCACCATCTCGTTATAGGGTTCCTGGTTTAGATGCGCACCTGCCTTGTGGAGGATTCGACGGTCACCCTCGCATGTCCAGTACTTTTGAAGATTGCCGTCCGAGGTGTTGTCGGGCTTTGCGGCAGCCGCCTTGCCCTCTGGGGCGAAGGGCGCGATGGACAGAGAGACGTCGTCAAAAGCATTACTGAAGAAGTTAATATCCTCCCACGCGAGACCGGAATCTTGGGGTCTAATCCAATACTGGTCGGATAGGGAGAGGCCGAGATTTCGCTGGATGAGTTCGTCGGGAACATCGACTGCTGCTTCTGCCAACAGGGATGCAAGCCCAATGCGCGCGAGCGGGATACCGCGGCCTCGCCACCAAATGCGGAAAGAGTCGAGCGACACGGGACTATTGGGGCCAAGTACTCCAATAGGGGCGTGGGTGTAATCGATGTCGGCACCGATGTGGGTAAAGTCTTTTCGCGATGTGCTGTAGACCAGCTGGGCGACTTCGTGCGTGCGGTTCATGAGGGTAAACGTAATCTCGCTTTTTCCATGGCCTCGACGGGGGCGTCCCCCCGTTTTGGTCACGGAGCGGAGTCGTGCGTTGACGCTGTCTTTGTCGATGAGCCATACACCAGAAGCCTTGCGTGCCTCAAGCGCTCCGTTTTTTATGAGCTCTTGCACCCTGCGCGGGGTGATGTCGAGTAGCTCTGCAGCTTCCTTCGTGGTCAACATCGCGAAACCCTTCGTCAGAACGAATAGTTTTATCTTCTTCATTGTAATAAAAACTATTCGTTCTGACGAATAGTTTTGAGATGTGGTCGGTCAAAGGGCCTGTTGCGCCTCGTCCGCAATTCCTTTATTCTAAACAGGCTTCGCGCGAAAGCGCCAAGTGTGCCAGTGTGGCGCAACGGTAGCGCAACTGATTTGTAATCAGTGGGTTGCGGGTTCGATTCCTGTCACTGGCTCCATGAGAGTTTCGGGCTCTGTTCCTTATGGGACAGGGCCCGTTTCTTATGTGTGCCGGAATCGAACCCGCGAGGGCGCGAGCGTCAAGCGAACGCGGAGCGTTCGTAGCGAGCGGGCGAGGATGCCGGCAGGCATCCGAAGCCGGAGCGGATTCGCGAAGCGAATACGCGGACTTCCTGTCACTGGCTCCATGAGAGTTTCGGGTTCTGTTCCCTTGTGGGACAGGGCCCGTTTCTTTTTAGGTAGGCGCCTACGTGGTCTGGTTCCTTTTCCGTCACCTGCAATA
Organism: uncultured Collinsella sp.; assembly: GCA_965151385.1. Taxonomy (GTDB): domain Bacteria; phylum Actinomycetota; class Coriobacteriia; order Coriobacteriales; family Coriobacteriaceae; genus Collinsella. Next base: position 9,831 of record CBCTZJ010000012.1, on the reverse strand, counting down.
ACCAAGCACTGCTTGGTCGTTTGATATAGCCCCACAAAAGAGAATGGAATCAACAAGGTCAGCGAAACGGAATCGCTGGCATCAGGTCTATGGAAAGGAAGAAGACCATGATTTACCCTCTTTGCGACATTGCCGGCAGGAACAGGGCAACAGGTAAGCCGATCGTCAGTACTTGTGTCATGGATATGCAGGTGCAGCTGCTGCGCTATTTTCGCGATTATGGTTTGGATGACGATCCGGATTGGCGCGAGTCCCTCGATGTCATTCTCGAGTCGCAACGAGAAGACGGTTGTTTTCCTCTGAGCAGCGATTGCCATATGCCCAGTGATGCACGTGTCGATTTTCTCTATCGACCTACGTACGCTTGCTGCCAGATCATGATGCGAGCTCTGCTGGGTGGAAAGCTATCGGACGAGCAGGGGCAACGCGTCAAAACTGCCCTGTCTCGCGGCCTTGCTTTTTCCTGCGGGCGCGGCCTTAATGGCCACGGTATCGAAGATCTTGAGCGGCAGTGCGAGGACGTTGCCGATTTTGGCCATGCGGGGATTACGGAAATAGCTGAGCGTTATCCCATGCTGTGTCCCGAGTTTTTCTCCCTCATTAATAAGATTGGAGACGAATACGTTGAGCGCATCGCCAATGGAGATGTGATTTACTACTTTGGATCAAATCTTGCACAGAAGATTTTGACGGCGGCAGAGTCCCTGGGCCGGACCAATTTGTCGCTCGACAAAAACCAACGCTATCTTGAGATGGACTCGAAGAGAAAAAATCGATAGGTTAAAGATTAGAAAGGCGGGCGCCGCCAATGCTGCTTGGACAGTACATAAAAAGAAACATGCCAGATGCGGTCGAGCTCAACGATATGATTTCCCGTCCAGGCGAGGGATATGCTATTAGCCAGATGGCGGTAGCGCCCGTCGACACGGGGGCCTTGCGGATGCATATCAAGGCGTATGCAAATGGACCCGATGGTCCATATTTGGAGGGACGCCTAGCGCTCTACCATCAGGTGCACGAGCTTTTTGCGCTGCTTGCAGCTGAGCCGCCTAACAAAGGCATGAAGGGCTACGAGCTCAAGGATTCCTTTATTGGCGGTGAAGAGGCGGACTTGATTATGCTCACCGTTTCCCACGAAGAGCGCTCGCAGGAAGACATCGCCTATAACGTTTTGCTGTGCAGCAAGAACGCGGTGGGGGAGCGCCGTGCCAGGATTCGCGATGGCGTGCGTATCGGCGGCATGTGCGTAGCCGAGGAGTTTGGGTATCGCGGCGAATTCAGGTCTTCGGTACACCCGCTGGCGTTGCCGCTCAATTTGAGCGAGGTCTACGTGCTTATGGATGCGCTGGCTGCCTATGAGCGCGGATGCAGCCGGTTTGATCCCCATGGTAGGACGGCCCGGCGTATTGCAGGCATGATCAAGCGCGAGCTGAGCGGTTACGCTAAGGAAAAACTTGGTTCGCGTTTGGAGGAGATGGGCTTTGCTCAACTGGAGGAGGTCGACCCCATGTTTGTTCCTGATATTCCAGGGGATAAAGTGCCTGAGGGCAGATCTTCGCAGGTTGCCAATTGGCTCTTATATGAAAAGGCTGGTCGCTGGGCGCGTGTGTGTCTTGCGGGTGGCGGGAGCGTGCAAGGGATTATCTTGCCGCGAGCTGAGCTTGGGCGCTTCTTTGCGAGTCGTCCTCAAGCGGCGAGGGGCAATGCGGTCCAAGCGGATTCACGACCCAAGTGTGTCGTCTGGCGAAGCGATGATGACTACGATGTTATTGACTGGGCTGATGTGGTGGATGTAAGGCGAGAATAGATAAATGTCTCGATCTGTAACACGAAGGGGCGGAAAACCGTTCGTACTGTTACAGAATGAGACGTAAGCCAGAGTCTCTGCGAAACATCTCGATCTGTAACAGATAGGGGAGAAAATGTTCTCTAAATGTTACAGATAGAGACAAAGGCGGGAGCGGGCCCAGCCGTTTACCTTGAGCGTGGATTTCTGGACGTGCGAGTGTGGAAAATCTCCCGCCTAATGAATGAGCGTGGATAATCTGCCACTTTGGGTTCGAAGCCGTGCTAAAAGAGGGAGATTATCCACGCTCGATTTCAAACGGGAGAAAATCCACGCTCGTTCGTGCCGGAAAAGTCCGATCGCGACCTATGTAATAGTGCAAGAGGGTCGTTATCGAAGGTCGATGCTCTAGGCGTACTCCACCGTGCCAAAGTGTTCCCTTGGGAAATGTCACCAGCGCAGCCAAATTCACCGTCCTTCATATCTAAACTCAGTAAAACCGCAGGTCAAAGGTATATAGATACGCCCGGCACCGTGTATCTAGAGGTTTTCGTTGACAGCCCCCAAGGTTGCATCGTATTATCTTTTTCGTTCGCGGGGGCGGCGGTCCAAAAGACCAAAGAACCTGCGGATACTTGAACGATTGGGAGTTTGCCCGAGTGGTTAATGGGGACGGGCTGTAAACCCGTTGGCTCTGCCTACATAGGTTCGAATCCTATAGCTCCCACCCGTCAAGTGCCTGTATAGCTCAGTCGGTAGAGCACTTCGTTGGTAACGAAGAGGTCACCAGTTCAAGTCTGGTTGCAGGCTCCATCCGGCGGTGTAGCTCAGTTGGTTAGAGCACACGGTTCATACCCGTGGCGTCACTGGTTCGAATCCAGTCACCGCTACCATAGGTAACACGGTGGCTTCTCAATAGTATGTTGAGAGGCCACTATGGTATAAAGGCAAAGTCCCGTCCGGGGACGACCTGTTAAGAGGAGGGCTTTATGGCCAAAGAGAAGTTTGAGCGCACTAAGCCGCATGTTAACATCGGCACCATTGGTCACGTCGACCACGGCAAAACCACGCTGACCGCCGCCATCACCAAGGTTCTCTCTGAGACCGAGGGCTGCAAGGCTGACTTCACTGCGTTCGAGAACATCGACAAGGCTCCCGAGGAGCGCGAGCGCGGCATTACGATCTCCGTCTCCCACGTTGAGTACGAGACTGCTGCCCGTCACTACGCTCACGTTGACTGCCCGGGCCACGCTGACTACGTCAAGAACATGATCTCCGGTGCTGCTCAGATGGACGGCGCTATCCTGGTCATCGCCGCTACCGACGGCCCCATGGCTCAGACTCGCGAGCACATCCTGCTCGCCCGTCAGGTCGGCGTTCCCTACATCGTCGTCTTCCTGAACAAGTGCGACATGGTCGACGATGACGAGCTCATCGACCTCGTCGAGATGGAGACCCGTGAGCTCCTCTCCGAGTACGATTTCCCCGGCGACGACATCCCCGTCATCCGTGGTTCCGCTCTGGGCGCTCTCGAGGGCGACGCCAAGTGGATGGACGCCATTCGCGAGCTCATGAAGGCCGTCGACGAGTACATCCCGACGCCTGCTCGTAACAACGACCTCCCGTTCCTGATGGCCGTTGAGGACGTTATGACCATCTCTGGCCGTGGTACCGTTGCTACCGGCCGTGTCGAGCGCGGTGAGCTCAAGCTCAACGAGCCCGTCGAGATCGTCGGCATCAAGGATACCCAGAACACCGTCGTTACCGGTATCGAGATGTTCCGTAAGTCCATGGACTTCTGCGAGGCTGGCGACAACGTCGGTCTGCTGCTCCGCGGCATCAAGCGCGAGGACATCGAGCGCGGCCAGGTTCTCTGCAAGCCCGGTTCGGTTACCCCGCACACCAAGTTCACCGGCGAGATCTACGTTCTGACCAAGGAGGAGGGCGGCCGTCACACCCCGTTCTTCGATGGTTATCGTCCTCAGTTCTACTTCCGTACCACCGACGTTACCGGTACGGTCAAGCTTCCCGAGGGCACCGAGATGGCTATGCCTGGTGACCACATCACCATCGAGGGCGACCTCATTCACCCGATCGCCATGGAGGAGGGCCTGCGCTTCGCTATCCGCGAGGGTGGCCACACCGTCGGTTCGGGCATCGTCTCCACGATCATTGAGTAAATTAGCTCTTTGATTTAGCTGACTTAGAGAGAACCCGGCACTTATAGGGTGCCGGGTTCTTTTCTACGCGGGGCTTATTCCCTGCCGATTGCGCTTCGCTTGCCCTTAAGCCGAGCGTAAGGGATCGATTAGCTCTCGATGGCTTCATTGATGTGTTCCAAATATGAATGGATCCAGCGAGAACCAATTGATTCGAGGTTTTCATTGACAGCACTTACGTAGAGCTGATAAAGTACCAACTCGTGCCCGTACGGGGCGGAAATGAAAGGTTCAGGATAAATGCGTACTCTAGTTACTCTTGCGTGCACTGAGTGCAAGCGCCGCAACTATACGACCACCAAGAACAAGTCGAACATGCCTGATCGTATGGAGATCAAGAAGTATTGCCCCTGGTGCCGTCACCACACGCTGCACAAAGAGACTCGCTAGTCTCTAGTCACATACGCCAGTAGTTCAATTGGTAGAGCATCGGTCTCCAAAACCGAGTGTTGAGGGTTCGAGTCCTTCCTGGCGTGCCAGTCATTATTCCGTAAGCTCCCAATTGGGGGCTTACGGTTTACTCATGTATAAGCGCATTGCGCGGAGGTAACCCAAATGGCCAACAAGAAGAACAAGAAGAAGGCTCAGCAGCCGGCACCTGCCAACAACGCTGCCGCCAACTCCAAGGTTGAGGCCAAGAAGGCCGTTGCCAAGAAGAACGAGAAGGCTGCGAAGTCCAAGAAGAACGAGAAGCCTGGTTTCTTCGCCCGCACCAAGAAGTATTTCGCTTCGGTGAAGTCCGAGATGAAGCGTGTCACGTGGCCCGATAAGAAGGAGCTCGTGAACTACTCGGTCATCGTTTGCGCTTCTCTGATCGTCGTCGGCGTCGTCATCGCTCTGCTCGATGCTGGCTTTGGCGAGGCTCTTGCTCTGTTCTCTGGATTGAGGGGCTAAACCATGTCTAAGCGTTGGTACGTCGTTCACACTTACTCTGGATACGAGAACCGCGTTAAGTCCGATCTCGAGCATCGCATCGAGACTATGGGCATGCAGGACCGTATCTTTGATATCGAGATTCCTATGGAGCGCGTCACCGAGATTAAAGAGGGTGGCAAGCGCGAGACCAAGGATTCCAAGATTTTCCCGGGTTATGTCCTGGTTCGCATGGAGATGGATGACGATGCTTGGACGTGTGTTCGCAACACGCCTGGCGTCACCGGTTTCCTGGGCGGCAATGGCAAGCCCGCTCCGCTTTCCCGCGACGAGTACAATAAGATGACTCGTCGTCCCGGTAAGGGCGATTCGCCCAAGCGTACGTCGGTTGATATTGAGGTCGGTACGTCCGTCCGCGTCACCGATGGCCCGCTTACCGACTTTGATGGCAAGGTCTCCGAGGTTAACACCGAGGCAGGCAAGCTCAAGGTCACGCTGATGATCTTTGGCCGCGAGACGCCGGTCGAGCTCGACTTTAACCAGGTCGCCGTCATCGCTTAAGTTTTCGTCCGTTCGCGCGAGCGTGCTTCTTCTGTGACTGCTCATCTCAGGAGTGCTTCTAACACGTGCGTGCTTACGATATAGCAAGTACTTCACACTCGTGATTCGAAAGGAATGACCATGGCTGAGAAGAAGGTTACCAACGTCATTAAGCTCCAGATTCCTGCTGGTGCAGCTAACCCCGCTCCTCCCGTCGGCCCCGCCCTGGGCGCTGCTGGCGTGAACATCATGCAGTTCTGCCAGGCCTTTAACGCCGAGACGCAGGACAAGAAGGGCGACATCATCCCCGTTGAGATCACTGTCTACGAGGATAAGTCCTTCTCCTTCATCACCAAGACCCCGCCGGCGGCTCACCTCATCAAGAAGGAGCTGAACCTCAAGTCTGGTTCCGCTAAGCCCCAGGCCGACAAGGTTGGTCAGCTCTCCCAGGAGCAGCTCACCAAGATCGCCGAGATCAAGATGCCGGACCTCAATGCCAACGACATTGACGCCGCCAAGAAGATCATCGCCGGTACCGCCCGTTCCATGGGCGTCACCATCGCTGAGTAGCGATTTCTTTAGGTAACGACGGGTGCTCCAACCGGGGCGCCCGTTAAATGTGTGCAATAGGGCACACGATACGATGTGGGAGGGCTCGCGCCCGTTTAACCACAGGAGGTAATGCACATGGCTAAGCATGGTAAGAGCTATAACGCCGCTGCCGAGAAGATCGACCGCGCCACGCTCTACACCCCCCTTCAGGCTGCCAAGCTCATCAAGGAGCTCGACACCGCCAAGTTCGACGAGACCGTCGAGGCCCACTTCCGTCTGGGCGTCGATACTCGTAAGGCCGACCAGAACATCCGCGGTTCCATCTCCCTGCCCCACGGTACCGGCAAGACCATTCGTGTTGCCGTCTTCGCCGAGGGCGAGAAGGCCCGCGAGGCCGAGGCTGCCGGCGCCGACATCATCGGTTCCGACGAGCTCGTCGCCCAGATCCAGAAGGGCGAGATCAACTTCGATGCTGCTATCGCTACGCCGAACATGATGGCCAAGGTTGGCCGCATCGGTAAGATCCTTGGTCCCCGTGGCCTCATGCCGAACCCTAAGCTCGGCACCGTGACCATGGACGTCGCCAAGATGGTCTCCGAGCTCAAGGCCGGTCGCGTTGAGTATCGCGCCGACCGCTACGGTATCTGCCACGTGCCCCTGGGCAAGAAGTCCTTCTCCGAGCAGCAGCTCGTCGAGAACTACGCTGCCCTGTACACCGAGATCCTGCGCGTCAAGCCCGCTTCTGCTAAGGGCAAGTACGTTAAGTCCATCTCCGTGTCTTCCACCATGGGCCCTGGCATCAAGGTTGATCCCGCTATCCAGCGCGACTTCCTGGCTGAGTAACTTTTAGTTACTGCCTGAGCAAAGCAAGCATTGCTAAAGAAACCCTGTTCTGTCTCGTGCAGGACCGGGTTTCTTGCTATCGCATCAAAACCACCTTAAAGGGGACAGGCACCTTTGTGGTGGTTTTGGCACTTTGGCGTCAATGTTATGGCATCGCAGCGAGCCGGTTCCAAGTGCCCCAGGTCGCCCCGAAAGAGGAGCGACGCGTACTTTGGTACGCGAGCGACGGCTTGAGGGGCGAGATGGGGTGCTTGGGGCCGGCGCAGCGTCAAGCCTTAAAGGTGGTTACCAGGGTGTTCTAGCGGTTGAGGACTCGATAGCCTCGTGGCGCTTGAGCTCGCGGCGCATGGTTTGCGAATTGAGCCAGGCTGCCTGCCAGCCACGGATGGGGTAGCGCGCTTCGTCCAGCTCAAACTGCGTATAGCCGCAGGCGTTGATGATCGTTGCCCCGCATGCGTGCTGACGCACACGTTGAAAGTCGCGACCATAGCATTGGTGCACATGCCCGTGCACCATGTAGTCGGGGCTCCAGGATTCGAGCGCTGTGTTAAAGCATTCGAATCCTCGATGTGGCAGATCGTCCAGATCGCCCATGCCGGCGGCGGGCGCATGGGTCAGCAGGATGTCGCAGCCGCCGACCATCCTTACTTTGCGTGACAGCTTGCGCACGCGCTTGGCCATCTCGCGCTCGGTGTACATGTTGGCGCCATCTCGGTAGCGCATGGAGCCGCCAAGCCCCGCAATGCGGACGCCGCGATACACGTACACGGTGTCTTCGACACAGATACAGCCGCCCGGTGCATGACGTGCGTAGCGGTCATCGTGATTTCCGCGCACGTAGATGAGCGGTTTGTTGATGACCGTGACCAAAAACTCAAGATAGTCCGGGTCCAGATCGCCAGCGGACAAAATTAGGTCGACACCCTCAAAGCGTTCCTTGCGAAAGCACTCCCATAGGCATCGTTCTTCGGTATCGGCTATGGCAAGGATTTTCATAGGGCGTGGACTTTCGGCTCATCGTCGAGCTGCGGAATGGTGCCCACCACGTTGTCGGCCAGCCAGTCCATCTCGACGATTTGCGTGCTCGGCAGTGGGGGAAAGCCCTCGATCTGCACCACGCCGTCTTGGCTGTGGAGTTCGCCGCCAAATGGATTGATGGAGCCCTCGACGATGCCATTGCGGAGGAGCTGAACAAGCTTGCGCGTCTGATAGGGCAGGCCCGGAGCGTAGCGAATATCGATAACGCCCGAGCTCATGCCGTACCAGTAGTTGACGGCGCGAACCTGGCTGGCGTCACTGGTCTCATCCCAGGTGCCATGCAGTAGACTTCGCACGATAAGCTCGTAGTATCGGCCCCAATTCCATACCGGCATGGCAATGCCGGTAACCTTGCCATCGACCAGGCGGTGAAGTCCGTAGGCCGTGGGGTCTTCAAGCGACTTTGACATGTCGGCGCCGGTCATGACGCTTACACCTTCGCGGCACATGGCCTCGGCAAGGCCTCCGGCGGGCACATCGCCCCAGGTCAGGATAATTTGCGCACGGGGGTCGAGTAGCGAGGCTCCAATCGCAAAGGCGTTGATCTCGCTGAGTGCGCCCGAGGCGAAGACCGACGCGTGGTAACCGATGCGGTGGTTGTCCGCCATGCTGGCGGCAAGGGCGCCCAGGAGGAACTTGGCCTCGTACATCTTGCCAAAGTACGAACGGACGCTTTGATGGGGAAGGCCGATAGAGCAGTTGAGGAACCGAACCTGGGGATACTCAACGGCAGCCCTGAGCGTGTATTCCATCAGGCGGTGCGAGGTCGAGAAGATGACGCTGTCTCCATGTTTGACAGCCGTTTCCACGGCGGCGTAGAACACGTCCGGATCGTGGCAGTCCTCGAACGCCTCGGTGCGCACGATACCGCCAAAGTGCTCATCGAGATACTGACGCCCTTGGTCGTGCAGGCTGTCCCAGCTCGACGTCGCACAGGGGAACTCATGGATAAAGGCGATGCGCAGGGGATTGGCCGCCGAATAGATGGTCTTGCCCATAAAGAAGTTGAGCACGCCGGAGGTGGACTTGGCGGGCGACTCTTCCTCATCGACGCTCGGTGCTTCGACAAGATCGACCTTGTCCTCGTTATTTTTGCCGGCAATGACCAGCTCACGCCAAATCTTACACAGGCGGTTTACGACGATATCCGTCGGCGTATCCAGCAGGCGGTCCTGGTTGTACACATTGAGGTAGACGAGCATGGCGTCTGCGGGCGTAATGTCCAGGTGGTCGCCGCCCGCGCGAAGGTAGGCGCGCTTAAAGAGTAGGAAGGTGTGGCGCAGGTAGTCGACCTTTTTCTGCGGCCATTTTTCGATAAGGTCCTGACCGAGCATCTTGGCGAGCGTCTCGTAGCTTCTCTCGCGCGAGAACTCGATCTCGTATAGGGGGCAGACGCGCCAAAACGCGCAGAACTCACCGTACAGGCGGCTTTCGACGGAATCCCATGTGCCGGGGTAGAGACGGGTGACCTTGGCCGAAACCGTCGGGGCGTCCAGGAATTTGAGGACACTGACGCGCTTGTTGCCCTCTTGGACGTAAAACCGATGCATGAACTCGGTGACGATGACGGGATCGCGATAGCCCTCGGTCACCTGGATGTCGTAGAGGTTGGACCACTTGCGGGCGAACTCCGTGCTAAACGGCAGCAAGGGCATAAAGTTGCATGAAAAGGCCGACTGACGGCCCTTGGTAACCGTGCCGACGACCATTTCGAGCGGAATGTCTCTCAGGCCGACATTCTCTCGCTGGCCCAAGGGGAGCTGGGCAACCAAGCTATCGAGGTCCGTAAGGTACGGATGCTCGCTTTGACTAATGGCGCGTCGACGTCCTTGCTCGCCGCGCTTGCGTGCTTGACGATAGGCCTCTTCCATAGTTTTGCTCCCTTAGTCGTTTAAACAACTATATGAACTATGGTACCACGAATGAAAACCACCACAAAGGTGCCTGTGAACTGCGCCCCGAAACTTGGACTGAACAAAT
>CBCTZJ010000011.1:0-68620 GCA_965151385.1 uncultured Collinsella sp. | reverse complement strand
GGGACGTTCTTATTTGACTAGTCGTTTAAGAACGTCCCCAACGACTACATAGCATGAGAGTGGATAATCTCCCGGTTTGAGCCTGCATTCAAGCTCAAACCGGGAGATTATCCACTCTCATTTGTTGTTTGTCCGAAAATCCACGCTCGTTTCTGCTTCGCCTACATTTGGAGGAAGAGCTCGTGGAGGCGGGTGTCTTTATCGAGTTCGGGGTGGAAGGTGACGCCGAGCTGGTTGCCCTGACGGGCGGCGACGATGCGCCCGTCGACTTTCGCTAAGGCCTTGGCGTCGCCGTGCACCTCGACGATGCGGGGCGCACGGATAAATGTTAATGGCACTTCACCGTCGATGCCGTCTACCTGCCCCTTGGTGTGAAAGCTGCCGAGCTGTCTGCCATAGGCATTACGCTCAACGAGTACATCCATGGTTGCCAGGCGCGGCGTCCCCTTATCGTCGTGGGCGGCAAGGTCGCGCGCCAGCAGAATCAAGCCGGCGCAAGTTCCCAATACAGGCATGCCTTCAACAATGCGGGTGCGAAGCCCCTCGAGCATACCGAGTTCGGCAAGTAGCTTGCCCTGAACGGTGGACTCGCCGCCGGGAAGGACCAGGCGGTCAAAGTTCTGCTGCAAATCGGCCGCCTGCCTCAGCTCAATACAGTGTGCGCCCAGCTCGGATAGTCTTGCCTCGTGCTCGGCAAAAGCGCCTTGGACCGCCAGCACGGCGACCGTCTGGTCTACATAATCGCTCATATGCGACCCTTTCTGCCGGACTAGCGCCCGCGCTCCTCCATGATAATCTCGATCTCGTCGGCGTTGATGCCCACCATGGCCTCGCCCAGGTCCTCCGAAAGCTCGGCAATGAGCTTGGCGTCGGTGAAGTTTGCCACAGCCTTGACGATGGCGGCGGCGCGCTTGGCGGGGTCGCCACTCTTAAAGATGCCCGAGCCGACAAAGACACCCTCGGCGCCCAGCTGCATCATCAGCGCGGCGTCGGCGGGGGTCGCTACGCCGCCGGCGGCAAAGTTCACCACGGGAAGCTTGCCCGTGGCATGAACCTCGCGTACCAGCTCGACCGGAACCTGCAGTTGCTTGGCTGCCTCAAAGAGCTCATCATTGCGCAGGGCGACAACGTCGAAGATCTGCTTTTGGATCTTACGCATGTGGCGTACGGCTTGGACGACGTCGCCCGTGCCCGGCTCGCCCTTGGTACGAATCATCGTGGCGCCCTCGGCAACGCGGCGCAGTGCCTCGCCCAGATCGCGGGCGCCGCAGACAAACGGCACGTCAAACTGGGTCTTATCGATGTGATAGACGTCATCGGCGGGGGAGAGAACCTCGGACTCGTCGATGTAATCGATCTCGATGGCCTGCAGGACCTGCGCCTCGACAATGTGGCCGATGCGGCACTTGGCCATAACGGGGATGGAGACTGCCTCTTGGATGCCCTTGATCATCTTGGGGTCGCTCATGCGCGAGACGCCGCCTGCGGCGCGGATGTCGGCCGGAATGCGCTCGAGTGCCATGACGGCGCAGGCGCCCGCCTCCTCGGCGATGCGTGCCTGCTCGGGCGTGGTGACGTCCATGATGACGCCGCCCTTGAGCATCTGCGCGAGCTCGCGATTGAGTTTGACGCGATCGGCCTTGCTGGTCTGTTCTGCCATGGTTGCTCCCTTGATTGGCATGTGCATTGCTTGACGGAACATCCTATCGGGGAGCTGGGTATGGCAAAATACTCAGTTTTCGAGATAATAACAAGGTCAGACTAATACCAGATTGAACAGCTCGATAAGGTCATGTGGTAAACTCATGCTTGACTACAATTTGGAAAAACGCGGCGAAGCATCGCTCTATGAGTATGTTTACCAGCAAATTCGAGATGATATCGTAGCTGGACGCATTGCGGCGGGGGAGCATCTTCCGTCTAAGCGCGCCTTTGCCAGGCATCTGGGAATCAGTGTCATTACCATCGAGAATGCATATAGCCAGTTACTTGCCGAGGGCTATATTTGCTCAATGCCGCGTCGTGGCTACTACGCTTGCGAGCTTCCAGATGCACCGGTTTTGCCTTCGGCTGCGGAGGGCATCGACCGAGATGCCGTCTCCGTGGGCCCCAGCGCGCATGATGCCAACGGACAGGTCGAGCGATTCGATGCGCTCTCTCCTTCCGCTTTGGAGGCGGCGCGGCTTTGGCAAAGCGCACTGCGGGCGACGCTGGCATCCGAAGACGAGCGCGAAATCTTCTCGCCCGCGCCCGCGCAGGGCACCGCTCGGCTACGACGCGCAATTGCTCACCATCTGCGCGGGACAAGGGGTATGAATGTCGACCCCGACAACATCGTTATCGGTGCAGGCGCCCAGTTGCTCGATGCCATGTTGGTTCAGCTGCTTGGCGCGGACAAGGTGTATGCCGTTGAGGACCCGGGCTATTTGCGCCTGACGCGCATCTATCAGGCTATGGGCTGCAAAGTTCGACATATCCCGTTGGATGATGAGGGCGTGGACTTGAGCGCTCTGCAGAAAACCGGGACCGATGTCCTTCACCTGATGCCGTCTCATCAGTATCCAACCGGCCTGGTGACGAGCATCGCGCGCCGATATGCGCTGCTGAGCTGGGCCGCCGAGCGACCAGGTCGGTATCTCATCGAAGATGACTTTGATTGTGAGTTTCGCCTTGCCGGCAAGCCGATTCCTGCGCTTGCGTCGATCGATGCCGCCCAGTCGGTTATCTACACCAACACGTTTTCGAAGAGCCTGTCATCGGCATTGCGCCTAGCGTACATGGTGTTGCCCGATGAGCTGATGGAACGGTTTAGGCGCAACCTTGGTTTTTACGCCTCGTCGGTGAGTTCTGTTGACCAGGTCGCTTTGGCTCGTTTGCTGGAATCGGGTGATTACGAGCGGCATGTGAACCGCGTGCGCGTTCGTGCTCGCGAGGCGCGTGATGGCCTGACGGCGCTTGTGCGGAAAGCGTTTCCGACGGGGGAGGTCTCGATTGAGCATGCAGACGCGGGCCTTTACTGCACTGTGGTTGCGGAGTGCGGAACGGGCGGAAGCTCTTTTGCGCGGGCCCTCACGCGCTCGGGTATCCCGTATATCGATATCAGTGACTGTTATTGGTGTGCCGATGGCGTATCTGTTCCTGAAAACTCAAGCCAAATTGTTGTCCAGTATGACGGCCTGAGTCCGGAAGTGCTAACTACCTTGGAATTGCAGCTAATGGGGGCGCTCTGCAATCTAAGTGAGTAGACTTTTAGCACTTTGGCGACCAGGCCGTTTTGAAACAAGCTATCTACTTGCGACTTTATAAAGCAGTACGGATGGTCTGCTCGGCAAGTTCCAAAAAGTCTACTCACTTGCCGCGCAAAGTTCCCGCATGAGAAAAAAATGGGGTTTTCAACAGGGCTTCGTCCAGCTCTCGGCAAGCTTCTGGCCAGTTGGAGAGGGTTGTTGAAAACTTAGCAGTCCGTTCGGCGCCATTTTTGTTGCGTTCGCGCCAATGCGAGACCGATTGGGTTGAAATCCGTGTTTTCCTGTGCCTATGAAGGATCTACTTTGTGACATATCGGCTTTTAGGTACTGGCGTTTACCTCCTCAAGTCCGCGCTTTGTGTCCGCCGCTTCCACGACCGGAAGAAGACCGGCAGCGATATGATCTCGCCCGCAACCCGACGGCTGCAGTCGCGCTCGGTTTTCCGTTGTATACATTGGTTCGGACGAGAAACAAACGGACCTGCCCTGTCAGCATTAGGCAGCGGCTGTTCCTTGGTGAGCTCCCCAGGGAATCTGTGTTGGAAACGGAGCATGGATTTTTGGTCACGTCTCCTCTACTGACGGCATTTATCATGTCTCGACATCTGACGGATCTCCAGCTTCTTTTTGTGTTGGCGGAGATGTGTGGCTTGTTTGCGGTGTGCGCTCTGCCGGTGGCACTTGAGACGGAGCTTTCGCGTGCAATTGATTCGGGCGCGATTTCGACAACGTTCGGTTGGGTGCGCTGCCCGTCCGAGGACGGCATCACTTCAAATTTATGGCGTCGAGACGCTTTGGTTTTGGGCAGAGACCTTGACCGTTTTTGTTCAGATGTTTGCGGGATGCGTTACGGCAATAGATTTATGGCGGTATCGCAACTCGTTCCATTGGGCGCCGCGTCGCCTTTTGAGGTGGAGGCGTATTTGTTGCTTGGACTGCCACGAGCCCTGGGAGGCGAAGGGTTTTGCGGCATAGAGCTCAATGTCGAAGTGACGCTAAGCACAAGTGCTCGAGCGATTGTGGGAAAGTCCCGTGTATATATCGACCTACTTCTTTCTTCGCCGGACGGCAAGCGACAGGTGGCCATTGAATGTCAGGGAAAGGCCTCGCACGGACGCGCAGGGGATGGCTTGCGTGACGCTGACCGCATGACAGCCCTTCAGGCCATGGGCTACGATGTACTTCTCCTGACACACAGACAGATATCCGATGAGGATAGATTCCGCGCGATCGTTAAGGCCGTATGCAGGATGCTCGATGCTGAATATCGTGATAAAAGTTCGGATGAGCAAAGGGCTGAGGCATTACTCCGGTCTGAACTATTTGTTGACTGGACAAAATTGGGAGTAATCGACGGAAAGATGCCCGTTAGACACAAAGCAGTTCGATCGTGGACGGCTGCGGAACTAAGTGAGTAGACTTTTGGCTTGATGGCGACCAGGTCGTTTTGCAGCAAGTCATTTACCTGCGGCTTTATAAAGCAATATGGATGGTGTGCTCGGCAAGTTCCAAAAAGTCTACTCACTTAGTTTTTGACGAGAAACCGATGCCGAAGATAGTTCTATTTCAGGGCGTTAACGAGTCCTCGAGACACAAAAAGGCCCGAACCAATACGGTCCGGGCCTCATCGAGCTAGAGGTTATGTCTCAGGCGGTTGGCTTAGCCAAAGTAGCGCTTGAGCAGGCCGGCGAAAGCCTTGCCGTGGCGAGCCTCGTCGCGAGCCATCTCGTGCACGGTGTCGTGGATGGCATCGAGACCAGCGGCCTTGGCGCGCTTGGCGAGATCGGTCTTGCCGGCGGTGGCGCCGTTCTCGGCCTCAACGCGCATCTCGAGGTTCTTCTTGGTGGAGTCGGTCACGACCTCGCCCAGGAGCTCGGCGAACTTGGCGGCATGCTCTGCCTCCTCGTGGGCAGCCTTCTCCCAGTACAGGCCGATCTCGGGATAGCCCTCGCGATGAGCGACGCGAGCCATGGCCAGGTACATACCGACCTCGGAGCACTCGCCCTCAAAGTTGGCGCGCAGGTCGGCAACGATGTCCTCGGAGACGCCCTCCATCTTGGCGACGCCCACGACGTGCTCGGCAGCCCACTCGAGCTGGCCCTCCTCCTGCTTCAGGAAACGAGAACCGGGAACGCCGCACTGGGGGCACTTGAAGTCCTCGGGCAGCTGGTCGCCGTCGAACTCTTCCACATAACCGCAAACGGGGCAAACAAACTTCATGATTCGATCCTTTCGATCGATGGCGATGGTGCGCTCGCCCGGTCCCATAAGGGCCCTCTCCGGACGTGCGTCTTGACGAGTTCTATTATCCATAAATGAGACTGAAAGTGAAGCCTATTAGGAATGATTTTTAATAAAACAATTTTGAGATATGAAGATGTTGATTGATTAACGATTGGCAGGCCGTCTTTGACCGCCGCTGAGTACAATCGGTCGAGCAAATGTTGACGAATCAACAAATGAAGGAGTTTCCTTTATGCATCTAGCCCGCCGCGCCTGGTGCCGAACGTATCAAACGGTTTTTCGCATCGCATTGCCGGTGCTGCCCTATACCGAGCCACGCATTTTGGAGCATGCCGAGGATATGCCCGCGGTGCTTCAAAAGCGCTCGATACAGCGGGTTCTTATGGTAACGGATCCCGGCATTGCCCGTCTGGGGCTCACGGCGCCGCTCGAGACGGCGCTCGCATCCAGGGGAATTGGCGTTACGGTCTATGCCGAAACGCGTGCGAACCCCACGGTCTCAAATGTGGAGGAAGCGGCGTCCCTGTATCGAGAGAGCGCCTGCCAGGCCATTATCGGCTTTGGCGGTGGCTCGGCCATGGACTGTGCCAAGGGCGTGGGAGCACGTATCGCGCAGCCAAACAAGCCCATCAACAAGATGCGCGGCCTGCTGCGGATTCATCGTCGCCTGCCGCTGCTCATCGCCGTTCCCACCACGGCAGGCACGGGAAGCGAGGTCACGCTTGCGGCGGTAATTACCGATGGCGAGACGCACTACAAGTACCCCATTAACGACTTTGTACTTATCCCGCGCTTTGCGGTGCACGACCCCGAGTTTACGCGTGGCCTGCCCGCCTCCATTACGGGGCAGACGGGCATGGACGCCCTGACGCATGCCGTCGAGGCCTTTATCGGGCGAAGCACTACGCCCTATACGCGCAAGATGGCGCGACAGGCGGTTCAGCTCATCTACGACAATTTGCTCGAGGCCTATGAGCATGGCGACAACATGCGTGCGCGCCGCAATATGCTTTCGGCGGCGTATAAGGCGGGTGTTGCCTTTACGCGCTCCTATGTTGGATACGTTCATGCCATCGCACACAGCTTGGGCGGGCGTTACGGGATTCCGCACGGCTTGGCTAACGCCATCATCCTGCCGCATATGCTTCGCGCTTATGGTGACGCCGCCGCCCCCAAGCTTGCCGACCTCGCTCGCATGGCGGGCATTGCGCCGGCTACCGCACAGGATGGTCTTGCGGCCGAGGTCTTTATCGATTGGGTCGATCGCATGAACGGGGCCCTGGGAATCCCCAAATATGTCTCAGGTATTCGCCGCTCCGACATTCCTGAGATGGCGGCGCATGCCGATGCCGAGGCCAATCCCCTGTACCCCGTTCCGCTTTTGATGGACCGCTTGGAGCTCGAGCATATGTACGAAGTCGTTGCAGGTGGTATGTTTGAGGGCGAGAACTAGGAGGGTCCATGAACACCGGGGAAATTGCGCGCATCGTCGGCGATCAGCGCGCCTACTTTAAGACGCACGCCACGTTTGATGTCGATGCTCGACGTCGCGCGCTCGCGAGCTTACGCGATGCGGTGCGGGCCCACGAGGCCGATATTGCCCATGCGCTCAAGACCGATTTGGGTAAGTCGCATGACGAGGCCTATATGTGCGAGATCGGCACGTCGCTTTCCGAGATTCGTCATCAGATTGCGCATGTGGCTCGATGGAGTCGTCCGCGCCTGCGTCCGTGTGACCTTGCCAATGCCGTGAGTGTGTGCAAAACGCAAGCCGTGCCCTATGGCGTCACGCTCATCATGGCGCCGTGGAACTACCCGTTTTTGCTAACGCTCGAGCCGCTCGCCGGCGCCCTTGCCGCTGGCAATACTGTGGTCATCAAGCCGAGCGCCTATGCTCCGGCATCGAGCGCGGTGCTCAGGCAAATCTGTGAAGAGACATTTGATCCGCGCCTGGTGAAGGTTGTCGAGGGCGGGCGCGCCGAAAACGAAGCGCTGCTCGACGAGTGCTGGGACAAGATCTTCTTTACCGGTAGCGTTCCGGTCGGCAAGCTCGTTATGGAGCGCGCAAGTAAAAACCTTACGCCCGTGACGCTTGAACTGGGCGGAAAGAGTCCCTGCATCGTGGATGCGACGGCAAACTTGAAGGTCGCGGCGCGGCGTATCGCCTTTGGCAAATGGCTCAACGTGGGGCAGACCTGCGTGGCGCCCGACTACCTGCTGGTCGATACGCGCGTGCACGACGAGCTGCTGGGCCTCATCAAGGAAGAGACCCGCCGTATGTTTGGCGAGCATCCGCTCGATAACGAGGACTACGGGCATATCGTCAACGCCAAGCATTTTGCGCGCGTGCGCGGGCTGATCGATCCCGATAAGGTCGTGCTTGGAGGTACCGCGCGCGAGACTTCGCTCAAGATTGAGCCGACGATTTTGGACGGCGTGTCCCCCGATGACGCCGTGATGCAGGAGGAAATCTTCGGTCCCATCTTGCCGGTGCTGACGTTTGAGAGCCTAGACGAGGCCGAGACGTTTATTACGGATCGTCCGACGCCGCTGGCCCTGTATATCTTTAGCCAGGACCGTGCGGCTCAGCAGCGCTTTGTGCGCTACGTGCCCTTTGGCGGCGGCTGCGTCAACGACACGATCATGCACTTGGCTACGAGCCATATGGGCTTTGGCGGCATGGGCGCGAGCGGCATGGGGCAGTACCATGGCCGCGAAAGCTTCGATACGTTTAGCCACAAGAAGAGCATCGTGAACAAGGCAACCTGGCTGGACGTGCCATTCCGCTATGCGCCCTACGCAAGCTGGAAGCACAAGTTCGTGCGCATGTTTGTACACTAGAATCAGATGGCGTAGCGACAAACGGTCGAAAAGACACGAGGTGGGGCGAATTTGTGTCCGCACGAGTTCGTAGACTTCTCAATAAGGTTAAGCGCCGGTTTATCCGGCCGTTAGAGGAGCTGCCATGTACGAGCCTTCACGTGTTCTTCTGTCGTTTCATATTGCGGGATTTCAGTATGCCGATGGCGCCTTGGTCCTGGGCGATCTTAAGGTCGGCGATAAGCTGACGCTGTGTGCCGAGCGCGATAATCCCCATGACCCTGAGGCGGTTGCGATCTATTACGGCAACACCAAGCTCGGCTATGTTCCGGGAAACGAGGTCGGCCCGCTGTCCTTGATGATGTATTACGGCCACGAGGACGTATTTGAGGCCCGCGTGCAGCAGGTCGCTCCCGAGCGCAGCCCGTGGCATCAGGTGCGCGTTGGCCTCTACGTGGTGGATGCCCGCTAGTCGGCAATGAAGGCGGCCATGTTTGATGACGACGACCAGTTCGATCTGACAGACGATCCGTTTGAGTGGGATATGCTACTCGATGACGATGAGTTGGAGCGGGATCGTAAGAAGCGGCAGGATAAGAATGCCCAGGGTGACGCTTCGAAAAAGCAAGACAAGCGCCGCCGGGGCCTGTTCGGTGGGCTCTTTGGCTAACCGCCGCGCCAAAGCGTCTGTATACTAGGCACGTGTTAGACGCATTGCGAAATGAGGACAGAGACGATGATGTGGTTTACCGCCGACCTGCACCTGGGCGATACGAATATCTTGCACGACATGGACCGGCCATTTGGCTCGGTCGAGGAGATGAACCGCAAGGTCATCGATGCCATCAATGAGTGCGTGGCGGCGGACGACCGTCTCTATATCCTGGGAGACTTTACGTATCGCTTGCCCATGGCGGAGGCGGTGCGCCTGCGCGAGCGCATCGAATGCCAGAACGTGACGCTCATCCGCGGTAACCATGACGGCGACTGGGAAGATCCCGGCGCACCGCAGATTTGGGAAGACGTGCGCGATTACCTGGAGATTGCTCCCGGCTATGCCAAGGGCCACCGTCTGGTTATGAGCCACTACCCCATGCTCAGTTGGAATGGCAAGGCGCGTGGCGCCATCATGCTGCACGGGCATATCCACAGCAGGGGAGACCGCACCAACGCGCGCAACCGCGATCGCGAGCGCCCCATTTATCGCTACGATGTGGGCCTCGACGCCAACGAGTACAAGCCCGTAAGCCGAGACCAGATCTTGAGCTTCTTTGGACTGTAATTCTCGAACCACCACAAAGGACAGGCACCTTTGTGGTGGTTCTGGCGCCGTTGCCATTATGGCGGCGGCGCCTTTTTTGTCCGTGCGGCGCGGTAGAGTGTAGTCGGTTGAAATTTGCGTCCATCGAGGAGCTGCTATGAACGAGATCAAGTGCCCGCATTGTGGCGAAGTTTTTAAGGTCGATGCGTCTGGCTATGCGGACATCGTCAAGCAAGTGCGCAATGCCGAGTTTTCGCGCGACCTGGATGAGCGTGTGAAGGCAGTCCAGCGCGAGGGCGAGCAGGCGCTGGAGCTTGAGCGCTCGCGTTCGACGGCTGCCTTGCAAAAGGCAGAGTCTCAGCGCAACGCTCAACTTGTCGAGCAGAAGAACGCCGCGGAGCAGAAGCTGGCACAAGAGGTTGCCAAGCGCGACGCTGAGCTTGCCGAGCTGCGCGCCAAGCTCGAGGGCGCTGCCACAGAGCGCGAGAGCGCAAGTCAGCGCGCGGCGGTTGAGGCCCGTGCCGATGCTCAAAAGGAAAACGCCGAGCTTCAGCGAGAAATCGACAATTTGCGTGCGCAGCTGGAGCGCAAAGATGACGAAGCCAAGCTCGTCGAGTCGGTGGCGCGCAATGCTGCTCAAAACGATTTGGCTGCACGTGATGCTCAGATTGCCGAGCTGCAGGCCAGGCTTGCCGCGGCGGACAAGGCCCAGGAGATGGCGCTTGCCGCTGCCGCGGCAGAGTCGCAGCGCGAGCTCGATGCTGCTCGCGGTGAAGCTGAGCGCGCGCTTGCTGACTACCGCGCGACGGTACAGGAGAAGTTTTCCGCCGCAAAGGCACAATCTGAGCAAGAGGCCGAGGGTCTGCGTGCCCAGTTGCGCGAGCAGGAACTGATGGCAAAAATGAACCTGTCGGAGGCGGTCGCCGCGGCGGAGCGAGAGCGCGATGAGGCACGTGCCAAGCTGACGAGCGAGCTGGCGGTGCGCGATTCTCGCGAGGAACAGGCCAAGGCGGCACACGAGCTCGAGCTTGCGCAGGCCAAGCGCGCGAGCGATGACCTGATTCGCTACAAGGATGAAGAGATTGAGCGCCTTAAGGACATGAAGGTGCGCCTGTCCACCAAGATGGTGGGCGAGTCGCTCGAGCAGCACTGCGAGACCGAGTTTAACCGCCTACGCATGACGGCGTTTCCCAACGCGTACTTCGAGAAAGACAACGATGCGTCCGAGGGTACCAAGGGCGACTTTATCTTCCGCGAGTGCGATGCGAGCGGCAACGAGGTCATTTCGATTATGTTCGAGATGAAAAACGAGAACGACGAGACTGCGACCAAGCACAAAAACGAGGACTTCTTTAAGAAGCTCGATCACGATCGTCGCCAGAAAGGCTGTGAGTACGCGGTGCTCTGCACGCTACTCGAGCCTGAGAGCGAGCTCTATAACGCGGGAATCGTGGACGTGAGCTATCGCTACGAGAAGATGTACGTGATTCGCCCACAGTTTTTCATTCCCATGATTACACTTCTTCGCAACGCCGCCATGGGTTCGCTGCGCTATAAGCAGGAGCTGGCGGAGTACAAACAGCAGAATATCGACGTCACGAACTTCGAAGCCAAGATGGAAAAGTTCAAGAACGACTTCGGCCGCAACTACGAGATCGCGAGCCGCAAGTTCCAAACGGCAATCGATGAGATCGACAAGACGATTAGCCATCTGCAGAAAACCAAGGAGGCGTTGCTGTCCTCCGAGAACAATCTGCGCCTTGCCAACAAGAAGGCCGACGATCTTACCATTCGCAAGCTCACATGGGGCAACAAGACCATGAAGGCCGCCTTTGACGCGGCACGCGGGGCTGCGCCAGAGACAAACGATGAGCCAGCCGAGGCGGATTCGTATGAGGTCGAGGATGCCGAGTAAGGCATAGCAGATAGTGCAAAAGCGGGGCCGCTGGCGATATTGCCAACGGCCCCGCTTGTTTCGCTCCAGTATGTTCGGCTAGTCCTCGAGCAGGTCCTCGA
Source organism: uncultured Collinsella sp. (assembly GCA_965151385.1). GTDB lineage: Bacteria > Actinomycetota > Coriobacteriia > Coriobacteriales > Coriobacteriaceae > Collinsella. The sequence continues at coordinate 57,032 of CBCTZJ010000011.1, read as the reverse complement.
TAAAGCCAACGCGGTAGTTTTTGAAGATGACCTCGCCGCCGTCTTGCGTGGCGTCCAGATCGACATCGCCCATGATGCCAAAGTCGTGGTCGCCATCCTCGTCGGCAAAGATCTGGTGCACGTGCCATACGTGCGCGGTCTTCTCGTCGGACTCGTCGATGGAAAACATCGCGGCGCTGCGGGCATCTCCGCCGGTGAGGATTTCCTCGTGCTGCTCGTGGTAGGCATCGAGCGCCTTTTGCCAGCGAATTTCGCTCATGCCCCAGCCGTCGTCGAGCTCGCCCAGGTTGCGAACGTGCTCGCGGGCGGCAAGGGTCACGCGGCGGAAGAGCGCATTGCGCACCAACAGCGTGCAGCCGCGGCGGTCCGCCACGACCTCGTCAATGCCCTGTGGCGGCGCGGCATCGAGGGCTGCCGGGTTGCCGGCGTTCTCCCACTCGTCCACCAGGCTCGAGTCCACCGAGCGCACCACAAAGCCCAGCCACGAGATAATATCGCGCAGGCGCTCGTCGCGCTTCTCGATGGGTACGGTGCGGTCGAGCGAACGGTAGGCCTCTGCCAAGTAGCGTAGCAAAATGCCCTCGGAGCGGGCGATGCCGAGCTTTTGAATGTAGCCCTTAAAATCGCTCGCGCTTTCGAGCATATCGCGCAGAACGCTCTTGGGAGAGAGCTGATAGTCGTTGGCCCAGGGCACTTCCTGGCAGTACTTGTCAAAAGCGGCGTCGAGCAAATCCTCGAGCGGCTTTTCGTACGTGACGTCCTGAATGCGCTCCAAGCGCTCCTCATACTCGATGCCGTCGGCCTTCATCTCGGCCATGGCGCGATCGCGTGCGACGCGCTCCTGTGCGCGCAATACCTGCTTGGGGTCCTCGAGCGTAGCCTCGACCATCGAGATCAGATCCATGGTATAGGTCTCACTCTCGGGGTCGAGCAGCTCCAACGCGGCAAGCAAGAACGGCGAGAGCGGCTGATCGAGCGCGAAGTCCTCGGGCAGATCGACCGTCAGCGCATAGTCGATGTCTGGTGCGGCGTCAGCCGGAGCGTCAGGCGCGGGCGGCACCTCGGTGCGAACGACGACGCCGGAATCGATGAGCGTCGCGAAGATTTCGTCGGCGCGAACCTCGAGCTTTGCCTTTTCCTCGGGGGTCTGCAGGCTCGTCTCGATGAGGTCGTGTACGCGGGCTCGGGCATCGCCGCCCTGCTCGACCACGCTGATCACCATGGAGTGCGTGATGCGCAGGCGCGGCTTGAGCGTCTCGGGTTGCGTCTCGATCAGACGCTCGAAGGTCTGCTTGTTCCAGGTGACAAAGCCCTCGGGGGCCTTTTTCTTTTTAATCTTACGGAGTTTTTTGGGGTCGTCGCCCGCCTTGGCCATAAGCTTGGCATTCTCGATCTCGTGCTCGGGTGCCTCGGCAATCACCATGCCCTCGGTATCGAAGCCCGAGCGGCCGGCGCGACCGGCAATCTGATGGAACTCGCGGGCGCGCAGGCGACGCATCTTGTAGCCGTCGAACTTGGTGAGCGCGGTGAGCACCACGGTGTGGATGGGTACGTTGATGCCGACGCCGAGTGTATCGGTACCGCAGATGACGGGCAGCAGACCCTGCTGCGCCAAGCGCTCGACCAGCAGGCGATAGCGCGGCAACATGCCAGCATGGTGCACGCCGACGCCGCATCCAAGCAGGCGATTGAGAATCTTGCCAAAGGCCGTGGAGAAGCTCGTCCCCTTTGCCGCTTCCTTAATGGCCTCGCGCTGCTCCTTGCTAGCGATGCCAAAATTGGCGAGCGACTGTGCCGTCGCAAGGGCGGCATCCTGGCTAAAGTGCACGATATAGAGTGGGGCCTCGCCACGGCGCATGGCGAGCTCGACCGTGCCCTCGAGGGAGGTCGTCACATAGTCGTAGCTCAGCGGAACAGGACGCGGGGCGTCGACAACCAAGTCGCAAGCAGCGCCGGTGTGTTCCTCGAGCGAGGCGGCGATGGCAGTGACATCGCCGAGCGTGGCGCTCATGAGCATAAACTGCGTGTGGGGCAGGGTGAGCAGCGGTACCTGCCAGGCCCAACCGCGGTCGGGGTCGGCAAAGTAGTGGAACTCATCCATGGCCACGCAGCCCACATCGGCGTCCTCGCCCTCGCGCAGCGCATCGTTGGCAAGGATTTCGGCCGTGCAGCAGATGACGGGTGCCTTGGTGTTGATATGCGTGTCGCCGGTGATCATGCCGACGTTGTCGCGGCCGAGCACCTGCACAAGGTCGAAAAACTTCTCGCTGACCAGAGCCTTGATAGGAGCCGTGTAGTAGCAGCGCTTGCCCTGCGCCATGCCCATAAAGAGCATGCCCAGCGCGACGAGCGATTTACCCGATCCGGTCGGTGTGCCCAAAATGACGTGATCGCCGGCAGCCAGGTCCATGAGGGCTTCTTCTTGGTGATCCCACAGCTCAATGCCGCGATCGCCCGTCCATTCAAAGAAGCGTTCGAAGGCCTGATCGGGCGTGAGCCATGGTTCGGGCTCACTGCCGTCCTCGGGCTCCCACCAGGTGGGGGAGAGCGCGCCGAGCGAGCCGAACTCGGCTTCGGTTCCCGTGCCGCCCGAGAATGAGCTGGCAGCGCCGGCGACGGAGACGGTGCTGGCGGCGGTATCTGTCGTGGTTTGTGCCATGTGGTTGCTTTCTCTCGCGATTATCCGCCAACTATTATGGCGTAGCGGCGGCGCGGGGTGCCAGCGCGCGAGAAAATGCAGGAAATGGGCGTTCTGCCCAGCCGTTTGGTGCAGTTGCCGGCTAAGTGAGTAGACTTTTTGCAATATCGCGAGCACATGACTTTTGCGTAAGGGATTTACCTGCGGTTTTAGTTTTCGTTATGCGGGTTGTGCTTGGCTATTGCAAAAAGTCTACTCACTTAGGCTTGAGGGTCGTTCGTTGGCGCCTATTCGCGCTTGCTTGCCGACGCCACGACCATAAGAAGCCCCTAGGACTCTTGCGGCAGGTGCTTCTTGCCTTTGCGGGCACGGTTTCTAAAGTTCTCGACGGCCTCTTCCATGCCTAAAGGCACATAGGTGAGCTCATCGAGGTTATCGGGCAGGTAGCACGCAAGGCTCTGCTCTTGCACGCGGCCTACCGTGAGCTGTTCGTCGGTAGGCTTCTCGCCGGGTGTGGCGCATATGCCATAGACGGCGGCACCCATCTCGCGCGTGCGGCGCTCGTATTCGGTCTCGGGATGCTCGGGATGGTCGCGGCGAACGTCGTCGCTTACCCAAAGTGTGTCGTAGCCTGCCGCGGCAAACTGCCCCAAGGCGTAGTCGCGCAGTGGCTTGCTGTCGGTTCGCAGCGTGACGGTAGCGCCGGCTGCAAGGAGCGGGCGATAGAGCATTAGATGGTCGACATGGACGAGTCGTTTTTTGGCGTACTTTGCCTTGGGCTGCGGCGTGGGAAAGTTGATGGTGATGGCGTCGAGCTCGCCGGCGGCAAATAACTGCGGCAGCGATGCGGCGCCTCGGGGCAGGACGAGCGCGTTGGATAGCTCCTGCTCGCAGATTTTCTGTGCGGCATAGGCGATGCAGATGGGCTCCTGGTCCATGCCGATAAAGAGGGTGTTTGGCTCGTGGGCCGCGCGCTCTACAAGGTACGTTCCCTTGCCACAGCCAAGATCAAGGTGAAGGTGTTCGAAGGGCTTGCTGCCAGCTGGCGCACAGGCCTTGCGCCAATCTCCGGCATAGGCCTCGGGGTTCGTCTCAATCGCATCGGCGTAGCGCTCCAGGCGCTCCTCGAGCACAAAGTTCTTAGGCGTGCGAACGTGGACGGCTCCCATGAGGCTCCTTGGTCATAAGTATGGAACGCATAGCTGCACGTTCCGTCAATGGATTGAAAAAGGGCGGGCATAGTTTGCCCGAAAGATGCGGTGCGGCTCGGCGGCGAGTCGTCGATGCCTACAGGCGCTTGAGAATCACATAGCGGTTGAGCTCGCCGCTACGACCGTCGGCATGGAAGCGCTCAAGCTCACGCACGGGGACCTCGCCGCTCTTGTAGAACGTACGGACGCCGCGCACCAGGTCGGTGATCTGCTGATCGTCAAAGTGGTGGCAATAGCGGTAGGCGTGGCGGTCGTTTTGCCAGCCGATGAGGTGGTCGCCGGCTTCAAACTGCGCGGAATCGTAACCCTCAAACGGCGGGGTGAGCTCGGCGCGGGCCTCGGCGCGAACGGCCTTGCGCGCCATGCGCTCGTCATTCATAAACTCCCAAAAGCTGATGGCGATGATGCCGCCCGGGCGCGTCTGGCGCACCAGGGCGTCGAGCACGCGTACGCGGTACTCGCACGACGGCACGTGGTGCATAAAACCAAAGCAGACCGAGATGTCGGCGAGCGGTGCGTCGAAAAGCACATCGGGCGTCTCGGCGGGGTTGAGCTTCATGAGGGCATCGAGCACGTCGAGTTCCTGGAAGTGCAGGTTGGGAATGCGCAGGGCGTGACCGCGCGCATCGATAGCCAAATCCTGGCACGAGTCGACGCCATAGAACTCAAACGGGCAGCTGGCATCTGCTGAGGGGTTTGCGCCGTCGACGCCCTTGGCGGCAAGTGCGCCGCCGGCAGCAAAGTTCTCGAATCGCATATTGCCGCAGGCAAGATCGAAGACGCGGACGGGATGCTCGATCGTGGCGACGTCGAGCTGCCCGAGCGCGATGTCCATGGTGTGCACCCAGCCGGGCCACGGGGCCTGCCGCGTATCGGAAAAGGAGGCGGAGTGTTCGCGATAGAACGTGTTGTTGAGCTGGATGAGCGATGAGGCGAAATCGCGGTTCACGGCGCGGAACTCCCTCCGTTGGCGGTGCGGAATAAACAGTACGACCATACTACCGTTAACGCCGCAACGGGGACAACCAAGCTACGGGTCATTGCTTTGTTTGGACACATTTCCGCAGCTCATATGCACCCGCAACCGCCGGTTGTCAAAAATCTCACTAGAATAGGTGGCATGCTTTTGGCGGTGGCGGATAGATTTTTAACTGTGCAAGGCGCCTTAAGAACAAAAACGGTCCGGCGGCACGGCTGGCATCATATAGGAGGAACCATGAATGTAGAAACTGCGCAGCGGCTCGCCGACCTTCGTCGCAGCAAGGGTTTTAGCCAAGAAGGGCTGGCGCGAAAGCTGGGGCTGTCGCGCCAGGCAGTCAGTAAATGGGAGCGCGCGGAGAGCTCGCCCGATACCGAGAACCTGATCTCGCTCGCCAAACTCTATGGCGTGAGCCTGGACGAGCTGCTCAATCCGAGCGACGAGATTGAGGACGATATCGAGTTTGAGAACGAGGACCGCGCCCGTCAGCGCGAGGCCGAGGCGGCAGAGCGTGCTCGCACCCATGAGGCGGCGGCGCGCGCTACCGAGGCGGCAACGCAGGCGAGTGATGCTGCGGCCAAGGCGGCGCAAGCGGCAAGCTGGAGTGCGCAGGCTGCCAATGCGGCGACGGCTCAGGCGACGAGTGGCGGCGCAGTTGGCTCGACTCCGGTGAAGGGCCCGTTCCAGTCGTTCCCGTATTGGGCCGTGTGTTGGCTGCTGTTCTTTTTGCTGATGTTCCTGTTTGGTGCCGGCCCCTTTGCCGCGCTGATCTTCTTTACGATTCCCATCTATCACTGGGTGGCGCGTGCGCTCGATGGTGATTGGGCACGCGGGGATATTCAGGTTGGTCCGGCACCGGCGGTCGCTAGGACTAAGGGGAAGGACGTTTCCGCTTCGGTTGACGCTGACATGGCTGCCGCGGCCACCGCTGAGCCGATTGCCAAAGAGGGTGATGAATGATGAAGCTTTCGCATGAATCCAAGGTACGCTTGGGCGTTGGCATCGGAGCGTTTGTGCTTATCATCGGGCTTGTTTTTGGTGCTTCGCAGCTATTGGCTCATTCCGATATGGTGCGTACGACCGGTATTCTATCTGGAGATTTGTCTGATTTTGACGATATGTTTGACGACGATGATCTCTTGGATAGCGGTAACTATTCCGCTCGGCCTCAGCAGCTTTCGAGCGAAACGTTTGATGCCGACGCGTTCCAATCGCTCGACTTGGACGTGACGTCGGGGACGGTCGAGGTTAAATGTGTCTCTGGCGGCCCGGTGCGTGTTATCGAAAGCGGTCGCGTTGCGAAGGGAACGTCTGCTTCTGATGCGGCTACCCGGAACCTTGCTGAGGTCAAGGGCTCTACGCTCAAGATCAGTCAGTTCGACTACGATGATAAGCGCGCGATTGACCGCACAATTACCATTGAGCTGCCGCGAGATGTTGCGGATAACCTGGTGGGCATTACGGCGAATGTAGGGTCGGGCGACCTGGCGGTCGCGGACATTGCGTGCCATGATCTGGTTATAACGTTGAATTCGGGAGACGTTGAGTTTACGGGCACCGTGACCGACACCCTGAATGCCGAGGTCGGTTCGGGCGACATGACGTTCGATCTCTACCAGGCGCCCGCGAAGTCGATGGACGTGAGTGTGGGCTCGGGTGATGTGGAGATGACGGTTCCGAACTCTACGGGCTTTAAGGCGAGCCTCACCTTGGGCAGCGGCGACTTCGAGAGCGATTTCCTTCCGCTTGACTACGACGGCGAGACCATTTTGAATCTTGAATTCGATAATGGCGATAAGTCCGCTACGTATCGTTTTGAGGTTGGTTCGGGCGACATGTCATTTGATTCAGAGTGACGGGCGGTTATCGAAGACTTATAAACCATAGCTGCGCTGTTTGATGGAGGCGCCGGAGCCGTGACGGGCTCCGGCGCCTTTGCCTTTACAATGGGGGCATGGAACAGATTATCTTGAACATACTTGAGGCCCTGCGTCGCGGCGAGACCGTGGACGACAAGGCGCTCGTCAAACTGATACATGCCGAGGCGCGCCGTGAGGGTGCCGACAAACGCGATTTGGCCAAGCGCCGTCTGCTGCCGTTCTACCAGCGGGTTAAACGTGAGGAGCCGGCTCGTTGGGCTGCGTGGAATGTCGATACCGAGCTGGAACGTCGACTGCTGCAGGTGCTGCGTATGAAGCCTCGTCGCACGGCTTCGGGCGTGGCGACCATTACCGTCATTACCAAGCCCTGGCCATGCTCGGGCGATTGCCTGTTTTGCCCCAATGACCTGCGCATGCCTAAAAGCTATCTGCACGCCGAGCCGGCGTGCGCCCGTGCGGAGCAAAACTGCTTTGACCCGTATCTGCAGGTGAGCGCTCGTCTGACCGCGCTTTCGCAGATGGGGCATGCGACCGACAAGATAGAGCTCATCGTGCTCGGTGGCACCTGGAGCGACTATCCGCAAGGGTATCAAACGTGGTTTATGTCGGAGCTTTTCCGTGCGCTCAATGACGATGCCGTCGCCGGCGTGGCGGCAAACCCCATGTTGGCGCGTCCGGGCATCAGCCGTGCCGAGGCAGGGCGCCTGCTCGATGACGCGCCCGCCGATGCCCTGCCGCCGGTGGTAGCAGGGCGCCGCGAGCGCTATCGGGCTGCCGGCATTGCGACCGACGAGGCTGAGCTTGCTGCCGGCGTTGCCGACGAGCAGGAGCGTGTGGATGCTGCCGTGGGCGGCTATAACCGCGCGGTGCGTCGTCTGTACGGCCCCGGTACGCCGTGGGGCGAGGTCACCGAGTGGCAGACGGCAACGATGGAGGAGCTCGAGCGCCAGCAGCGCATCAACGAGACGGCGAAGCATCGCGTGGTGGGGCTCGTTATCGAGACACGCCCCGATGCCGTAACGCCGCAGGCCCTCACACTTATCCGCCGCTTGGGCTGCACCAAGATTCAGATGGGTATTCAGAGTCTTGACCAGCATCTACTCGATATCAACGAGCGCCGCATTTCGGTGGCGCAGATCGAGCGGGCGTTTTCGCTCGCGCGCCTGTTTGGCTTTAAGATCCACGCGCACTTTATGCTCAACTTGCTGGGCGCCACGCCTGATGGGGACAAGCGCGACTACGAGCGCTTTATGACCGAGGGCGCCTTTATGCCCGACGAGGTCAAGGTCTACCCGTGCGCGCTCATCGAGGGCTCGCGTCTGGTGGGCTGTTACGAGCGTGGCGAGTGGCGCCCCTATACCGAGGACGAGCTGCTCGATGTGTTGGCCGACGACATCGTGGTGACGCCGGCGTTCTGCCGCATCAGCCGCATGATCCGCGACTTTAGCTCCGATGACATCATGGTGGGCAACAAGAAACCCAACCTGCGCCAGCTCGTTGAGAACCGCCTGGCTGCTCGGGGTGACGGTGCGACGGTGCGTGAGATTCGCTATCGCGAGATCAGCACGGCGGGTGCCGACCTGGACGAGTTGACCCTTGACGAGGAAGTGGCGTACGAGACGCCGGTGACGCACGAGCGCTTTTTGCAGTGGGTGACACCACAGGGCAAAATCGCGGGCTTTTTGCGCCTGTCGCTGCCCGACCGCGCGTTTGTTGCCGCGCATGCGGACGAGTTGCCGACGGTGTCGGACGAGGCGATGATTCGCGAGGTTCACGTGTATGGCATGGCGGCGCGCGTGGGCGATCAAGGCCAGGCGGCGCAGCATCACGGGTTGGGGCGTTTGCTCGTAGAGCGTGCGTGCGAGATTGCCCGGGATGCGGGTTATGCGCGTATCAACGTGATTAGCGCGATTGGCACACGTGAGTACTATCGTCATCTTGGATTTTATGACCATGGCCTTTATCTGCAAAAGGAGCTCTAGATGAACAAGCCGAGTGTTTCTGCCGGCGTCGTTGCCGGCGTTGCTCTGGGGGCCGCGGCGCTTGGCGCGGCCGCTGTCGCTGTCCGTGCTGCCTGTCTGCAGGTTGCGCGAACCCGCAATGGGTTGGCGCGTGTGAAACGCGTGCACGATGAGGGCGGCGACGAAGTCCGTGTATTGGTGCAAGGCGGCGTTTACCAAAGCGCAAGCTACGTTGGCGAGCGTTGGGCGGAGCCCGTCTTTGCGTACTATCGCGCGTTTGACGACGTGTTTGAGGCTGAGGACGCAATGCGTGATGCTTACGGGCATGGTATCGACCGTATGCTCATGCTGGGCGGCGGCGGGTTTGCCTATCCCAAGTTTGCACTGATGTCGCACGAGAGCTTGCGCATGGACGTCGTTGAGTACGATGCCGAGATTACGCGCCTGGCGCGCCGTTGGTTCTACCTGGACGAGCTGGAGCGCACGGTGGGCGATCGCCTGCGAGTGATTACCGCTGAGGCTCGCTCGTATCTGGGTGTGACGAGCGTGGGCCATCGTCGCTACGACGTGGTCGTGAGCGATTGCTTTGGCGGTGCCGAGCCCGTACGCGAGCTGGCGACGGTTGAGGCGTTGCGTTTGGTGCGAGGTAGCCTGAACCCCGGGGGCATCTATGTTGCCAATATCGTGAGTGCGACCAGGGGGAGCGACGTGACGTTCCTGCGCGATTGCGTCGCCACGGCACTCGAGGTATTCGCCCGCGCCTGGGTGGTCCCATGTGGCGATACAGAGTTCGGCAGCGAGGAGAACTACCTGCTCATCGCCAGCGACGGCGACTATGCCTTTGCCGAAGCCGTGCCTTTTGACGTCGACTTCCTCGGCACTGCCCTTCACGACAAGTAAGTCTCCCCGTCCCAAAAAGACGGGTCTTAGGCGTGGTCGCTCCAGCTGCGGACACGCTGCTTCATGCCCTCTATGTCGAGCACGCCTTCGGCAAAGCCCTTGCGTACGAGCTCTTCGGGAACAAACTCGTCGTAGCGGTCAAAATAAGGCACCTCGCCGGGATAGACGAGCTCGATGGGATCGAAGTCCTTCTCGGCCTCGGCGGCGAGCACCTCAAAGAACGTCTCCTCGTCGGCCTTCATCTTAAACTGCATAAAGTACGGGCGTGATGGGTCGAGTCCGCGAAGGCCCAACTCCGCGGCACACTTAATCTTGAGCATGCGCTCGAGGGCCAAAAAGGCGTAGCTGCCCAGCCAGGGGAAGATCACCCAGGTATCGCCGCCCAGGTTAATGAGCGGTTTAGTTCCCGCGCCCGAAATCTCGGCCGTATGACGAGCCTGCGCCAAGCGGGCCCGCGCGTTACCCATAAGGTACGGATACGCCGCGTGCTCGTTGAGCGCCTTGCGCATGCGCTCGAGTACGTGTGTATTGATGTCGCCGGGGCAGTCGCCAAAGTAGGCCGGCACCCGGCCCTTGACCTGCGTGGCAAAGACGGTGTGGCGCTTCCAGTCCACTTCCTCGACAATCCAGCAGTGTCCGGCGATGGCGATGCGCTCACCGGGCGGTGGCGGATTGACGATCGTGCCCAACTCGGCCGACTCGCTGCGAACGGTGAACTCCTCGTTTTCCTGGAATACGGCGTAAAACTTAAAGTTGTTGATGATGCGCTCGCCCGCGAGACCCACGATGAGTCCGCCGCCCTCGGTGACTTGGATATGGTCGATCTTAATGAGGTGACGCAGTAGCACGCGATAGTCATCGGCCGAGACGCGGTGGAAGTAGCTGAGCGTGAGCACGCGCTGGGCAAGCTCTGCCGGCGTGAGTTCGCCGGTACTGGCAAGCGTCGACATGGTCTGGTGATAGAGCAGACTGTAGGGGAGTCGATCGAGCTCGGGCGGCTCGACCCACTTTTCCTCGCGATAGAGTTGTACGAGTGCGATGCCCTGCAGGAGCTTCCACGGAATGGTTTCGGGCATCATCGTGCGCGGCTCGGGTTCTTCCTCGCGCATGACAAACCACATCTCGGGCGGAAGGTCGCGGCGTCCCGTGCGCCCCATGCGCTGCAAAAAGGAGCTGACGGTAAACGGCGCGTCAATCTGGAAGGCGCGCTCCAGGCGGCCGATATCGATACCGAGCTCCAGCGTAGAGGTGGTGACGGTTGTCTGTGCCTGCTCCTCATCGCGCATGAGTTCCTCGGCCGTCTCGCGCAGCGATGCCGAAAGATTGCCGTGGTGGATGAGAAAGCGGTCGGGCTCGTGTCGGCTCTCGCAGTAGCTACGCAGCATGGAGCATACGGCCTCCGCCTCCTCGCGCGAGTTGGCAAAGACCAGGCACTTGCGGCCGCGGGTGTGTTCGAAGATATAGCCCATGCCGGGGTCGGCGTTGTCTGGTGCTGTGTCGGTGGGGTTGAGTAATGCCTGTTCGGGTGCTTGGGGGATGTCGACTTCGCCCTCGGGGGCCGAGGAAGCTTGGCGGTCCTTGGGAGCGGCCTTGCCCCGTGCCCGCTCACGACGTTGACGGCGCTCCTCTTGTGTGGGCTGTCCGCTGTGACGCATGTCTTGGGCGCCGGCGGGCAGTGCCGCGGATGCCGCCGCCTCGATGCGCTCGCAAGCAAGCACTTCGGCCTCTTGAGGACCTGTGCCCATGAATCCCCGCTGCTGTGCCTGGGGGCCCGAGTTGTAGAAGTGCTCCATGGAGATGCGCCACACGCGGCGTGGTTCTTCAAAGCGGGGGATAACGCAGTCGCGCCCCGTTCCCTGTGAGAGAAAAGCGCCCGTGCGCTCGGGGTCGCCGATGGTAGCCGAAAGGCCAATGCGGCGAGGCTGCACGCCGGCCATGCGCGAGAGTCGCTCGATAAGGCAGAGCGTTTGCCCGCCACGGTCGCCGCGCATGAGCGAATGGACCTCATCGATGACCACATAGCGCAGGTCGCAAAACATGCGCGGGATCGCCATGTGCTTATGGATTAAGAGCGCTTCGAGTGACTCGGGTGTAATCTGCAGGATGCCGCTCGGTTTTTTGATGAGCTTAGCCTTGTGTGACTGCGAGACATCGCCATGCCAGTGCCAGACAGGGATATCGGCCTCTTCGCAGAGGTCGTTGAGGCGGACGAACTGATCATTGATGAGCGCTTTGAGGGGGCCGATGTAGAGGGCGCCCACGCTCGCGGGCGGGTTCTCCCAAAACTCGGTCAGGATGGGAAAGAAGGCTGCCTCGGTTTTGCCGGAAGCTGTGGATGCCGTCAGGAGCACATTGTCTTGCGTGTTAAAGATGGCATCAGCTGCTGCAACCTGGATAGAGCGTAGGCTCTCCCAATCGTGGGAGTAGATGAAGTCTTGGATAAACGGAGCATATCGGTCAAAGGCGTTCACGGGGCCTCCTCTCAAATACGAACCTCTTAACGTGGCTGGCAATGGTTTGCTGCATTACTGCCTCAGCGTTTGCCCAGATAAAACCTGCCAAAATAAACCTGTCCCTTTTTGGCAGGTTAGATGGTGAATTCGGCGAAGTTGCGGTCGCCGCCTGCAGTGCCGGTGTCGTCTGTTGCGGCTGCCGGCGCCAGCGCGTCGCCACCGACGCTTTGCAGCAACTCGGCCACGTTTGCATCGGGGTTCTGACACAGGATATCGAGCAGCTCGATAAAGTCACGGATGACCTCACGCGGCGTCAAATGCGTATCGGCTCCCACGCGGCCGAACTCAATCTTGAGAAAGTCCACCAAGTCGTTCTCGGTAAGCGTGGGCGTCCAGCCAAAGTAGCCGGCATGGATCTGCATGAGTTTTTCGATCAGCACCAGCAGCTCCTCATAGGTGAGTGGCTGCAGGCGGATGATGGGCGCGAGCATGTCCTTAAGGTCCTCGCGTGCAAAGCGGCCCTGAGCGAGTCGGCTGCGTAGGGCCTCGTAGGAGAACACGCCGCGGCGGCGGTCTTCGATGGAGGTTGGCGTGCCGCCCATGATCATGCCCAGGTACTGCGCCTTGCCCTGGAGCGTGTCGTTGTACATGGTCAGGATCTTCTCGTAGTTGTATTGGCGTGTGATGGCGTTGGGAATCTTATACAGATTCACGAGCTCGTCGATGAGCACCAGCATGCCCTTGTAGCCGCTGCAGACCAAAAAGCGCGCAATGAGCTTAACGTAGTCGTACCAGTCGTCATCGCTGATGATGGTCGAGGAGCCCAGCTCGGCGCGTGCCTCGCTCTTGGTGCGGTACTCGCCGCGAATCCATTTGGTCACGCGGCTCATAGCTTCTTCGTCGCCCTCGGATACGGCCGCGCGGTAGCGGCGGAGCATGCGGGCGAAGTCGAAGCCGTGGACCATTTCCTCGAGCGGGGCCAGTTGGGCATTGACGGCAGACTCATCGGCATCGGCACACGAGGCGACCCAGCGATCCAGGATAAGGTTGAGCGCACCGCCCTCGGGGCGCGTCTTGGTCGATATGTTGCGGATGAGCTCACGGTAGGTGGCAAGGCCCTGTCCCTGCCCGCCCTGCAGGCGGCGCTCGGGGGATAGGTCGGCATCGGCGACGACGAATCCCTCGCCCATGGCGTGCGTGCGGATGGTCTGGAGCAAAAAGCTCTTGCCGGCGCCGTAACGACCGACCAGAAAGCGGAAGCTCGCGCCGCCGTCGGCGATGAGACTCAGATCGGTGAGCAGGGCGCGGATTTCGACCTCGCGCCCTACGGTGATGTAAGGAAGGCCGATGCGCGGGACAACGCCGCCCTTGAGCGAGTTGAGAATGACGGCGGCGACGCGCTTGGGCACACGGGGTGCTGCGGATGCGGTATCACTCATGGTCTAGGTATCCTCTCACGTCTGCTTCGTAGTCCTCGATAATCTGCGGTCCTGCCGCTCCAAACTCGATAACGGTGTCACCCACCAGGTCAAAGAGCGCTTCGTTGATGCTATCGACGAGCATGTCCTCACTCTTGCCCGACCGTGCCACCGCCAATGTGGCCTGCGCCGTGTTCCGCTCGAGGAGCGCGCGAAGGAAGGCATCTGCGGCGGGCGCGAGTTTGTTCGCAGCTTCGGCAGACGCGGGCGTTACGGGCGCGGGCACAGACACGAGGAGCGGTGCCACGACGCCAAACTCTTCGGTGGAGACAGTCGGCTCGTCGGGTTCGTCTTGCCGTGTGACCATCTCGCCAGGTCCGGCGGTCATGCTGGGCGCAGACTCGGTGTTCGGTTGCTCGATAAGCGTCGCCTCGGCTTCCATAGGCACATCATCCTCGCGCTCCTCATCAATCAAAAGCGCTTCACGCGTTTGCGCGGCGGCGCTCCGAATGTGCCCCAGCTGACTCAAATCGATATCGATCTTGACAGGCTGGTGCGCGGCGTCCCACGAAAGCCATGCCACGATCTCGTCATCGATGATCTTGGCCAGATATTTGGGGACCTTCTCCTCCTTTAGAGGATGGGTGGGGTCTAGGGCCAGGCGCAGGCGTTGGTCGCAGGCGCGCATCATCTCACCGAGCTTGCTACTTTTTTGTCTGCTGCCGTGGATGCGCATGCATTCCCAAAAGCCATTTTGACAACGGTAAATATGGATGGGGTCCAGACGGTATTCGCAATCCTCGTGGCGATTAGGCGAAAAGAACACAGCCGAGGCAAACATGGTATAGGGCATGGCCGTCTCCTCCCCAAACAAGCTTGCCACGATACCGGTCTTTCGGTGCGTGTCATAGTAGCGCGCCATACGGACATACACGGCGCATGCCACGTGGCGTAGATCGCGATGGTGGCCGCGATCGAGTCTTGAGTTATTGAGGTTATACGTGGAGAGGGCATTGATGGCGGCCATGAGTCGCTCCTCGCGCGCCTCGTCGGGCGGAAGGGGGAGCGTAGGCTTGGAGGTCTTGCGACGCGCAGGCGCCAGGTCTGACGGCGTCGGCGCGGGCGCAAGGTCTCGCGCCGCACGCCGCAGTTCGATGAGGGCGTTGTCGAATGCGACGGTTTTAGAGTCGCGAAGCAGCTCGGGGTTGAGCCCGTGGAACACGGCGTAATCTTGCAACCACACGCGTGCAAACCGGTCGATGCCGGGCTCGAAGGCACGATAGGCATCCCAAAAAGCCTTGATCTTGTTAAAACCATCAAGTGGGTTATCTACGCCAATGCCGCAGATCAGCTCATAGAGGTACAGGAAGGCAAAGGACGTAGACGTTTCCTCGACGGTTCCGCGGCGCACTTGGGCGCGCCAGGTAAAATAGCCGCGCAGCTGCCGATCGCTCATGGCGTTATAGGTGGGAAAGTACGACTTAAAGGTACCGTTGTAGGGGCAGTCGTCCTCAAAGTCGGCCATCAGCAGGCCTTGGCGGTAGAAAAGCTCGGCTTCCGAAAGCCAGCGACCCGCGCCGCCTTTGGGGTCATCCTGCCAGCGCGATATCTCGCGCATCTTGCGGTACTGGTCGGGAAGGAAATTCTGCATCTGACGACCGGTTTTGAGAATCGGCTCGTCAGCATAGACCTCATGTGAGAAACGGGCGGACTGATGGGTCCGGGCCTCGGCCATAATGCGCTCGATGAGCATCTTGATGTCCTGGTCGGCCACCGTCTCTCCTCTCCTAACGCAGCTTCGGTGACCTCATATCATAGCACAGCATCAAACAGGTGTTCGAGATACCACTACGTAGATAGATTTAGAACAGGAGCGCGTAGATGACGGCTACGACAACGGAGGGGAGCATATTGGCCGTGCGGAAGGTCTGGGGACGGATGAGGTTGACGCCGACGCAGAAGATGAGCATAGAGCCCACGAGCGATAGGCTGTCGAGGGCGGCGGCGGTCATGATGGGGGAGAGCGCGCCGGCAAACAGCGTAATCGTTCCCTGGAATACGGCAACGGGCAGGGCGGAGAAGATGCAGCCGCGGCCGAGCGAAGCCGTCATGGTGCAGACGATGATGCAGTCCAACGCGCCCTTGAGGGCAAGCGTGGACCAGTCGCCGAGCAGACCGTCCTGAATCGATCCTACGATAGCCATGGCACCGATGCAGACGGTCAGCGATGTCGAGACAAAGGCATTGGTAAACTCGTTGTCTCCCTCGCTGCCGGTTTTGCGCTTGAGCCATTCGCCCAGGTTTTCGATGCCGGCTTCCAGGTTAACGGCCTCGCCGATGAGCGAGCCGAGGGCAAACGAGACGATGAGCATGGTGGTGCCGGTGGTCTCCAGCGCTTTCCCGTCAATGACGAGCATCTTTTGCATGGTGCCGCCCAGTCCGATAAACAAAACGCACAGCCCCGACGCCTTCATGAGCGTGTCTTGGATGCGGGGTGTGATAAAGCGTCCGCCTATAAGGCCCAGCAGTCCGCCCGCAATCAAAAGCGCGACGTTGATGACCGTTCCCAAACCCGGCATGAACCCTCCCATATTGATGCCAACCTGGCAATCGTAGCAGAACGGGCTGCAGGGTGCGTCATGCCTCATCCTATACGTTATATAAGTGGTATTAACGACGGCATTTGGTGCCCAAGCCTCAGCCTCCCATCACGACATAGGGGCTGTAATCGAAGCGCAGCGTCATGAGTCGCTGCGGGGATTCAATGGCCGCGGCGATGATATCGGCATCTCGAGCTCGGTCAAATCCCTCGAGCTCAATTTGATACGAGACGTCTTCCATTTTATGGAGTATCCGGTTATTCAGGAGGTTCTCACCGTCGAATTCCTCGGTTTTGCCTCCGTCCGAGGTTACGGCATACAGGTGCAGTTTTGTGGTGGTCGCAGGGTCGACGACCGTGAGGTTGTCGATTTGGTTGGCCGTGCCCTTTGCCCCAAGCAAGGTGAGCAGGGTGGGGGCTACGACCTCGCCCGATGGCAGAAAAACAACTTCGACGATTTTAGGGAATGCGATAATGGCCGCTTTACGGACGGGCTTATCGGCAGCGGTGACCTCAATGCTCGCGGCGTCGACGGTTTCCGTGCGGTCGAGCGCGACCATCATGCAACAATTGTCCTCGTCGATGTCCGTCGGCATGGAATAGTCCAAGTTTTCGCCAGCTTGCGTGCCGCCCACTGCGGCGGTTGTTTCGCTTGGCTCGCTAAAAGTTGCTGAAGGACCGCTCGATGGCGGTGTTATATCGCTTGAGGCGTCAGTGCCCGCAGACGTTATTTCACTACTGTTCTCGCTGGAGTCGCTTGCGATGTCACCTGTCGAGGGGGTGAGTCCGACCGCTCCTACTCCGCTCCATTCCATCTCGAGTAGCGCCGGATCGGCGAGGACGCGATGCACATCTTGTGTTTGGGCGCTGATATCGACAGGACCGGGATCTGTCCCTCGTGTTAGGCTGAGCGATCCGGTTCGCTGTTTGCCTCGAATCTCCTGGCTTTCTGCGCCGCCCGCGTAGAGCATCAGGGGGGTCTCGCCTTTCGCCGCAGCGTCGGTGCCCGCCTTGGTCATTTTCAACGATGCGGTGAATGAGATAGCGGGCTGCGTGCCATCGGCGCTCGAGGGGACGCAGCCCAGGCATACACCTCCTCCGTCTTCGAAAAACGTGCTGTCGAAGGCGACTGTTGCCCCGTCCGCCGAGTCATCGGACAGGGTGATGTCGAGGCGCAGCTCTACGTCGCAGGAATCGCCATCGGCATCAGTTGCAGCTGCGCGCCATGTGCAGATAACGCATCCCGTTAGGGGGCCGTCCGTTGTGCACGAGCGCTCGGTATCCACGACTATCGAGCTGTTCGTGCGGCGACGGAGGCACCCCGAGGTCGAAATGCTTGCCTGCGCAAGCGAGAAGCGTTGGCGCGCGATGGTGCTCATCTGGTTTGTGGCGAGACAGTTGACGGCAGGTAAGGGGACATCTACGGCGGGTGTCGCTAGGGCGGCGACGGGCATGCCGGTGGCAAGCGCACTGCAGAGCGCGGCAACGGGCAAAAGGTTCTTTGATGCCATGGGTTCTCCTTACCTGTTCTGGACGGTCTCGATTTTCGCGGCTACTGGCTGCGTTTGATGCGCAGGCCAAGGCCGATGGCGCTTGCGCCTGCCGCGGCGATTCCTGCTGCCAGGAGCTGTTGCGTGTTGCCCGTTTGCGCGAGGGGCTCATGTTGGCCACTGCGTTCGAGCTCCGATAGATCTACGGTCACTTGCGTGGCAGCCTGCTCTTGCTCTTGTTGGGCAAAGGCGTCGATTGGGGCAAACGTTACAACGCCGATGATGACGGCAAGGACAATCGCCTTAGGCCGTGTGCGCACCGGGCTCGACCGTCCACGTAATGCTTGCGACCTGGTCGCCCTCGCCAGTCACATGGAAGATGTCTCGCGTGACGCGGGCGACATTGCCGCTCGTCTTGAGCTTAATCTTGTCCGTACCATTGGCGATGCCCTGGTAGCCCATGTCGAAGGATGCATTTTTGGAAAGGTCGAGGCCCGCTTCCTGCGTCGCGGCGTGAGCGTCTTGGAGTGCCTTGTCCGGACCAACCTTAAAATCGATGGAGTTCTGGGCGGTTCCCGTCTTGGCGTCGGCGACGATGCTCCAGGAGTTCTTGGCGCCGATCTTCATGTTGGTAACGTGGATGCCATAGGCCGAAAGATTGTCGATGGTGGTTGTATTCTCGGAAGGGCCCTGAAGCGTGCCATCGGCCTTGGCGACAAATGGGATGACGGTCGGGGCTTTGAACTTGATGTTGTCGATTTGGGTCCTGATAGTCACGTTGGTGGTTCCAGTGCGTCCCTCCGCCAGGGCGGGGGTCGGCGCGGCACCCATTGAGAGTGCAAGCATCAGCCCCGCGCCCACGACGAGCGCCCTGGTTCCGCTCAAGTTCCCGGTGATGTCCATAATCGTTCCTTTCTATTCGTCACGGACCGTTTCCGTGATGGTTAGACGAAAGCGGCGTGGGTGCGCGTTTTCGCAACGGGTGGCAGATCTAGTCTTCGGCCTGCGCAACTCGCACCTTGATGCGCGTGGGATTGCCATGGGCGTCGTAGGTCTTGGCGTCGAGCGCTTGAATCTCGATATACGCCTCACCTTCTTTGATGTCGCCTGCGGGGCAGGTCTCAACGGTCTTGCCGGTCTCGACCACGCCCGATTCATAGATGGTCTCGTCGTTTTGGATCACGCGGAAACGCTGGGGAAACTTGTTATCTTGGACGTTTTGCACGTTGACGCGCAGCTTGCCGCCTTTTTGTAGCTGGGCGACCGGTGCGACCGAGATCGTCATCATGTTGTCGCGGACGATGGCATCGAGCTCGTCCTGGATTTCCTGGCGCGACTTACCCTCCGCCGCTGTGACCGAGGCACCTGTCTCGGCGACAGGCTTTGACTGCCAGGCGTAAAGGCCGACGGCGATAAGGGCGCAGGCGATGGCCAGGCAGACAACGCCGAGCCTTTTTCGATGTTTTGACCCTAGGGGGCTCGACTGCTTCCTTACGCTCATGCGGCATCCTTAGTGGTATAGACGCGCGCGAACGTGGACGGATCGGCGCCAAAGAGCATGTGGAGCATGAGGCGTCGCGAGTAGATGAGCTCGTCGAAGTTTGGGTCGAGTTTGATGTCGTGGATGTGGGCGATGTGGTGGGCGAGTGCCGAAAACGATTCGGGATCGCAAATCACGTCGGTGGTGACGTGATAGACAGCCGCATCGGGAAATGCCTCCTCATCGAAGGGCAGAAGATATGGGTCATCGTCAACTTCGATGGCGATGCCGTACTGGGGCCAATAATATGCCATGGGAACCTCCCTGTTTTTGGGCCAAACCTTCCATTGGCTTTGGCTGTCGATGCCGACCGTATCAGCCGTAACTTGACCAATTTCTGACCAAATGCTTGACGGATTTACATCGCCGCAGGTGAGAGAGGGTAAAAAATATCTCAACTTTTTTCGGGCGCCAATTGTGCGCGTGGCAGCGATGGGAAGGAGCGCGTTAAATAGAGCGCCTGCCGAGAAAACGCTGCCGCTCGCCGAATTGCGCAAACGTAAAATTCGCCAATTATGGAGACGGTCTCAGTCACGTCGACGAAACGATGCGGTAACATCTCCCTGCAAACACTGTAGTTAACTAAAGGGGGAGTTCGCGTGTCTGCAGCCATCAAACCCTTCGGCGACGAGTTCGAAGAATATGGTCGCGATGAATCTCGCACATCGGGCGAGGCGTCGAGCATCTCGTTTCCGACAACGGAGGACGAAGTCCGCGCCATTCTGCGAAAGCTCCATGCCGAGCATGTTCCGATAACGGTCCAGGGTGCTCGGACCGGTCTGGCTGCCGGTGCCGTGCCCCACGGCGGCCACATCCTCAACACTTCTCGTATGAATCGCTACCTGGGTCTTCGACGCGACGAGCGAGGCCGTTTTCTGCTGCGCGTGGAGCCGGGCGTCGTGCTTTCGGAGTTACGCAAGCAGCTGGGCAAGAAGGCATTGCCGACCGCTGGCTGGGATCAGGCATCGCTTGAGGCCTATGAGGAGTTCCAGGCAGCTCCCGAGCAGTTCTTTCCCATCGATCCCACCGAGGCATCTGCCTGCCTGGGCGGCATGGCGGCATGCAATGCCTCCGGTGCCCGCAGTTACGCCTACGGCCCCATGCGCCCGCACGTTACGGGGCTTCACGTGGCACTGGCGGACGGCAACCTGCTTGAGCTTCATCGAGGTCAGGCGCACGCTGACGCACGCCACTTGTCGCTCGTGACAGCGGAAGGCCGCGCGCTCGAGCTGGATTTTCCTGGCTATACCATGCCCAAGACCAAAAACGCGTCGGGTTATTTCGTTGCGGACGATATGGACGCCATCGACCTCTTTATCGGTGCGTGCGGCACACTCGGCGTCATTACCGAGCTCGAGATCGCCCTGCAGGCGGCACCTTCGGTCGTATGGGGCGTGAGCTGCTTTTTCGACAGTGAGGACAAGGCGGTGTCCTTTACCGATTCCGTGCGCCCCGTGCTGTCCCATGCCGCCGCTATTGAGTATTTCGATGCCGGCGCCTTGGATATCCTTCGCCGCCAGCGCGAGCAGTCGACCGCGTTTGCCTCGCTGCCGGCGCTCGACGATGAGGCAAAGGTCTGTGTTTACGTGGAACTCGACTGCGACGACGAGGCTCAAGCGACTGAGGAGCTGTACCACCTGGGATGGGTTTTGGAGCTTGCGGGCGGCCGCGATGACGCGACCTGGGTTGCGCGTACCGAGGTCGATCGCGAATGCCAGCGGTTCTTCCGCCACGCCGTCCCCGAGAGTGTCAACATGCTCATCGACGAGCGTCGCCGCACCGACCCCACCATTACCAAACTGGGGTCGGATATGTCGGTACCCAACGCGCGCCTGGCCGATGTCGTTGCCTTCTATCGCCGCACGCTGGCCGAAAGCGGGCTTGAGTCTGCCGCCTGGGGACATATCGGCAACAACCATCTGCATGTGAATATCCTGCCGCGCGATGCGCAGGACTACCGTCGCGGTGGCGAGCTGTTTGCCCAGTGGGCTGCGGAGGTAACGGCTATGGGCGGCGCCGTCTCTGCCGAGCACGGTGTCGGCAAGATCAAAGCGGGCTTTTTGGAGACGATGTACGGCCACGAGGCCATGGTCGAATCGGCTCGACTCAAGCTGCAGCTCGATCCTGCCGGGCAGCTGGGTCGTGGCAACCTGTTTTCGGAGAAGCTCTTGGATGAACTCGTCCAGAAAGGGGGCGCGTGAAGATGAGCGATTTCCATATGGTGGTGTGCGTCAAAGCGGTACCGGGAAGCACCGAGGTCAAGATGGACCCCAAAACCAATACCATCGTGCGTGATGGCAAGCAGGCGGTCATTAATCCCTTCGATGCAAGTGCCCTCGAATGCGCTCTGGCGCTCAAGGACGACTTTATCGGCTTTGGCATGGATGTGCGCGTGACGGTGGTGTCGATGGGCATCCCTGCAACCGAATCGCTGCTGCGCGACTGCATTGCCCGCGGCGCCGACGATGCATTGCTGCTCACCGACCGTGCTTTTGCGGGCGCGGACACGTTGGCGACCACCTATGCTCTCAAATGCGGCATCGAGGCGCTTGACGAGGACTTCGATCTGCTCATCTGCGGCAAGATGGCGGTGGATGGCGATACCGCCCAGATTGGCCCCGAGCTGGCCGGCGCCTTCGAGATTCCCTGCGTGACCGATGTGAGCTGCGTGCAGAGTGCGGGCTTTACGACGTGCGGTGCGCTTTCGCTCGTTCACGGTTGCGATGCCGGCGAGGAGACGGTCTATCTGAAGATGCCGTGCGCGATGACGACCGCCAAGGAGATCGGCCAGCTGCGCATGCCGAGCATCGCCGGCATTCGCGCGGCCGAAGATGCGGATGTGCGGGTGGTCTGTGCTGCCGATGTACATGCTGACCCTTCGCGTTGCGGCCTTACCGGATCGCCGACGCAGGTCGTGCGCTCGTTTGTGCCCGACCGTAACCAAACGTGCGAGGCCATCGAGGGCACGCCGGTCGAGCAGGCAGCAAAGCTTGCCAAGATTATCGAGGGGATGGCATAGATGAGCGGACTGATAATCGATAGCGAGGCATGCGTTGGCTGTGGCCGCTGCGTTCGCGCCTGTGCCTCGGGTGGCATTGTGATGGAGGGCGAGCGCCCCAACCGCTGCGCCCATGTGACCGACGGCTGTATCTTGTGCGGCGGGTGCGTCGACGCCTGCCCCGTCAATGCCATTTCGATCGAGCGCGACGAGGCCGCCGGCGCGGTTGACCTCGATGCGTATCGAGACATATGGGTATTCGTGCAGACCGACGATCACGATGTCGTGGCTCCGGTGGCCTACGAGCTCATGGGTAAGGGGCGCGAGCTTGCCGATGCTCGCGGTTGCCGTCTGGTGGCATTGGCCGGCATGGGCCCCGAGGGCTCGCTTGAGGACCTGGAGCATCTGGTCTGCGCCGGTGCCGACGAGGTCGTGGTCTGCCGCGACGAGCGACTGCGCCAAAACGATGCGGAGATCTATGCTCGTCTCATCTGCGATTTGGTGGCCGAGCGCAGACCCGAGGCCATTCTGTACGGCGCGACCGCCTTTGGCCGTGAGCTGGCGCCCGGTGTGGCCGTACGCTTGCAGACGGGCCTTACGGCCGACTGTACGGTGCTTTCGATGGATACGGAGACGGGTC
The DNA here is from genome assembly GCA_965151385.1 of uncultured Collinsella sp. Classification (GTDB taxonomy): domain Bacteria; phylum Actinomycetota; class Coriobacteriia; order Coriobacteriales; family Coriobacteriaceae; genus Collinsella. The sequence continues at coordinate 34,325 of CBCTZJ010000011.1, read as the reverse complement.
TACTGCAGCAGACCCGCCCGGCGTTTGGCGGCAACTTGATGGCCACCATTATCTGCCCCAATCATCGTCCCCAGATGGCAACGGTGCGTCCCGGCATCTTTGGGGTACCCGAGTTTGATTACAGCCGCTCTGGCACGATTACCCAGGTATCGCTTGCGGATGATGCTAAGGTCCGCGTCGAGATCTCGATTCCCGCCGAGGAGTGGGGGCAGCAGGCATCAATTGCCGATGCCGAGCGCCTGGTCGTGGTGGGCCGCGGCATTGGCTCCAAGAAGAATCTGCCCCTGATGCGAAAGCTCGCCGATGCCTTGGGTGCCGAGCTTGGTTGCACGCGTCCCGTTGTGGAGGCAGGTTGGCTGGAGTACCGCCACCAGGTTGGGCAGACCGGCGTGTCGGTTTCGCCCAAGCTCCTTGTGAGTATCGGCGTTTCGGGTGCTATCCAGCACCTAGCCGGCATCGGCGGCGCGGAGTGCGTCATTGCCGTCAACGAGGACCCAGATGCCCCCATCTTCGGCGCTGCGCAGTATAAAGTTGTCGGCGACGTCGTCGAAGTCGTCGAAGAGCTCCTGGCCCAGCTCGAGCGCTAGGCGCCGGCCAGCCAGGCTCGCATCTCTTTCTTTAGGCGTTCCCAGGTCGCTTGCGTGGCGGGGTCGGTAAAGGGCCGCACGATGCCAAAAGGTGCGTCGAGCAGGCGGTAGATATCGCCCTGCTTGCGCGCCAGCGCGCGGCTTGCCGGATAGACGAGCTCAAACATAAAGCAGATAAGCCCCACCAAGTAGTCCGCGGGCTCATCGCGCTCATCGCGCGTGACGCAGCGGTGCTCGTCAAAGGCAGCCAGCGTCGGTGCCGAGAAGTGGCTGGCAAGAAACACGTCCTCATCCACTTTGAGGATGGTGTCGACGGTGCTGTCGGCGATGGTGCGCATAATGTCGACCTTGTCGCCATCGCGCACAATATCGCAGAAGCGCCGCGTGCGCTCGTCGAGCTGCGCGGGTAGACGGAAATCGCTGTGATAGGCAATGCTTGCGCGAATCAACTCGTCTTCTACCGGATCGTCGATAAAGTCGCGGATACTTGTTGTCGCGGGCGCGTCTGCAGGGTTTTCGCCAAAGAGAACCTCGACGCCCAACGCCGCATGACTCATGCTCTCGGCATCCTTAAACGTGTCCCAGCGTCGCAGCTGCTCAAAGCGGCCCATATCGTGCAGCAGGCCGCAAAGCCACGCTAGGTCAATGTCCTGAGGTGACCAGCCCTGTTCGCGTGCCACGGCATCGCATGCCTCGGCAACGTGGTACGTATGCTCGATTTTGAGCGCGATACGCGGATTGGCGGCATCGTAGGCATCGGTGTAGGTCTTGAAGGCCGCGGCAGCCCGCGTTCGATCGATAGCTGTCATAATGACTTCCTAAAAAGTTGTGTCTTTCTGTGTCTTTCGATCCGGTGGCAATTGTAGGTGAACTCGGTTGCCATCGGGCGATGGTTCTGCCGCGTCGTTGAATGCGGCTCGGAAATCTTGTCGGGACGAGGAACGCTATGGTGCTCAAAATCGTTAAAACCGTCTGGCCGGTGATGCTTACCTATGTTGCGATAGCCGCGCCGTGCGGAATGATTATGGCGCAGACGGGAATGGAACCCTGGATGGTTTTTGCCCTGAGCAGCACGTTCGTGACGGGCAGCGGGCAGTTTATGATCTGTAATCTGTGGCTAGCAGGCGTGCCTGCGGCGTCGATCGTCGCGAGCGTCGCCGCAATCTCCTCGCGCTTTGCGCTTTACTCGGCATCGATCGCACCGCATTTGAGGGGTGCTTCGAAGCGTCAGACGCTGGCTGTTGCCGCGACACTTACCGAGGAGGCATACGGCATTTCGCTTGCCAAGTTGGTTAAAGGGGAGGATTGGGGTCCGCTCGAGTCCTTTGTGCTCAACGTGATCCTTATCGCAACATGGGGCGTTTCGTGTACGATGGGCGCCATCGTCGGCGCCGTTGTCGATGTTCCCACCGCCATTGCAGCCTTTGTCTGCACCTCGCTCTTTATCTGCCTGCTCTTTTCGCAGCGGCTGTCGCGCGGTAACGTTGTCGCGGCGGTTTCGGGCGCGGTGTCCGTCGCCGTATGCAAGTTCTTGGGCCTCGCGAATATTGCCGTGCCGGCAAGCGTCGTGGTCGGCATTGCCATTGCGCTGGCGTGCGATGCTGTATTTGACGGAAGAGGTGCCCGCGATGCCCGCTAACGAGTTCTTGGTTCTGTGGCTGTCGTCGTGGGCTACTATCGCGTTCTTTCGCATCGCGCCGGCGTTCGCCTTGCGCGGGCGGACCCTGTCGCCCCGCATTACCGAGGCCCTGGGCTATATCCCGCCCGCTGCCTTTGCCGCGCTGGTCGCCAACGACTTGGTGAACCCCGGCGCGTTCGACGCGGGACTCTGGCCTGCCTTGGTTCCCTGGATTGCGGCCACCGGCGTCGTGGCGGTGGCAATCAAGACAAAGTCGATGTTGTGGTGCTGCGTTTCGGGCATCGTGTTCTATATCGTTTTGAGCCTCGTATAGGAGCAGGACGCGTTATCGTCCCAGCTTAACGAATCGAATTTCTCACCGAGGCGGTCTGCTTCTTCTGGTACCATGGTCAAACTTTACTGTAGCAAAGTGTGACGTGGGCTTTTGTTCTGCGTCAGCGGAAATGGGGGTTTCATGGCACAGGAAGCGACCGCCAACGAGCAAAAGAAATTCAAAGTCCCGCGTATCCCGGGTGACATCATGATCTACCCGATGATCGTTGGCCTTTTGCTCAATACCTTCTGCCCGCAGGTCTTTGAGATCGGCGGCTTCTTTACCGCCGCCTGCCGCGGTGGTTCCAACACCATCGTCGCCGCGATCCTGCTGTTTGTGGGTGCCGGCATCAGCTTTAAGTCCACGCCGGGCGCTATCAAGACCGGCATCGTCGTGCTGATCCCCAAGCTTGTTGTTGCGGCCGCGTTGGGCCTGGGCGTCGCGTACTTCTTTAACGATAACCTTTTGGGTCTGAGCTCGGTCTCCATCATCGGCGGCATTACGTTTTGCAACATGGCGCTCTACACGGGCATCATGGGCGAGTTCGGCGACGAGTCCGAGCAGGGCGCTGTCGGTATCCTGTTCTTTACGGCCGGCCCCGCCGTCACGATGATCATCCTCGGTGTCTCGGGTCTCGCCAACATCCCCGTCGGCACCATCATCGGCTCCATTTTGCCGCTTGTTATCGGCATGGTTCTGGGCAACTTGTTCCCGTTCATCAAGAACCTGCTGGTTCCCGGCGCCAATCCTGCGATTGCCGTTATCGGTTTTCAGCTCGGTGCGTCCATGAGTCTTTCGAGCTTTATCACCGGCGGCATTTCGGGCATCCTGCTGGGCCTCATCACGCTCTTTATCGTCGGTCCCATTACCTTTGCCTTCGAGCGCCTGTGCGGCGGCAATGGCAAGGCCGCTGTGGCTTGCTCCACTATCGCCGGCACGGCTATGACCACGCCGGTCGCCCTCGCCGAGGTAGCTCCGCGCTATGCCGAGCTTGCGCCCACCGCGTATGCGCAGATCGCCACCGCCGTCATCATCACAGCAATCATGGCCCCGATTCTGACCGGCTGGGTCGACAAGAAGTTTTGCCAGGGCAAGGAGGATCTGTCGCCTGCCGGTGTCGAGGCCATCGAGGAGGCCGTCGCGACCGACATCGATGGCGAATAGCAATCGCTACCAATCAATGATGCCGGAGTGCAATTCGCGCCGTTTGAGCGCCCGAACGATGACTGTTTTGCAGTGACGTTCGGGCGCTCTGCTATGATTCCCCCTACCCCTGCGGGTAGGGGGTGTTTGTTGCCCAGACCAGAATCGGGCGATTCTGACCACTTGAATATTGAAGGGATGGCGTCTAGTGGTTAAGGCACTCAAAATCGAGATATTCCTGCTATGCATGATTGTTCTTATCGGGCTTGCCGCACGAAGCCGCCGCTCCTTGTTCTCGAGCACCCAGCAGCTTCTGTTTAGCATGCTGGGCTACACGTCTGCAGCCTACATTTTCTTCGATATGATCTGGACGCTCTCGGACGGCGTGAGCACTCCTGTAGGCATCACGGCCAACTGGATTTCCAACGCGGTCTCGTTTTCGCTGTTCGCCATCGCGTGCCTCATTTGGTTTTTCTATTCCGAGACAGTGCAGGGCTCACGCCTTTTGACCGCGCGCTATAGGGTGGCGCTCGTGACGTTGCCAACCGTATTGGTGGTCGTGCTGGCATTTACCAGCTACTGGACGCACACTATGTTCTATATCGATGCACAGGGCGTATATCGTCGCGGAGCGCTTTATATGATTCAGCCTATCGTTAGCTACTGCTACATCATATATACGTCTTTGCATGCCTTTATTCAGACTCGAAAAGTCGAAAGTTTGCAAAAGAAGGCCATTTATCGCACCCTCGCCTTTTTTGCGGTTCCCGCTCTGGTGGGCGGTACCTTCCAGGTTTTGTTTTCGGTACCGGGCCTTTGTGTCGGTATAACGCTGAGCATCCTGCTGCTCTACATCATCTACCAGGAGCAGCTGATCTCGACCGACCCGTTGACTGGCCTCAACAATCGCAACCGTTTTGAGACCTATATGCTGTCGCTCTTTTCAAATGTGGATCAGGCCGAAGATGTATATCTGCTTATGATGGACGCTGACGGCTTTAAGCAGATTAACGACCGGTATGGACATGTTGAGGGCGATCATGCCCTCCAGGTCATATCTGCTACGCTCAAAGAGGTCTGCTCGGCGTCTGGTGGCTTTATCGCACGTTATGGCGGCGATGAGTTTGTGGTGCTTCAAAAGGCGACGGCGGAGCAGCACATCATGTGTCTGTGCGCGGCAATCAGCGACGAGCTCGCTCGTGCTGAGGTGCCGTATGCATTGCGGATGCCCATCGGTTACGCGCGGGTCGGCGATAGTGTTGATACCTGGCAAGACTTACTTCGCGCTGCCGATGCGGAGCTCTACCGCGTCAAGGCCGAGAAAAAGAAAGCCGGCGTCCAGATACGCTAGAAAAAAGGGGCGAACGCTAGTGTGCGTGGTGGCCCTCAGCTCACCGATGTACTCCATTAAGCTAAAGTGTGCGAACACCTTTCCTAAAAAGGTGAGCTCGCTAGGCTTTTTTGGGTTTGTTGACGATGATGATGCCGCTGCAGACCAACAGCAGAGCAACGATGACGGTAACGGGGCTCGTGCCAGCGCCCTCGCCGAGCAGCAGCGCGCTCAGCAGCACACCAAAGACGGGGTTCATAAACCCAAAGACCGAGACGCGGCTGACGGGGTTGACGGCAAGCAGGCGCGACCACAGCGAGTAGGCGATCGCGGAGATAAGCGCCATGTAGATGATGAGCGCGATGGCGGGGGCAATCGCCGTGGGGGAGAGCGCGCCACCCATCAAAAAGCCGATGGCGGTGAGGACCAGGCCGCCGACCAAGAACTGCCACCCGGCAAGCAAGACGCCGTCGTGCTCGCGCGAGAAGATGCCGATCAGGCAGGTCGAAAGGGCACCCGCGACGGTGGAGGTCAGGATAAAGCCCTCGCCGTCGAGCGTAAAGCCAAAGGTACCGTCCGCGCCCGAAAGGTTGACGAGCGCGACGCCGGCAAAGCCCAACACACAGCCAAGCACCTTAGCCGTATCGAGCTTTTCGGTGCGAAACGCCAGGGCGGCAAAGAGGATGGCTAGGAAGTTGGCGCTGGCCTCGATGATGGAGCTCGACATAGCGCTTGCACGGGAGAGACCAAGGTAGAAAAAGAAGTACTGGCCGATGGTCTGGAAGAGCGACAAGATGCAGATGGGCTTGATATCACGCGCTTGCGGAACGAGCGGACGGCGCTGGGCCACGCTCATGCCAACAATGACCAGCATGCCGGCAAGGGTGAAGCGCAGACCCGCGAAGAGCAGCTGCGAGGCGCTGTCGTGCGCGGGAATGCCAAAGAGGCCGTAGCCGATCTTGATGCAGGGGAAGGCGGAGCCCCAGAGCGCGCAGCAAACGAGACAGCCCAGGATGAGTCCGGGCAGGGTGGCGAGATACGGCTTGCGGCTTTCCATGATGTCCTTCCTACATGCGCGAAGCAAAAAAGAACCCGCCACCGGATGCGTCGGTGGCGGGTGATGTTACCCGAAGGGATTGTACCCGATGGGAAAGGTTTAGGCGAAGTAGGCTACGCCGCCCTCAAAGATCGGCATGAACTTGTCGCCGGGGACATGCTCGGGCACGTTGCGGTACAGGTTGTCGCCGCGACGCTCGGCATGGCCCATCTTGCCCAGGACGCGGCCGTCGGGGCTCGTGATGCCCTCGATGGCGAGTGCGGAGCCGTTGGGGTTGACGGAAAGATCCATGCCGGGCTTGCCGTCCTCGCCCACGTACTGCGTAGCGACCTGGCCGTTGGCGATCAGCTGGGCGAGTACCTCGTCGTTGGCGACAAAGCGGCCCTCGCCGTGGCTGATGGCGACGGTGTAGGGGTCGTCGAGGCTGCACTGCGACAGCCACGGGGACAGGTTGGACGAGATGCGGGTGCGCACCAGGCGGCTCTGATGGCGACCGATGGTGTTGAACGTCAGCGTGGGCGCATCGGGCGTGGCGTCGACGATGTCGCCGTAGGGCACCAGGCCGAGCTTGACCAGGGCCTGGAAGCCGTTGCAAATGCCCAGCATCAGGCCGTCGCGGGCCTGGAGCAGGTCGCGGACTGCTTCGGTGACCTCGGGAGCGCGGAAGAACGCCGTGATGAACTTCGCGGAGCCATCGGGCTCGTCGCCGCCCGAGAAGCCGCCGGGGATCATGACGATCTGGCTTGCACGGATGCGGCGGGCAAGCTCGTGGGTGCTCTCGGCGACGGCCTCGGGCGTGAGGTTGTTGATCACGAAGGTGTCGGCCTCGGCACCGGCGGCACGGAAGGCGCGGGCGCTGTCGTACTCGCAGTTGTTGCCGGGGAACACGGGGATGATCACGCGCGGGCGGGCGATCATGGCGCCGCCGTACACGTGGATGTCCTTGGCGCGGAAGTCGATGGTCTCGACCTCGGGGGTCTCGCCGGCGCTGCGGTAGGCGAAGACGCTCTCGATGCCGCTCTCCCAGGCTTCCTGGAGCTCGGCGAGCTCGATGACCTCGGAGCCGGTGTCGATGACATAGCCCTCGACGGTGGTGCCCAGGGGCTCGACGACAACGCCGTCGGCGACCTCGGGCAGCTCGGCGTCCTCGGCGAGCTCGACGATAAAGCTGCCGTAGAGCGGGGTGAAGAGGCTCTCCACGTCCACATCCTTGGCAAGCTCGATGCCGATCTGGTTGCCGACGCACATCTTAAAGAGGCTCTCGGCGCCGCAGCCGTAGCCGGGCGTGGAGACGGCCAAGGCGTCGCCAGTGGCGGTGAGCGCCTCGACGGCGTCAAACGCGGCGAGCAACTGCTGGGCGTCGGGTCGGTAGTCCTCACCGTAGGTAGCGGGGGCGATGCGGACGACGCGGTGCGTCAGGCCCTTGAACTCAGGGGAGACGGCGCGCGCCGCGCGGCCCACGGCCACAGCGAAGCTGATCAGAGTCGGCGGAACGTTGAGCTCGCCGGCTTCGTCCTCAAACGAGCCGCTCATGGAATCCTTGCCACCGATGGCGCCGGCACCCAGGTCGACTTGGGCCATGAGGGCGCCCAGGACGGCCGCCGTGGGCTTGCCCCAGCGTTCGGCCTCGGTGCGCAGACGCTCGAAGTACTCCTGGAAGGAGAGATAGGCGCGCTTGTGCTCAAAGCCGGCAGCCACGAGCTTGGCGATGGACTCGACCACGGACAGGTAGGCGCCAGCAAACTGGTCGGCTTCCATCAGGTAGGGGTTGAAGCCCCATGCCATGGCGCTTGCCGTGGTGGTCTCGCCGTCCACGGGGAACTTGGCGACCATGGCCGAGCTCGGGGTGAGCTGCGTCTTGCCGCCAAAAGGCATGAGCACGGTCGCGGCACCGATGGTGGAGTCGAAGCGCTCGGAAAGGCCCTTGTTGGAGGCAACGTTGAGGTCGGTGACAAGCGAGGTCATGCGCTCGGCAAGTGTGGTGCCGGCCCAGCTGGGCTGCCACACGCTGCGGGCGCACACGTGGGCAACCTGGTGCTTGGGTGCGCCGTTGGAGTTGAGGAACTCGCGGGATAGGTCGACGATGGCGACACCGTTCCAGGCCATGCGCATGCGCGGCTCGGCGGTAACCTCGGCGATAACGGTCGCCTCCAGGTTCTCCTCGGCGGCGTAGCCCATGAACTCCTCGACGTCACCGTCGGCGACGGCGCAGGCCATACGCTCCTGGGACTCGGAGATGGCGAGCTCGGTGCCGTCCAGGCCGTCGTACTTCTTGGTCACGGTGTCCAGGTCGACATACAGGCCGTCGGCAAGCTCGCCCACGGCGACCGAGACGCCGCCGGCGCCAAAGTCGTTGCAGCGCTTGATCAGGCGACAGGCGTCGCCGCGGCGGAAGAGGCGCTGCAGCTTGCGCTCGACCGGGGCGTTGCCCTTCTGGACCTCGGCGCCCGAGGTCTCGATGGACTCGGTGTTCTGGGTCTTGGAGGAGCCGGTGGCACCACCGATGCCGTCACGGCCGGTGCGGCCGCCCAGCAGGATAATCTTGTCGGTGGGGGCGGGGCACTCGCGACGCACGTGGTTTGCCGGGGTAGCGCCCACGACGGCGCCGACCTCCATGCGCTTGGCCACGTAGCCGGGGTGATAGAGCTCGTTGACCTGGCCGGTGGCAAGGCCGATCTGGTTGCCGTAGCTGGAGTAGCCGGCGGCGGCGGTGGTTACGAGCTTGCGCTGCGGCAGCTTGCCCTCGAGCGTCTCGGAAACCGGGACGGTGGGGTCGCCGGCGCCGGTGACGCGCATGGCTTGGTACACATAGCTGCGGCCCGAGAGCGGGTCGCGGATGGCGCCGCCCACGCAGGTGGCGGCACCGCCGAAGGGCTCGATCTCGGTCGGGTGGTTATGGGTCTCGTTCTTAAAGAGGAACAGCCAGTCCTGGTCCTCGCCATCGACATCGACCTTTACCTTGACGGTGCAGGCGTTGATCTCCTCGGACTCATCGACATCGGTCATGACGCCGGTCTTCTTGAGGTACTTGGCGCCGATGGTGCCCATGTCCATGAGGCAAACGGGCTTGGCGTCGCGGCCGAGCTCGTGGCGCATCTCCATGTAGCGGTCGAAGGCCTGCTGCACCACGGCGTCATCGATCGTCACGTCGTCCAGGACGGTGCCGAAGGTGGTGTGGCGGCAGTGGTCGGACCAGTAGGTGTCGATCACGCGGATTTCGGTGATGGTGGGGTCGCGGTCCTCGTCGCGGAAGTACTGCTGGCAGAAGGCGATGTCCGCCTCGTCCATGGCAAGGCCGCGGTCGGCGATAAAGGCGGCAAGGCCGGCCTCGTCGAGCTCGCGGAAGCCGTCGAGCACCTCGACGGGTTGGGGCTCGGGCGTCTCCATGTACAGCGTCTTGGGCAGGTCGAGCGAGGCGATGCGCGCCTCGACGGGGTTCACCACGTAGTGCTTGATGGCCTCGATGGCGGCTTCGTCCAGAGCGCCCGAGATCATATAGACCTTGGCGGAGCGCACGGCGGGGCGCTCGCCCTGGCTGATGAGCTGCACGCACTCGCTGGCGGAGTCGGCGCGCTGGTCAAACTGGCCAGGCAGGAATTCGACGGCAAAGACGGCGCCATCGCTTGCGGGGAGTTCGTCGTAGGTCACATCGACCTGGGGCTCGCTAAAGACGGTCGGCACGCAGGAGCGGAAAAGCTCCTCGTCGATGCCCTCGACGTCGTAGCGGTTGATGATCCTCAGGGCCTCGATGCCCCTGATGCCGAGAATTTCGGTCAGCTCGCCCTTGAGCTGCTGAGCCTCGACGTCGAACCCGGGTTTCTTCTCCACGTAGATACGAGAGACCATTGGTTCCTGCCTTCCTGATCGGTTGGGCGTACGGTACGGTATGCGGCAGCGGTCGGTTTGCGGGGTCTGCCCTGCGGTCGCCTTGAGCCACATGTTTGTAAACCTCACTATGATACGACAGCTCGCGGCGCGTTGAGGACGGCGAGGGTGCTACAGTGATGCGCAAACAAGAGAAAGGCATCACATGGCATTCGTTTCACTCGCCATCATCGCGCTCGTGGCCTTTGCAAGCCCCTTCATCGCCTCGGCGATTCCCGGAAAGCCCGTTCCCGAAACGGTCTTTTTGCTCGTGTTCGGCGCAGTGCTGGGACCCCATATGCTCGGCGTCATCCATGTAGATGCCGAGGTCTCGCTCGTGTCAGAGCTCGGTCTGGCATTTTTGTTCCTGCTTGCCGGCTTTGAGATCGATCCCAAGAACATCACGGGCATCGAGGGCCGCTACGGTATGGCCACGTGGGCTGTCACATTTTGTATCGCCTGGCTTGCCGTGCGCTTTACCCCGTGGTTCTCGGTCAGCCATTTCGACGGTATCGCCGTGACGCTCGCCCTTACTTCCACGGCGCTCGGTACGCTTGTGCCCATCATGCGCGAGCGCTCGCTCACCGGCACGCGTGTGGGCGACTCGATTCTCGCGTATGGCACTTGGGGCGAGCTCGGTCCCGTGCTCGCCATGTCGGTGCTGCTGTCTGCCCGCACTGGCATCCAGACGCTTGTAATTCTTGGCCTGTTTGCTGTGGTCTGCGTGCTGCTGGCCGCGGTTCCAAGTCGTTCCAGGCGCGTCGGCAGCCGCTTCTTTTCGTTTGTCGAGGAACGCGCCGACACCACGTCGCAGACCTTCGTGCGCCTGACGGTGCTCATCCTGGTCACGCTCGTGGCGTTCTCGGCCATCTTTGACCTCGACATCGTGTTGGGTTCTTTTGCCGCCGGCTTTGTCCTGCGCTATATCATCCCCGAGGGTAACCATACGCTCGAGACCAAGCTCGACGGCCTGGCCTACGGCTTTTTGATTCCGGTGTTCTTTACCGTATCGGGCGCAAAGATCGACCTGACGGCCGTGGTGTCGCGCCCGGGCTTGCTCGCGGGTTTTATCGTGGCGTTGCTGATTATTCGTGCCGTGCCCATTCTCATCTCTATGGGCATTTGTCCCGCGACGCGTGATGTGTCGGCGTATGGCCGCATTACCGTGGCCCTGTACTGCACCACGGCGCTACCGATCATCGTTGCCGTTACGAGCGTTGCCGTCAACGCGGGCGCGCTGTCGCAAGACATCGCGTCGGTTATGGTTGCCGCCGGCGCCATCACGGTGTTCTTGATGCCGCTGCTCGCGCAGCTCTTCTACCGCGTGGTGGATGCTGCGCCGGTTGCCGCCGTGGCAGAGGTTGTCGAGCATCCATCCGATGCGCTCGACATCCTGCGCGCCCATCACGATTTGGCGAGCCTGCTCGCACGCGAGCACGAGCTGCTGACCTCACATGGCCATGGTCGCGTATTCGAGGGCCTGCCTACGCTCGATACGATTGCCGAGCGTCTTTCCGCCGAGGCGGCGAGCGGCCACATCGATGCCCGCATCGTGGACGCGGCGCGTCTTCTTGCCGATAAGACCTATGGTGATGAGGTTGACCCGTCCGAGCTGACTCCGCGTGAGCGCCGCCGCCTTGAGCGCGCCAAGCTCGCCGTACACGAATACCGCCGCCGCATGCTGGAGCTCTACGCGCGCGATGAAGCCCAGGACGACGACGGCAAGTAGCAAGGAATGTCGGGATACGGGTTCCGTCCAAATAATAGAAGGCGCGCTGCCTGCGGTTGATGCGGACAGCGCGCCTTTTGCGTTGAACTCTGTTGAGGTTCGAAGCCGAAACTTTCGACCTTTAGGAGCGGGCTGCCCCGTCGACGGGGAGGATGGCGCCCGTGACGTAGGAGGACATGTCGCTCGCTAGGAAAACGAATGCGTTGGCGACATCCTCGGGCTCGCCCATGCGACCCAGCGGAATAGTGGCGATGATGGGCTTAATAACCTCTTCGGGCAGGTTGGCGACCATGTCGGTCTTAGTCACGCCAGGGGCAACGGCGTTGACGCGGATGCCCATGGGGGCGAGCTCGCGCGAGAGCGACTGGACCATGCCGTTGACGGCAAACTTGGACGTGGGGTAACCGACGCCGGAGGGCTGGCCGTACTTGGCGACCATCGAGCTCGTGGTAGTGATGGTGCCGCCGTGGCCGGCCTCGGTCATAATCTTGGCGGCCGCCTGGTGACCGTTAAAGACAGCGACGACGTTGAGGTCCATGACCTTTGCAAACTCCTCAGCCGTGTAATCCAAAAGGGGCGAGCGCTGGGAGATGCCGGCGTTGTTGACGACCGTATCGAGACCGCCCATGTCGGCTGCGGCCTGCGTAAAGGCCTCGGTCACGGCCTCGAGTGAGGCGAGGTCGCAGGAGCGGCCCCAGACCTTGGCGTCGGGATAGGCGGCCGCCAGCTTCTCAACGGCCGCGTCGGCAGTCTCCTGGCGCGAGCCAAAGACGGTGACGGCAGCGCCTTCCTCGATAAAACGGCAGGCGATCGCATAGCCGATACCGCGCGTGCCTCCGGTGATGATTGCTTTCTTGCCCTCGAGCAACATGGTGCTTCCTCTCATCGCGGGCGGACATACACGGCACAGCATAGCGGCGGCAAAATACAGCTGCCGTCGCATATCGGCAAACGGTATCCACGGTTGTTGACGAACGGTCAAGTTGTTCAAACGTTAGTCGACCAGTTCGCTCAAAGGATGTAGCAAAAGGGGCTCCCATCCAATCGGATAGGAGCCCCTCATGCGTTATTTGATTTGCCGAGAATCGGGCTAGTTGGCCATAACGCCTTCGGTCCAAGCCTCAACGTCCTCGATGCGCAGGACGTTGGCGACCTCGGCCACACAGTCGACGCTGGCAAGCTCGGCGGCGGCAGCCTGGACGTCCTTCTCGAGTGCGCGGTGCGTCAGGAAGATGACCGAGCAGGCATCGCTGACGCCCGACTTGCCGTCCTCGACCTGGTTGATGAGCGAGATCGAGATGTTGTGCTTGGCAAAGATGTCGACCGTCTCGGACAGGGCGCCCACGCGGTCGGCGACCTTCAGGCGCACATAGTACTTGGTCTGGAGCTCGTCCATAGGCTTAAAGGCGAGGTTGTGACCATAGGGCTCAATCTCGGGCAGCGGAGCCACGCCGCGGCTGATCTGCTCGGAGAGCGACAGGATATCGCCCACGACGGCGCTCGCGGTGGGGAAGGAGCCTGCGCCAGCGCCGTAGAACATGGTCTCGCCCACGGCGTCGCCTACCACGTAGACAGCGTTCATGGCGCCGTTGACCTTGGCGAGCATATGGTCTGCCGGGATGAGCGTGGGATGCACGCGGACGTCGACGCCGGCGTCGGTGTTGCGGGCGATGCCGAGCAGCTTAATGGTGTAGCCGAGCTCGCGGGCCTGGGCGATGTCCTCGGCGCCGATGGTGCGGATACCCTGCTGGTACACATCATCGGTGGTCACGCGGGTGCCAAAGCCGATGGAGGCGAGGATCGCCGTCTTGCTGGCGGCATCGAAGCCGTCGACGTCGGCGGACGGGTCGGCCTCGGCATAGCCCTTGGCCTGTGCATCGGCGAGCACGTCGGCGTAATCGGCGCCCTCGGCGTCCATGCGCGACAGGATGTAGTTGGTGGTGCCGTTGAGGATGCCGGCGATGGTCAGGATCTTGTTGCCCACCAGATCGTGCTCAAGCGTGCTCACGATGGGGATGCCGCCGCCGCAGCTGGCCTCGCACTTAATCTGCACGCCGCACGCGCGTGCCTTCTTGGCAAGCGTCTCGACGTGACGGCCCAGCAGGGCCTTGTTGGCAGAGACGACGTGCTTGCCGTGCTCAAAGGCAGTGGTGAAGATCTCGGTTGCGGGATGCTCGCCGCCGATCAGCTCGACGACGATGTCGACGGCGGGGTCGGTGACGACATCGTGCCAGTCGCTCGTAAAGGCCTCGCGCTCAATGCCTGCCGCCTCGGCCTGCTCCCAGGCAAGCGCGCAGGCGCGGGTCAGCTTAAGGTCGATGCCGTAGGCTGCCAGGTACTCATCGTGGTGGCTCTTGATCAGACGGGCCACGCCGCCGCCGACGGTTCCCAGACCGATGAGGCCGACGTTCACGGTGCGCAGGGGTTCGCTCATAGATAGCTCCTTCGTGCATCTTATGGATGGAATAACCGCTTAAAGGTTGAGTGCATTCTAGCGTGAACCGGGGGCGCGTGCTCGCCAGTTAACAGGAGTCGCACAAAACGGCACCCCCGAAACGCTGCGGAAACCTTGGAAACACGCTCGCTACAAACGAACTTCCGTAACAAACTGTCAACGTTTGCACCATAAGGTTTGCCCTGTGCGACTGGGGCATGCAGGCGCTCGTCGGCCCCGTCACCACCGGTGCCGCCGTCGCCGTCTCGGGCGAGATCGCCGACGCCTTTGCCGAGCAGGCCAAGGCATCCAAGCTCGACATCGTCGATACCGAGACCTTTAAGGACGACTCCTCCACGAGCTTTATCAACCAGCCGACCAAGGCCATGCGCAAGATCAAGATCGAGGGCCTGACGGGCGAGCTGACGTGGAACGACGAGGGCCAAGTCGAAAAGCCCGCTACGGCCTATGTGATTCAGGATGGCAAGTACATCGCCGCCTAAGTGCATATAACGACACCGGTGGGGCCGTTTTATTCAGGGCAAGGACGCCTGTAACAGAACGGAAACATTGCTTTCACACAATAAAGTGGCTAAACTGCATAAACCGACAGGAATACGCAGAATTATGGATAAATGGGCAAAACAAAAGAAAAGTTGAAATAATCGCCACTTTTCTCAACTAAAGCGTCTACTATTTTGCGAACGCCGAACACGGCGAAGGATGGCCTGTCGGGTAACCGAAACCCGACGAGATTTGAGAGGAGAGCCGCATGTCGAGCCTCACCGGTAAGTCATTGAACCCTGTTATGAATCGCAGGAGCGTTATCGCGAGCGCAGCAGGTCTGGGGGCGATGTCCATTCTAGCTGGCTGCTCCTCCAACGGCGGCGACAGCGGTTCCGCGTCGGGCGACGCTTCGTTTAAGATCGGCACCATCGGCCCGCTGACCGGCGCCAACGCGTCCTACGGCAAGTCCGTTACACAGGCTGTCGAGCTTGGCTGCAAGGATTTCTCGACTAAGGAGCTGCCGCTTGTCAGCAAGGCCGAGGACGACCAGGCCGATGGCGAGAAGGCCGTCAACGCCTTCAACACCCTGCTCGACTGGGGCATGCAGGCCCTCGTCGGTCCGACCACCACGGGTGCGTCGGTCGCCGTTGCCGCAGAGTGCGGTAACGACCCCGAGACGTTCATGATCACTCCGTCCGCGTCTTCCGAGGACGTTACCAAGGGCAAGGATTGCGTCTTCCAGGTTTGCTTTACCGACCCCAACCAGGGTGTCAACGCTGCCAAGTTCCTGGCGCAGAAGTATGCGGACGAGAAGTTCGTGCTGTTCTATAACTCCGGCGACGCCTATTCTTCGGGCATCGCAGATTCCTTTAAGGCCCAGGCCGCTAAGTCCAAGCTCGAGATTGTCGACGAGGAGACCTTTAAGGACGACTCCGCCACGAGCTTTACCAACCAGCTGACCAAGGCCAAGCAGGCAGGCGCCACCATGATCTTTGCGCCGATCTACTACACGCCGGCGTCCGTCCTGCTCAAGAACGCCAAGGACATGGGCTACGACGTCAAGATGATGGGCTGCGACGGCATGGACGGCATCCTGGGCGTTGAGGGCTTCGACACCTCTCTTGCCGAGGGTCTGCTGCTCATGACCCCGTTCTCCGCCGACGACGAGAAGAACGCCGACTTCGTCAACGCTTACAAAGATAAGTACGGCGATACCCCCGACCAGTTTGCCGCCGACGCCTACGACGGCGTGCATGCGGTGGTCGAGGCTCTCAAGGAGGCCGGCCTGGGTGTCGACGCCGACCCCACCGAGGTTGCCGAGAAGCTTCCCGAGGCTATGCGCAACATTACTGTTGACGGTTTGACTGGCAAGCTCTCCTGGAACGACAAGGGCCAGGTCCAGAAGGACCCGACGGCGTACGTCATTACCGACGGCAAGTACGTACAGGCCTAATAGGCCGCCTTACATAGAGCGGTTTTGATCCCAAGCAGGGGAGGTTTTGGCCTTCCCTGCTTGCTTGGTATCTAGGGACGATGTAACGTCCCTGTTTCATACATCAACTGGAAACCTATTCGAAAGGGGGATGTGGAACATGACGGTCTTTATCCAATACCTGGTCAACGGCCTGTCCATGGGCAGCGTCTACGCCATCATCGCGTTGGGCTACACCATGGTCTACGGTATCGCCAAGATGCTCAACTTCGCTCACGGCGACGTCATCATGGTCGGTGCCTATGTCTCGTTCTGTGCCACGTCGTATCTCGGCCTCCCGGGCTGGGCATCTGTAGTTCTCTCTTGTGTGGTCTGCACGGTTCTCGGTGTTCTCATCGAGGGTCTGGCCTATAAGCCGCTGCGCCAAGCAGGCCCTCTGGCCGTTCTGATCACGGCCATCGGCGTGTCTTACTTCCTGCAGAACGCCGCGCAGCTTCTGTGGGGCGCCACGCCCAAGAACTTCACTTCGCTCGTCACCTTCCAGGTGCCGGAGTTCTTGGCCAAGTTCAACGTAAGCGCCGTCTCGCTCGTCACCATCGTCGCCTGCCTGGTTATCATGGCCGGCCTGATGTTCTTTACAGGTAAGACCAAGATGGGCAAAGCCATGCGCGCCGTGTCCGAGGACAAAGCCGCCGCTCAGCTCATGGGCATCAACGTCAACCGCACCATCTCGATGACGTTTGCCATCGGCTCTGCCCTTGCCGCCATCGCCGGCGTGCTGCTGTGCTCCTACTCGCCGGTCCTGCAGCCCACCACGGGCGCCATGCCTGGCATCAAGGCCTTCGACGCTGCCGTTTTCGGCGGCATCGGCTCCATCCCCGGTGCCTTTGTCGGTGGCATTCTCATCGGCATCATCGAGGCGATGGCGCAGGCTTACATTTCCACGAGCCTTGCCAACTCCATCGTCTTTGGTGTTCTGATCATCGTCCTGCTCGTCAAGCCTGCCGGCCTCTTGGGCAAGTACGTCCCCGAGAAGGTGTAGGTGAGCGTTATGAAGTTTCTTAAAGACAAGCAGACGCGTCACGACTTTGTCACGTACGCCATGTGCATCGTGGCCTTCGCCATCGTGTTCTTTATGCAGTCCAACCACATGATCCCGCGCATGATCGCCGGTCAGCTGGTTCCCATCACGGCCTATATCGTCATGGCCATTTCCCTCAACCTCGTCGTCGGCATCGCGGGCGACCTGTCGCTGGGCCATGCGGGCTTTATGAGCGTCGGTGCCTATACGGGCATCGTCACCGCGGTCGCCCTTGAGAGCGCCGTTCCCTCCGATCCGGTGCGCCTGATCATCAGCATCGTGGTCGGCGCCTTCGCTGCCGCCATCCTGGGCTTCTTGATCGGTATCCCGGTCCTTCGTCTGAGTGGCGATTACCTGGCTATCGTGACGCTGGCCTTTGGTGAGATCATCAAAGAGATCGTCACCTGCCTTATCGTGGGTGTCGACTCGCGCGGCCTGCACGTGATCTTTAACATCACGGGTAACTCCACGATCGACGACCTGCATCTGCTCGAGGACGGCACCGCCATCATCAAGGGCGCGCAGGGCGCATCGGGTGTGTCGACGTACTCGACCTTCCTCGCCGGTGCCATCCTGGTCATGGTCGCACTCGTGATCGTGCTCAACCTGGTTCGCAGCCGTACCGGCCGTGCCATTATGGCCGTGCGCGACAACAAGATTGCAGCCGAGTCCGTGGGCATCTCCGTCACCCAGTACCGCATGATCGCCTTCGTGGTTTCCGCCGCCCTCGCCGGTGCTGCCGGAGCTCTCTTCGGCGGTAACTTCTCGCAGCTCTCCGCCACCAAGTTCGACTTCAACACGTCCATCCTCATCCTGGTGTTCGTGGTCCTGGGCGGTCTGGGCAATATGCGCGGCTCCGTCATCGCGGCGGCATTGCTCACGGTGCTTCCCGAGCTGCTCCGTCAGTTCTCGGACTACCGCATGCTCATCTATGCCATCGTGCTGATCCTGGTCATGATTTTTACCAACAACCCGCAGCTCAAGGCGTTCTTCGGTCGCGTCAAGGACCGCTTTGCTTCCAAGAAGGAGGTGGCAGCCGATGCCCAGTAAATTTGAGTTCAAGAAGGGCAAGATGGTCCCGTATCCTTCTGGAGCCATCGTTCCCGACCGCGACCTGGGCGAGCGCCCTGCACTCGAGTGCATCCACCTGGGCATTGAGTTCGGTGGCCTTAAAGCAGTCGACGACTTTAGCCTGACTATCGGCAAGACCGAGATCGCCGGTCTGATCGGCCCCAACGGTGCCGGTAAGACCACGGTCTTCAACCTGCTCACCAAGGTGTATCAGCCCACGCACGGCACCATCCTGCTCGACGGAGAGGATACCTCGGGCAAGTCGGTCTATCAGGTCAACCGCATGGGTATTGCCCGTACATTCCAGAACATTCGCCTGTTCAACACCATGACGGTGGAGGATAACGTTAAGGTCGGCCTGCATAACCAGGAGCGCTACTCCGGCTTTGAGGGCGTGCTGCGCCTGCCGACGTATTGGAAGCACGAGAAGGCCGCCCACGAGCGCGCCATGGAGCTGCTGTCCATCTTTGATATGGAGCATCTGGCAAACGAGCAGGCCGGCTCGCTGCCTTACGGCGCCCAGCGTCGTCTGGAGATCGTCCGCGCGCTTGCCACCAACCCCAAACTGCTGCTGCTCGACGAGCCTGCCGCCGGCATGAACCCGTCCGAGACTGCGGAGCTCATGGAGAACATCGTCAAGATTCGCGACACCTTTGGCATTGCCATCATGCTTATCGAGCATGATATGTCGCTCGTTATGAACATCTGCGAGGGCATCTGCGTGCTCAACTTTGGTAAGGTCATCGCCAAGGGTACGGCCGAGGAAATCCAGAACAACGACGCCGTTATCGAGGCATATCTGGGCAAGCAGGATAAGGGGGAGAACTAAATGGCAGAGCCGATGCTTTCCGTCTACAACATCAACGTCTGGTACGGCGCCATCCACGCCATCAAGGACATCTCCTTTAACGTCAACGAGGGCGAGATCGTTGCTCTGATCGGTGCGAACGGTGCTGGTAAGTCCACAACGCTCAAGACCGTCTCGGGCCTGCTGCGCTCCAAGACCGGCTCCATCAAGTTTATGGGCGAGGACATTACCCATACGCCCGCCGATAAGCTGGTTGGTAAGGGCCTGGCTCAGGTCCCCGAGGGCCGTCGCGCCTTTTTGCAGATGACGGTCGAGGAGAACCTGGAGATGGGCGCCTATACACAGCCCAAGTCCACGGTCGCTCCGGGCCTTGAGCGTGTCTACGAGCAGTTCCCGCGCCTTAAGGAGCGCCGTCGCCAGGTCGCCGGCACCCTTTCGGGCGGCGAGCAGCAGATGCTCGTTATGGGCCGCGCTCTTATGAGCAACCCCAAGCTGCTCATGCTCGACGAGCCTTCCATGGGCCTGGCGCCGATTCTGATTGAGCAGATCTTCCAGATTGTCGAGGACCTGCACAAGGCCGGCACCACGGTGCTCCTGGTCGAGCAGAACGCGCAGATGGCGCTTTCCATCGCCACACGCGGCTACGTGCTCGAGACCGGCAAGATCACCATGGCCGGCACCGGCCAAGAGCTGCTGCACGACGATAACGTCCGCAAAGCCTACCTGGGCGGTTAGGCGGTTCCGCCGTTCTACCGAACGGCGGACCCGTCGACGCTGCGCGGGCACCAGAGCGACAACTTGTCATTCAAAGAGGACGGCATGACCAGAAGGTCTATGCCGCCCTCTTTTCATGCCAATTTGTTCGCTCTGGTGCCCGCTCGCTGTCCGTCCTCTGCCTGCGGCGTTACTTTGGTTCTGCCCCCTTTATGTTGCGGTGGAATAGGGACTAAATGGGAGCCTCAGAGGCCAAAACAGTCCCTATTCCACTGCAACTTCATGGGGGCGTGCGACAATGCCCATCGGAAAACGTTTGTTATCTGGGGGTCTATCTATGCTGTACGAGTTTTGTGCCGAGAACTTTGAGCAGGTGCCGGCGGCTATCGATGCCGGTGCAAGGCGCATCGAGCTGTGCGACAACCTTGCCGTCGGTGGCACTACGCCCTCGGCTGGTGTTATCAGCGCTACGGTCAGCTATGCTCACGAGCATGACGCACGAGTGATGTGCATGATTCGCCCGCGTGGCGGGGACTTTCATTACAACCAAGACGAGCTGCGCATGATGGAGATGGACCTGGGCCTTGCCGTGAGCGCCGGCGCCGACGGCTTGGTCTTTGGCTGCTGCAAGCCTTGTGCCGGCGGCTGGGCGCTCGACGAGCTTACGTTGGGCGCCCTCGTGATGGCCGCGGGCTGCGCGACCGAGGAGTGCAAGCGCGAGTCCCTTGACATCACCTTCCACATGGCGTTTGACCAGCTCTCGCCCGAGGCTCAGCTCGATGCCGTCGACACACTCGCCGACTGCGGCATCACGCGTATCCTGACGCATGGTGGTGCTGCCGGAACGCCGATCGAGGACAATCTGGAGCACCTATCGCGTCTTGTCGAGTATGCGGGCGACCGCCTGACCATCCTTCCCGGCGGCGGCATTTCCACGGCCAACCGCGATACCGTGGCGGCGGCATTGGGCGTCTCCGAGCTCCATGGCACCAAGATCGTGCCGCTGGAGGCGTAACCCGTGGCGCTTGTATTTGACGTTCAGGAGGCGAGCGGCAAGCCCGACGACAACCGGCGCCCTGGCACCGCGTGCCCCTTTTGCGATACCGAGGGACTCGCCAATATCATCCGGCGCGACGGCGACTGCATCTGGCTCGAGAATAAGTTCAAAACCCTGCGCGCCACCCGTCAAACCGTGCTGATCGAGTCAGCCGATCACGATGCCGACCTGGTGACCTATGAGCCAGATGAACTCCACCATGTGATGAGGTTTGCCCTGGATTGCTGGCAGCAGATGATCGATTCACAGCAGTATCGAAGCGTGCTCATGTACAAGAACAAGGGTCCTCTCTCGGGCGGTAGTCTCGTTCATCCGCACATGCAGATTGTGGGTTTGGAGCAGGAAGACGGCTATGCTTCGTTGACTTCCGCCAATTTCGAAGGCATCAATGTCTGGCAACAGGGGAGAATCGCGGCCAACATCTCAACCGAACCGATCATGGGGTTCTTTGAGGTCAACGTTTCAGCCCCGCAGGGAATCGCCGCCAGCGATGACACAAGAGACCAAGCCGAGGCAGATCTCTTCGCCGATGCGATCCAGGTGGCTCTGCGCTATATCCTGAACGAGCACCACGGTGGTCGCGCAGAGTCGTACAACTTGTTCTTCTATCACCTGGGCGGTCGGACCATTGCCAAGGCGCTGCCGCGTTGGGTGGTTTCGCCCTACTTTGTCGGCTATCGTTTGGCCCAGGTCAATGCCGAGACAACGCTCGATATCGATGCTGAGCGCTTGCGTGCGCATCTGGAAACGCTCGTATAGCAAGATTAACACCCGTGTAATGCGGACAGTCTAGCGCGCCATGGCGTCGCGGCCGGCCTCGACACGCTTGCGCTGGGCGGCACGCTCCTCGCCGGTCAGACGCTCAAAGAGATGCCCGATAAACGAGGCGAGTATCTGCTGAAACAGCGTTCCGCACATGACGGGAAACACGACTTCGCCTGGAAAGTACTGTGTGGCGATGACGGCGCCCGAAGAGATGTTACGCATGCCGCAGGTAAAGCACATGGTAGTCGTCTCGCTATATGGCAGATGCAGCGCACGGGCGACCAGAAAACCGACGACAAAGCCGCTGATGGCGAAGGTCAAAATAAAGAGGGCGACTTCCAGACGCATCGCGTTCATGTGCAGGACGTACTCGCTCATGGCGGTGGAGTTGGAGGCGATAATGCCCATCATCATGAACTTGCAGGCGGGCGAGAGCGCGGGGGAGAGCTTCTCGTGTCCCCATCCACGTGTGAGCTCGTTGATCACGATGCCGAGCACGGCGGGGATGGCGATCATAAAGGCCATGTCCTGCATCATGCTCGGCACATCGATCGAGACGGTGGCACCCAGCAAGAGCTTCAGCGTGAGCGGAATCGTCACAGGCGAGATAACCGAGGACGTCAGGATGATGGTGAGCGCGAGCGGGCCGTTGCCGCCGAACATGCTAATCCACATAAAGGCAGTGACCGCCACGGGTACGCTGTACTCGAGCACGATGCCGCAGACAAGGTTGGGATTGGAGCCAAAGAACAGCGATCCCATGGCATAGGCTGCTATGGGAATAAGCACCGCCGAGACGAGCAGCGCCAAAATCAGGTGCAGGGGACGGCGGAACACCTCAGCGACCTGGTGGAAGGTGTTGCTGAGCGCACCTTGGAACGTCATAAAGGCGAAGAGGGCGGGAACGATGGGCTTAAGTACGCCGATCTGCTGGGGAAAGAGCACGCCGAGCGTTACGCAAATCGGAACGATGACCTGCATATGCCCCGCGAGGAACTTTCCCAGTCCAACCCATTGCTTCATATGCCCCGTGACTCCCTTTATCCGCGAACTCGTTTGAATGGATATGCTAGACGCTCGCATGCGTCCGTGCGTCAGAAACGCTCGATTATTTCGAGGCTATTACCGGCCTCGTTTACCGAAACCAGGGCGTGCCGCGAGGCTCTGCGTCCGTGCCGCACGGTATAATAAATCCGTTCAACAGATCTGCCTGCCGAAGCGGGCATACACAGAGGACTCATCGCTATGAACCGTGAGAGGTATCGCGGCGACCTGCCCCTATTGGGGGTGGGCGCCTATGTCATCGCTTAAGACGACGCATCGCTGGGCGGTCGCTCAGCAAAATCCCGAGCTCGAAAAGGGGCTTTCGGTTGGCCTGGGCATACCCAGGCTGGTGGCGCGCATTATGGTTGCGCACGGCATTGCCTCGATTGAGGAAGGACAGCTATTTCTGACGCCTTCGCTCGACCGTGATTGGGCCGATCCGCTCGTAATTCCGGGCATGTCGGTTGTTGCCGATCGTGTCGAGCACGCCATCCGCAACCGCGAACGCATCGCCGTCTTTGGTGATTTTGACGTCGACGGCATTACGTCGACTTGTCTGTTGACCGAGGCGCTGCGGACGTTTGGCGCCGATGTCACACCGTTTATCCCGCACCGCTTTGACGAGGGTTATGGCCTTTCGCGCGCCGCGCTCGATCGCGTCAACGAGCTCGCCCAACCCAATCTGATCGTGACCGTCGATAACGGTATCGCGGCCAAGGATGAGGTCTCCTATCTGGAGAGCCTGGGAATCGATCTGGTGGTTACGGACCACCATGAGCCGTCCGACCAGGTGCCGCAGGGCGTGCCCCTGACCGACCCCAAGCTCGAGGATGAGGGGCCCTCGCGTGAACTTGCCGGTGCCGGTGTGGCGCTCAAGCTGGTGCAGGTTTTGGGCGAGCGTCTGGGCAAGCCGTCGTATTGGCGTTCGCTGATTGAGGTTGCGGCGCTGGGCACCGTGTCCGACATGATGCCGTTGACGCCCGAGAACCGCGCGCTGGTCGCTGAGGGCATCCAACAGATGCGCGTGACGGCTCGTCCCGGCTACATTGCGCTTGCAGCGCTCGCCAAGGCCGACCTTTCTACCATTACGGCGGACGGTCTATCGTTCTCGCTCATTCCCCGCTTAAACGCCGCCGGCCGCATGGCCGATCCCAAGCTGGCGCTCGACTTGCTGCTTGCCCGCGATCCTATCGAGGCAAGCGCGCTGGCGGCCGAGCTCGAGGAGATCAACCGACAGCGTCGCGAGATCGAGGCGGAGCTCACGCGCGATGCCATGGCAAAGGTCGAGGAGACTTATGACGGCGGGCGCGCAATCGTCGTGGGCGGCGAAGGTTGGCACGAGGGCGTTAAGGGCATCGTGGCGAGCCGCCTTACCAACCGATATCACGTGCCGGCGCTGCTTTTCTCTATCGAGGACGGTATAGCACGTGGCTCGGGCCGCTCGGTAGGCAAGGTTAACCTGTTCGAAGCCGTCGAGCGCTGCTCCGACCTGCTGATTCGCCGCGGCGGGCATGCCGGTGCGGTGGGCGTGACCATCGAGGCATCTAAGCTCGATGAGTTTCGTCGACGTCTTTCCGCCGTGTTGTCCGAGCTTCCCGCCGAGGACTTTGAGGACACCGACGAGGTTGCCGCCACGGTCGACCTTTCCGAATTGAATATCGAGACCATCGAGCAGATTTCCCGCCTTGAGCCGTTTGGCCAGGGTAATAAGGTGCCGCTGCTGGCTGCCGAGGGCGTGACGATGTGTGATCGCGCCGTGGTGGGTAAGACCGGCGAGCATATGCGCTTCGTGGCGACGGATGGAGCCGCGAGCGTGCCGGCAATCATGTTCCGTGTACCGCAAATCGACAGGCTTATCAATTGCGACAGCGCCGTCGACTTGGTGTTCGAGGCCGTTGCCGAGCATTGGCAGGGACGTGTGAAGCCCAAGCTCATGATCAAAGATGTCTTGGTGCGCGATACCACGGCACCCAATATCGACGATCCGGCATGTGAGCTTCGCCGCGGCGTACAACCGGCGGATTCTGGCCTGCGCCTGGAGTCGCGTAAACGCGAGACGCTTGCCCAACTTTCCTATACCGAGCTCACGCGCTCGCTCATTCACAGCTTTATCGGATCGAACCAGCCGCACCGCGCGCAGGTCGAGGCGCTCGATGCACTGGCCGATCACCAAAGTGTTCTGGCCGTTATGGGAACGGGGCGCGGCAAGTCTCTTATCTTCCATGTGCATGCCGCGCGCGAGGCGGTTCTTCGCGGGCGTGCGAGTATCTTTGTCTATCCGCTGCGCGCGCTCGTTGCCGACCAGGCCTATCACCTTTCCTCGACGATGGCCGCGCTCGGCATTGGCGTTGGCGTGCTGACCGGCGAGACCGTGGAGGCGGCGCGCGATGACGTGTTTGCCGGCCTGGCTTCGGGCCGCACCGGCATTGTTCTCACGACGCCTGAGTTCCTGTCTATCCATCGCGATCGCTTTGCACGTTCTGGACGCATCGGCTTTGTCGTTATCGACGAGGCACACCATGCCGGTCTTGCCAAAGGCGGCGACCGGAGCGCATACCTCGACATGCCCGATATCCTCAAAGCCCTGGGCGACCCCGTTGTCATGGCGGCAACGGCTACCGCGACGGCCCCGGTCGTGGCGGAGCTTGCTCGTGTATTGCCGATTACCAGGACGGTGGTCGACGAGACCGTTCGCGAGAACCTGCAACTCGAGGACGACCGTGACCTTGCGAGCCGCGAAAATCGCCTGGTGTCGATTGTGGCGACGGGGGAGAAGACCGTTATCTACGTGAACTCGCGCGACCAGTCCGTGGCACTTGCCAAGACGTTGCGCAAACGCGTGCCCGACTGTGCGACCCATATCGCGTTCTATAACGCCGGGCTTGCGCGCTCCGATCGCCGCCGTGTCGAGGAAGCTTTTAGAGACGGAAGTCTCAGCTGCATCGTTTCAACTTCGGCCTTCGGTGAGGGCGTCAACCTGCCCGATATCCGTCATGTCGTGCTCTACCACATGCCGTTTGGTGCGATTGAGTTTAACCAGATGAGTGGCCGTGCCGGCCGCGATGGACAGCCCGCCGTGATTCACCTGCTCTATTCGTCGCGTGACGCTCGTATTAATGAGCGCCTGCTCGATTGTTACGCGCCCGAGCGCGATGAGCTTGTCACGCTCTATCGAGCGCTGCAGACCATGTGGCGCTCCAACCGTGGCAAGACGGGGGACGATTCATTCTGCGCAAGCGATATCGACATTGCGCAGATGTGTCTTGCCATCGATGCCCGCACGCCGGTCGACGAGCGCTCGGTGGAAAGCGGCCTGGGAATCTTCGAAGAACTCGGTTTCTGCCGCGTTTCGGGGTTTGACGATACGCGTCGCATCGCGATGGCGGAAAACCCCGGTCGCGTGCAATTAAGCAGGTCAATTCGCTATTTGGAGGGCTTGCGCTCGCGCATGGAGTTCACGGCTTTTCGGAGTTGGGCACTCGATTCGTGCGCTTCTGATATGCTAGCCAAAGTTAACCGCCCGATCGTACCGCGGGCCTAGGGGAAGGGGACCTCGATGGACGCCGCAGCCCGTACCGCCCATGATTCCACCCTCCAGCCGTTTTCGGAGATGGAGCACTATAAGCATGCCGATGAGCTGCCACCCGAGATTATGGCGGACAGCTACGACAAGCTGGAGCGTCTGTGCCTCAAATATATGAACGAGGACGACTTCTCCAAGGTGGAGCAGGCCTACTGCTTTGCTGCCGAGAAGCACTGCAACCAAAAGCGGCGCTCGGGCGAGATGTACATTAACCATCCCGTCGAGGTAGCTATCATTCTGGCCGACCTCAAGATGGACTGCGATGTGGTGTGCGCCGCGCTGTTGCACGATACCGTCGAGGATACCGAGACCTCGCTTACCGATGTTTCCGGCCTGTTTGGCGATACGGTGGCCGAGCTCGTCGATGGCGTGACCAAGCTCACCAACATCGAAGTCGACAGCATGGACGAGAAGCAGGCCCTCACGCTGCGCAAGATGTTCCTTGCCATGTCCAAGGACATCCGCGTCATCATCGTCAAACTCGCCGACCGCCTGCATAACATGCGCACGCTTGCCGCCCTGCGCGAGGACCGCCGTCTGTTTAAGGCGCGCGAGACCATGGACGTATACGCGCCTCTGGCCGACCGCCTGGGCATGAGCTCTATCAAGTGGGAGCTTGAGGACCTGTCCTTCTTCTACTTGGAGCCCGATGCCTACCAGCGCATCGCGCGCATGGTAGCCGAGTCGCGCGAGGTTCGCGAGCGTTATCTGGCCGAGACCATCAAGACGCTCACCGATGAACTCAATCGCATTGGTCTTGAGGACTTTCAGATCAACGGTCGTTCCAAGCACTATTGGTCCATCTATCAAAAGATGAAGCGCAAGGGCAAGGAGTTCTCCGAGATTTACGACCTGGTGGCGCTGCGCGTCATCACTCATTCGGTGCGCGATTGCTATTCCACGCTTGGTGCCGTGCATACCTTGTGGCATCCCATGCCCGGTCGTTTTAAAGACTATATCGCTATGCCCAAGGTCAATAACTACCAGTCGCTTCATACGACGGTTATCGGCCCCACGGCCCGCCCGCTCGAGATTCAGATTCGAACCTATGAGATGCACGAGCAGGCCGAGTACGGCATCGCCGCCCACTGGCTGTACAAGAAGTCGGGCGGATCGTCTGCCTCCAAGACCAACGATGCGCAGCGTCTGGACGACCAGATTAACTGGCTCAAGCACTCACTCGACTGGGCGGCGTCTGACGAGATCACCGATGCCAAGGAATACCTGCACTCGCTGAAGGTCGACTTGTTTGACCAGGAGATTTTTGTCTTTACGCCCAAGGGCGAGGTCATGGCGCTTCGTGCCGGCTCTACACCGCTCGACTTTGCCTACGCCGTTCATACCGAGGTCGGTAACCACTGTGTCGGCGCCAAGATCAACGGTGCGGTGGCGCCGCTCACGCACGAGATCAAGACGGGTGACCGTGTCGAGATTCTGACTAACAAGAGCTCTAAGCCGTCGCGCGATTGGCTCAAGATCGTCAAGACACCTTCGGCCAAGTCAAAGATTCGCCGTTATTTCGCCGCCGCGACCAAGGACGACGACGCTGCCGCCGGCCGCGATATACTGGCCAAGGACCTGCGTAAGCGCGGGTATGGCATCTCTACGCCACGATCCACGCGTGCGCTCAACGCCGTAGCGGAGCAGTTTAACTTCAAGCAGCTCGAGGACCTGTTTGCAGCCGTTGGCGCGGGCAAGGTCGCCCCGCGCGCTGTGGGCAATAAGGTCGAGCAAATCTTGGACCCCAAGCCCGAGGAACAGCTCACCAAAGCCGAGGCTATCGCCGAGGTCGTGAAACAGCCGGCCCGAGGCTCCAACCGCAAGCCGCAAAAGCGCGGCAAGAGCGCCAGCAACGGCATTATCGTCAAGGGCGAGAGCAACAGCGGCCTGCTGGTCCGTCTGGCGCATTGCTGCAATCCGGTGACGGGCGACGATATCGTCGGCTTCATCACGCGCGGTCGTGGCGTTTCGGTGCATCGCGCCAACTGCCCCAACGTCAAGGGTCTTATGGAGCATCCCGAGCGCATGATCGAAGTGGAGTGGGACGGCGCTGCCGACACCCTCTTCCAGGTCGAGATCGTGGTCGAGTGCCTGGACCGCATGGGCCTGCTCAAGGATGTCACTATTGCCATTGGCGATGCGGGCGGCAATATCCTTTCTGCCGCCACGTCGACCAACCGCGAGGGTATTGCAACCCTGCGCTTTATGGTCGAGATTTCGGATGCGAGCGGCCTGGATCCGCTACTGGCCTCTATCAGCAGCGTTGACTCGGTCTACGACGCGCGTCGCCTGATGCCCGGCGAGGGTGGAGCCCAGCTTAAGCGCCGCGTTTAGTCGCAACGAACGTGCCACATTATCGATATTCGCTACACTCGAGGCATCGTTTGATGCCTCGAGTTCTATAGAGAGGAGAGGGGTATGAGTGCTGTGTCCTTGGATGTAACTCCCAAGGGATCGGTCGAGATCGAGACGCTCGTAAACGGTCCCATTCAGACCAATAGCTATGTCGTTATTTCGGACAATGAGTGCGTGATTATCGACCCCGCGTGGGAAGGCGAGCGCTTGGTGGAGCATATTCGAGCCGAGCATCCCGGCGTACGCGTGCTTGGCTCCGTATGCACTCATGGCCATGCCGATCATGTTGGTGGTGTTGCCGGCGTGCGAACCACCGTTGGCGAGGGCTGCCGGTATGAGCTGTGTGCTAAGGATGTGGCGGTGCTGCGCGCGAACATCGAGGAACAGCGAGCTATGTGGGGCATTGAGACGCCCGATCCGGGCGAGCCGACGCGCCTGCTCGCCGAAGGCGATGCTATCGAGGTGGGCGATATCTGCCTGCAGGTGATCGAGACGCCAGGTCATACGCCGGGCGGGATCGTCTTGTTTGCTGCCACCGAGCAGGGGAACATTGCCTTTGTGGGCGACACGCTATTCCCGGGCAGCCACGGCCGCACCGATCTTTCTGGAGGAGACGAGGCGGCGATTCTGCGCTCGCTCTCCAAGCTCGCCCGGCTTCTCCCGCCCGATACCGTTTGCCTAACCGGCCATGGCGATTCGACCACCATGGCACGCGAGCTCATGCAGAACCCTTTCATGCAGGTGTAGCTTTATAGTCAGCTTCTAAGGCACGAGAAGCGTCCAAACGTCAAGCTATTTTTCCCCAACGGGTCGATTCCGTAGGGCAAACGGTCAAAAAAAGTCTGTTTGGACGATATTCGTGAACAAACGAACGTTTATGCTCGGGTACGCCGTGGTAAAATCTCAGGCGTTATCGGAGCAACCTTACAGGAGGTTTCTTTTATGCTCGTCAACGCAGCAGACATGCTCAAGAAGGCCGAGGCCGGCAAGTACGCTCTCGGTGCCTTCAACACCAACAACCTCGAGTGGACCCTGGCTATTCTCCAGGCCGCCGAGGAGGCCAAGTCTCCGCTGATCCTTCAGTGCACCGCTGGTGCCGCTAAGTGGATGGGCGGTTTCAAGGTCTGCGCCGACATGGTCAAGGCTGCCGTCGAGGCCACGGGCGTTACCGTTCCCGTCGCCCTTCACCTCGATCACGGTTCTTACGAGGACTGCTTCAAGTGCATCGAGGCCGGCTTCACGTCCATCATGTATGACGGCTCTCACGAGGAGACCTTCCAGCTTAACCTCGACCGCACCAAGGAGCTCGTTGAGCTTGCCCACTCCAAGGGCATGTCCATCGAGGCCGAGGTCGGCGGCATCGGCGGCACCGAGGATGGCGTGACCTCCAGCGGCGAGCTCGCTGATCCTGCTGAGTGCAAGCAGATCGCTGACCTGGGCGTCGACTTCCTCGCCTGCGGCATCGGCAACATCCACGGCGTGTACCCTGCCGACTGGGCCGGTCTTTCCTTCGAGCGCCTGGGCGAGATTAAGGCCCAGACCGGCGACCTGCCCCTCGTCCTGCACGGTGGCACCGGCATCCCCGAGGATCAGATCAAGAAGGCTATTTCCCTGGGCATCTCCAAGATCAACGTCAACACCGACCTGCAGCTCGTCTTCGCCAAGGGCGTCCGCGAGTACATCGAGGCTGGCAAGGATCAGCAGGGCAAGGGCTTCGACCCCCGCAAGCTCCTCAAGCCTGGTCGCGACAACATTGTTGCTCGCACCAAGGAGCTCATGGAGGAGTTTGGCTCCGTCAACAAGGCGTAAGCGTCGCTAAACTTCCCGCCGGAAGCCCCGTCCCCCTACACTGTTTCCTTTGCGCTCACCTGGCTTCGCCAGAAGTCGCGCCAAGGAAACAGTTCCGGGAGACGGGGCTTCCTTCGTCTACAGCCGCAGGGTTACGAGTCTGAATTAAGAGGGCTATTGGCTTTGCCAGAAGTCGCGCGACGGAATCAGCTCCGGGGAAACGGTGCCTCCTTTGTTAACTCGCTACAGGGTTACTGGGCTAAATAATTTGCCCTGGCTTCGCCAGATGTCGCCCCAAGGAAACAGTTCCGGGGGACGGGGCTTCCTTCGTTTAACGCCGCAGGGTTACTGGGCTGAATTCATTTTTATAGGTACCGTTTATCAGTGTTGAGGGCTCCTCTATTGGGGCTTTCTTTTTTATCTCGCTACAATGGGCTTCGAGAGTTCTAATGACTTGGAGTTTGGTATGGCTGTTATTAATGTGCTGCCTTCGGATGGGAAGGTTATTGACGAGGGTCCTGTTGGTTGCTCTGTTGATGTTTGCTGTGATGACTTTCGTCATCTCGATATTGGACTGCCGCCCGAGATTCTTCGTCTTAAGGATGCCGGGTATTTGACGCAGGCTGTTGCTGCCTGCGATCGCCTTCTGGAGCAGAATCCTGAGCCGTCGCTGGCTGCTTGTGTTCGTGCCGAGCGGTATCGCATGCTCGAGACACCGCTTCATTTTTCGGTGTCGCGCGATCAGGCTATTGCGATGATTCGCGAGGAGTGGCCTGAGTTTACCGAAGAGCAGTTTGATGACCTGATTAATCGTAAGCGAATTGACTGGCGCTTTATCGATGGCGAGCTGTTTGTTCTCGATAACTTCCTCGATTCGCTTCGCGTGTACCCCAAGGAGGTTCCGGGCCTGCGTCCCGATTCTACGGACGGCGTCGCGCTGCGTAACCAGATGCTCAGGGAGATGGAGTCGCAAAACGGGTTGGCTCGCGTCATCATGCTTAAGGCATCCGTGTCTGTCCCCGGTGCTCTGGAGGGAGAGGCTGTTCGCGCGTGGCTACCCGTTGCCGCTGCCTGCCGCCAGCAGTCTCATATCGAGGTTCTCGATATGACGTCGGAGGGGAATGTTGCCTCTGAAAACGTTCCGGCTCGTACTGCCTCTTGGACATCTTCGACTGAACATTCATTCTCGGTGACCTATCGCTATCACATCGATGCCGCCTATTGCGATATCTATGGTGGCGCGCTCCCATCGCATACGTGCATGGACACGCCACTGCCCGAGGACACTTCCGAGGACCGTCCGCATATTGCGTTTACGCCGTACCTGCGACAGTTGACGGAGCGTGTTGTTGACGGGCTCGAGGATCCGCTCGATCGCGCTCGTGCTATCTATGATTACCTGACACAGCATATCGACTATCGCTATCAGCCACCGTACCTGCTTTTGGGATCTATTGCCGACGACTGTGCGCATTCGCTCCGCGGCGATTGCGGCGTTATGGCACTCACGTTTATCACCATGTGTCGCATTGCCGGTGTGCCCGCCCGTTGGCAGAGTGGACTGTATGTTGCGCCTGATTCGGTGGGACCGCACGACTGGGCGGAGTTCTATACACCACAGACTGGTTGGCTTAACGCCGATGTCTCGTTTGGCTCCTCGGCACGCAGGATGGGGGAAGAGTGGCGTCGTCGTCACTACTTTGGCAATCTCGACCCGTGGCGCATGGTGGCAAACTGTCGGTTCCAGGCGGGGTTTGAACCTGTCTATGACGGCATGCGCGAGGACCCCTACGATAACCAGATGGGTGAGGCTTCGGTCGACGGTCGCGGATGCCGTCAGCGCGAGATGCTCCGCACGGTCGAACTCATCGAAATGCTCGAAGTTCCATTTTCGGACTAATCGGTAGAAAGCTGTGATAAACTAACTCACGCATTACGTGCCCGAGTGGCGGAATTGGCAGACGCAGTGGACTCAAAATCCACCGTTGGCAACAACGTGCGAGTTCGAGTCTCGCCTCGGGCACCATACATGCAAGTGAGCGTTCAAGGGGGCTGCGGCCCCCTTTTTCGTGCCGAACTCGCGTGAGCGCGCGGAGCGTTAAGCAAACAGGCCTGTGGCCTGTTTGTAGCGGAGCGTGGCGAGGGCGCCATGCGCCCGAAGCCCGGGGCTTCGCGAAGCGAAGACCCTTCGAGTCTCGCCTCGGGCACCATACATGCAAGCGAGCGTTCAAGGGGGTCGAGGCCCCCTTTTTCGTGTACGTAATGTGATAACGCGCGGTACGTGTTATTATTCGCAAGGCGTTGTTCCCGCAATGCCCTAAAGAGGAACCCGAGGGTTCCCA
Source organism: uncultured Collinsella sp. (assembly GCA_965151385.1). GTDB lineage: Bacteria > Actinomycetota > Coriobacteriia > Coriobacteriales > Coriobacteriaceae > Collinsella. The sequence continues at coordinate 1,682 of CBCTZJ010000011.1, read as the reverse complement.
CCTTTTGGCGCCAATGAGCAGCTGACTGGTCATACAACCTAGATTCCCTTCCTCATACCGAGGATGTCTATGTGTACGACCTGGTTGCAAAGAAGCGCCGGGTTATTTTTTTATGAATGGAGGTAGGGAAAATAGCTAAGTCTGATGACACCCGCATCAACGACGAGATCACTGCATCTTCGTGCCGTTTGATTGGCGTCGATGGCTCTCAGCTCGGCCTGTTCGCCATCCGCGATGCCCAGCGCGTCGCTGACGATCAGGGTCTCGACCTGGTCGAGATCGCTCCCAACGCGGAGCCGCCGGTCTGCAAGGTCATGGACTACGGTAAGTTCAAGTACCAGCAGGCCATGAAGGCCAAGGCCGCTCGTAAGAACCAGTCCAAGGTCGAGGTCAAGGAAATGAAGTTCCGACCCAAGATCGACGTTGGCGATTACGAGACCAAGAAGGGCCACGTTCTGCGTTTCCTCAAGAAGGGCGCACGCGTTAAGATCACCATCATGTTCCGCGGCCGTGAGATGGCTCACCCGGAGCAGGGTCTTAACGTTCTCGAGCGTCTCGCCGAGGATCTCAAGCCTTACGCTACGGTCGAGTCCAAGCCTAAGATGGAAGGCCGTAACATGCTTATGCTGCTCGCCCCGATTAAGGGCGCCTTCGATGAGGATAAAGCGGCAAGCGATACCAAGTAACTAGTGTTCTGTAACCGATTAAGGAGTATTTCATGCCTAAGATGAAGTCCCACAGCGGCACCAAGAAGCGTTTCCGCAAGACTGGTACCGGCAAGCTTATGCGCGCCAAGGCTTTCAAGAGCCACATCCTGAGCAAGAAGTCCACCAAGCGTAAGCGTGGCTTCCGTCAGGAGACCGAGATCGCCGCTGCCGACCGCAAGGTCATCAAGTCGCGTCTCGCCTAAGTTCGCGTTCCCGTTTTTCGTTTTACCGTCTAGGAGTTGATAGAACATGGCACGTATTAAGCGCGCTGTTGCCGCCAAGAAGAAGCGCCGTACCGTTATGCACCGTGCGAAGGGTTACTACGGTGCCGCTTCGCGTACTTACAAGCATGCTAAAGAGCAGGTCCAGCACTCCCTGCAGTATCAGTATCGTGACCGCCGCAACAAGAAGCGCGAGATCCGCTCTCTCTGGATCACCCGCATCAACGCCGCCGCTCGCCTGAACGACATCTCTTACTCTCAGTTCATGCACGGCCTGAAGGTTGCCGGTATCGAGCTCGACCGCAAGGTCCTGGCTCAGATGGCTTACGAGGACATCGAGTCCTTTAACGAGCTGGCTGCCATTGCCAAGAAGGCTCTCGAGGCCTAATAGATTCTGTTGAATCGCTAGGGGAGTGTCGCACTGTGCGCGGCGCTCCCTCTTTTTATCTAAAGCGCTGGTTTATATAGCAAAAGCGCGGGTAGATAGACACCTACAGGTGACCGATCTTTATATATCTCTTAACCGAAGGGTCATCATCTGATACGTGCGGTCTTGCTGCACTCGACTTTCTACTTCCAATATAGAAAGCCATAGATTGTGTAGGACTTGTGAAGAGTGGAATTGACGTCCCACACGGCTTCGCGGTCTGGCAATATATCTCCTTGCCGCGCGGCCCGGTCGAACCGGATGAGCCGCGGGGCGTGCACCTTGAGAACCGGATACTGCGAGGATGGACACTTACTTCAGTGTCGC
>CBCTZJ010000010.1:0-70145 GCA_965151385.1 uncultured Collinsella sp. | reverse complement strand
CAGCGGATTGGGTCATATGAGCGAAAGCCCGCCAGAGCGAGCAAGGTGCCTTGAAACGAGACGGCATTGACCTTCTGGTCATGCCGCCGAAGTTGAAAGGCAGATTGCCGCTCTGGCGGGCTTGCAGCGTCGACTGGTTACGCGGTTTGGTAAAACCGCGTAACTAACAAACCTGGGTTTTACCGATCATGATGTTGAGGATCTCGACGTCAGTATCTTTCATACCCACACGGCCCACGTAGCCCATGCTGGCGATTGTCTGCTCAACGGTATCTTGGATCAGGCCCTCGCCGGCGCGGAAGCCGCGACCTTGCATGGCCATATCATGGCCCAGAATCGCCGCATCGACGGCAGCGGAAATCTTGGCGGCGCAGCTTGCCTTGGCGCCATCGCACACGATGCCGCCCACGTTGCCGAGCGTGTTCGAGACTGTCGCGCCGATCTGCTCGCGCGTGCCGCCACACAGCCAGGTAATCGCGGCGCCGGCGCCGCACGCGGCGCAAATAGCACCGCAAAACGCCGAGAGCGCACCAATATAGCTCTTGATATGCACAGCGATAAGATCGGACAGCATCACGGCGCGCACCAAGCGCTCGTGGTCGCAGCGCAGGTACTCGGCATACTCCATGACGGGCAATGCGCAGGTAATGCCCTGATTACCCGAGCCGCACACAATGGCGACCGGCAGCGCGCAACCGTTCATGCGGGCGTCGGACCCGGCGGCCGCACGGGCACGGGCGCGGCAGGCGACGTCATCGGCACGAGCACCCAGCAGCGTACGGCCCACCTCGGCGCCCCAAGCGTGCGCAAGGCCCTCGGCACTGATCGCGCCATTCAGCTCAATCTGACGCTCAACGGCAGCGCGGGCGTCCTCAATGTCACCGTCCTCGATAAAGTCGATGATGGTCTCGATCGACATGGGCGTGTCGGCGTTATCTGCCGCACGCTCGGCCACCACGCGCTCGGCGCAGGCGGCGCACTCCCCCGCCGACTTACCGCATACCGGAATACCGTCGAGCGTATGGCACGTGACATTAGTGTGGTGATCGGTAATCTCGACGACCGCGGTATGGCCCCCGGCCGTCGCAGTCACCTTGATGTAGAGGTTGGGCACACCCTCGACAAGCGACACATCGCAGTAGCCGGCGTCGGCGAGGAGCTCGGTCACGCGAGCACGATCTTCGTCGTCAACGCTCTCGAGCACCTCGAGCGCGCTCTTGGCATCGCCGCCCACGGCACCCAGCACGGCCGCGGCTTCAATACCGTGCATACCGCCCGAGTTGGGAACGGTCACGCTCTTGACGTTCTTGATAATGTTGCCCGAGCAGGCAACATCCATATGATCGGGTTCGCAACCGAGCGTCTGACTCGCCAGCGCCGCTGCATAGGCAACGGCAATGGGCTCGGTGCAGCCGAGTGCACAGACAAGTTCGCGGTTCAAAACATCGCAAAACGCGGCATCACGGATGGAATCGGTAGGCATAGGTATCTCCTGCTTGCATAACGGGCTGGGCTCTCAAAAAAGTTAGCTCCTTTATTTGATAACAATGCATCAAAAACCGCAACCATGGTTCCGGCAGACGGCGCTCAAGCGCAAACTGACGACATTCATTCACGAGAAGCCAGTCTTGTTGCCTGCTAAAGCGTTTGACCAAAAAACGCTCGAGCGTTTACGCAAAAGTCGCGCTATCATGCAGTCGAACGCGGTAAACACCTTTAGCATTTGCGCCGCACAGACCAGAGAGGAACCATCCATGAAGATCGGTATCGGTAACGACCACGCCGCCGTCGAGCTCAAGAACATCATTTCCGAGCACCTGAAGGAGCGCGGCTGCGAGGTCGTGAACTTTGGCACCGACACCTCCGAGAGCTTTGACTACCCCATCGCCGGCTACAAGGTGGGTAAGGCCGTTGCCAACGGCGACGTCGACCTGGGCATCCTCATCTGTGGCACCGGTGTCGGGATTAGCTTGGCTGCCAACAAGGTCGAGGGCGTACGCGCCGTTGTGTGCTCCGAGCCCTTCAGCGCCAAGCTCTCCCGCATGCACAACAATACCAACGTGCTCGCCTTTGGCGCCCGCGTCGTGGGCTCCGAGCTCGCCAAGATGATTGTCGACGAGTGGCTCGACGCCGAGTTTGAGGGTGGTCGTCACGAGCGTCGCGTTAACCTCCTCAACGAGATCGATCACACGCGCGCCCTTAAGATCGTCGAGGAAGCCTAAACTATTCAGTGCCACAAGCTAACAGCAGGGGCCCGCTCGGAACACATGTCCGAGCGGGCCCCTGCATAGATTTTGGAATAAAAGGGCGCCGCGGATGGAGTTCCGCGGCGCCCAAGCCACACGCTAACAGCTTTAAGGAGTCAAAGCTGGTTTAGCCAAAGAAGCGCTTGATCTCAATCTCGGCGTTCTCCAGGCAGTCGGAGCCGTGGATCACGTTGGCGTTGACATCGACGGCAAAGTCGCCGCGGATGGTACCAGGAGCTGCCTCAAGCGGGTTGGTAGCGCCCATGAGGGTGCGCATCTTAGCAACAGCGGAGAGACCGGAAACGACCATCTTGACGACCGGACCGCTCGTCATAAAGTCGCAGAGACCGCCAAAGAAGGGCTTGTCGGCCAGATGGGCGTAGTGCTCCTCGACGGTAGCGCGCTCGAGCGTGGTCATCTCCATGCGCTCGATGACAAGGCCGCTGCGCTCAATGCGAGCAACGATCTCGCCGATCTTGCGGTCGCGCACGGCGTCGGGCTTAATCATGATGAAGGTCTTCTCGATAGCCATAAAAGTAGCCTTTCAAGTAGGTTCGCGCGTGCCCAAGTCCCATTCCGGCACCCGCCTGGACTGCATCGTAACAGAGTTTTAGCTGCAGTTAAACAAAAAGCTGTTTATTGAAACGTTGCAATTTATTAAAGCGCTCCATATGTGTCACTTCTGTTTCGAAGCCCGATTAGAGTACCATCCGACCGCCCATCAACCGCGCCGAACAGAGCAGGCGGTCGGTTGCCGCCCGCGAACGTATCCCCTTCACAACCTGCCCAAAGGTCCTACAGAAGTTCTCGACAAGCCCCTCCCCCATAGCAACAAAATACGGGCTCCCACATCAGCAGGCGCCCGTAAAGCGAAAACGATTTATCAATAAATGGACAATACGTCTTCAGCCAAACCTCTACTTTGCCCCGTGACCCATCTCGACGACCTTGGTTAGCGATCCAAACACACCTTCGTCGACCACGAGCTGCGCCTCGGCACGCTCAAGCTGCACGGCAACGGCGGCAGGGGCGGTGCCGCCCTCGGTCGTGCGCGCGGCGACAATCGACGGGATGTCGAGCGCCTCGGTAATGTCGTGCTCAAAGAGCGGGCTTGCCTCCTGGAACACCTCAAACGGCAGGTCCTCAAGATTGCAGCCGCGCTTCTCACACATCAGAACCAGATGCCCCACCACGGCATGTGCCTCGCGGAACGGCAGGCCACGCTTGGCCAGGTAATCGGCAACATCGGTAGCGGCAAGGTGCCCCACGCCGCACTCGCGCGCCATGGCATCCTCGTTGACGGTCCAAGTCGAAATCATTCCGGCCATAACCGACAGGCACTGCATGAGCGTATGGGCGGTATCGAGCGCGCCCTCCTTGTCCTCCTGCAAGTCCTTGTTATAAGCAAGCGGCAGGCCCTTCATGGTCACGAGCAGCTGCACCAGGTTGCCATACACACGGCCGCTCTTGCCGCGAATAAGCTCGGCAAAGTCGGGATTCTTCTTCTGCGGCATGATGGACGAGCCGGTGGAGTACGAGTCGGAAAGCGTGATAAAGCCAAATTCGGAGCTCGACCACAGCACGATCTCCTCGGAAAGACGCGACAGGTGCATCGCCATGACGGAGCCGGCGTAATGCAGGTCGAGGAGGAAATCACGGTCAGAAACGGCATCGAGCGAGTTGGGAATCACGCCCGCAAAGCCAAGTTCGGCAGCCGTCATCTGGCGATCGAGCGGATAGCTCGTACCGGCAAGCGCGGCAGCGCCCAGCGGGCAGTTGTCGGCGGCATCAAAGGCGGCCTGCAGGCGTGTAAAGTCGCGCGCGAACATCCAGGAATACGCCAGCAGATGGTGCGACAGCAGCACGGGCTGAGCGTGCTGCATGTGCGTGTAGCCCGGCAGAATCACCTTGTCGTACTTCTTGGCCGCATCCACCAGCACGTGACGCAGCTCAAGATTGGCCTCCATAAGCTCCTTGGCCAGCGCCTTGACGCCCAGGCGCGTATCGGTCGCCACCTGGTCGTTGCGCGAACGCCCGGTATGCAGGCGCTTGCCCGCCTCGCCGATGCGACGCGTCAGCTCGCTCTCGATGGACATATGAATGTCCTCGTCGTTGATGTCGAAGGTGAAGTTGCCGGCATCGATATCCTGTTCGATTCCGGTCAGGCCCTCGGCAATCGCCTGCTCGTCCTCGGCGCTGATAATGCCCTGGGCCGCCAGCATCTTGGCATGTGCCTTAGATCCGGCGATATCCTGCTTATAGAGATGTTTGTCGACCGGCAGCGACGCGCCAAACTCCTGCGTGACCTCGGCCACGCCCGCCTCAAAACGACCGCCCCAAAGAGCCATGGAACCGTCCCCTTTCATCAAATACCAAAACATGCGCCCAAAGCAATGCGCCCTGTCGCTAAAGCGATTTTTCAACCGCTAGTTTTACACATTCCCCGCCGTGCGCGGGATCATGTAGCTAATTTGCAAAGAAGTGACGCGCCATGCACTTGGCGCCCAACGTCTCCCTCCGGATGTTGCCCTGCGAATCGTCGATCCAGGCCTTCAGGCTCATAGGAACGTCCTCGACCTTTGCAGCATCGAACACGGGCGCGAGGACAAGTAAGGCATGCGCGATAGCATCGAACATAATGGATACTCCTCATATATATAGGCGCAGAGCCGCCAAATTGATAGAAGGAGCCCCGCCGGACAACCCCGGCGGGGCTCGGACTCAGCCGCAGTCGCGGCATCATATATGCGGGCGGAACGTAGGGGCCACCGATGTTAAGAAGTGTCAGCAAGCATAACGAAAGGTAGGGACCCCGTGCGCCCGTTATGTATCACGCGGATGGGCCGCGCGGATACCAAGGAAAGGAAGACTTAAGCCTGGGCGGCAGCAGAGCTGGGACCCTGGACCTTAGCCCACGTCTTGAGCGACAGCGTATCGATCTCGATAAAGCCGGCGCTGGCCTTCTCGTCAAACGTGGTGTCGCGGTCGTAGGTGGCCAGGCCGTAGTCGTAGAGGCTGAAGGGGCTCTTGCGGCCGACGACATGGCAGTTGCCCTTAAAGAACTTCAGACGGACGGTGCCGGTCACGAACTTCTGGGTGTCGGCCATAAAAGCGTCGAGCGCGTTTTTGAGCGGGCTGTACCACTGGCCGTTGTACACGGCGGTGGCCCAATCCTGCTCGAGCTTAATCTTAGTCTTGAGCAGGTCGCCCTCGACGCAAATGTCCTCGAGCGCCTTGTGGGCGGTGATGAGCGTCAGGGCGCCAGGAACCTCATAGCACTCGCGGCTCTTGAGGCCCACCAGACGATCCTCAACCAGGTCGAGACGGCCAAAGCCGTTGTCGCCCGAAATCTTGTTGAGGGCGATGACGATCTCGGAGAGTTTCATCTTCTTGCCGTCGACGGCGACGGGCTTGCCGGCCTCAAACTCAATCTCGGTATACGTCGGGGTGTCCGGCGTGTCCTCCGGATTCTTGGTCATAACCCAAGCGTCGTCGAGCGGCTCGTTCCAGGGATCCTCCAGGTGGCCGCACTCAATGGCACGACCCCACAGGTTGTCGTCGATGGAATAGGGGTTGTCGTTGGCACCCTCGGGAACCGGCACGTTATGGGCGTGAGCGTAGGCGACCTCGTCGGGACGGCACTTCAGATCCCACTCGCGAACCGGAGCGATAACCTTAAGCTCGGGGTCGAGGGCCTTGACGGCAGCCTCAAAACGAACCTGGTCGTTACCCTTGCCGGTGCAGCCGTGGGCGACGTAGGTCGCGCCAAACTCGTGAGCGACCTCGACAAGCTTCTTGGCGAGCAGCGGGCGAGACAGAGCGGAGAGCAGCGGGTACTTGTTCTCGTACATGGAGTTTGCGGCGATGGCCTTAGTCAGGAACTCATCGGAGAACTCGTCACGCAGGTCGAGCACCTGGCAATCGAGAACGCCCAGGTCGAGCGCCTTCTGCTTCTTGGCATCCAGGCCGGTCTCCTCCTGGCCCACGTTGCCGCAGACGCAAACGACATCGAGATTCTTCTCGTCCTGGAGCCACTTGACACATACGGATGTATCAAGACCACCGGAATATGCGAGAACGACTTTTTCCTTGCTCATGGCTGTTTCCTTTCGCCCTTGGTAGCTAGTTAGAACATCGGTCAGTTGCAAGTCATTTCAAGGTCGAATACCGTGCAATATCAGGTTAAATAGCAATAATCAGCACATACATGCCCTAGAAACATGCAGCAATGTCGTGCTAAAACCCAACGACCTCAAAATGACTCTGTTGAGGCAATTCGCCCCATGCGGACAGAGACGATTGTTATCGTCGTCGGGAAATTGCGCGCTGGCGTCGGATGGCATTGTCTGCAGTAGTGATGATCTTTACGAACTGCATCTGCCTCTCCTTTCACCTATCGCCGGGCGCAATTCTAATATCGTAAACGGTACCTTTTCCTCGGTAAGCGGTTGTTTTTCCGTCTCCGTTTTCGATGGTCGCTATATTACGCTAAAGTGCCCGCGGCACAAGTGACAACTTCAAATTTCTGAAAAGTTTTTTCATTACTTTGTGAATGGTGATGCAAACGCGCGCCAATCCTGCGAAAATACGCCCGACTACGAGTTAATGGTTATAACGTCTGAAACAATCTCGAAACGAAAGGCTCGCTTTTATGCAAACTTACGAATCGGACGCCAATATCGGAAACATTAAGCTCATTGCCGTCGACATGGACAAGACGCTACTGACCGACGAGCGCGTTCTACCTCAGGGCCTCGACGAGCGCCTAGACAAGCTCGCCGAGGCTGGCATCGTGTTCTGCCCCGCCAGCGGACGACCCGCCCCAAAACTCGAGGAGATGTTTGAGGACATCAAGAGCCGCATCGCTTTTTGCCCCGATAACGGCGCATGCGTAATATATCGCGGCAACTACATCTATAAGAGCGCTATCGATGTGGCGCTGTATCAGCAGGTCTTGAGCCGCGCCTCGGAGGATCCGCGCGCCGTCCCCGTCCTGTGCTGCTTCGACGAGTTCTACGTACTTGCCCGCGACCATCAATACCACGACGAGATCAGCGTCTACTACAACACGATCAACTACGTCGATAGCTTTGAGGGCCTTGACGTCGAATCCAACAAGATTTCGATCTTCTTCCCCGCCTACGATGCCGAGCCAGCGTTTCGCGAGGACTACAGCCCTGCATTCTCGGATCAGCTCTACGTCACCAATGCTGGCCGCGAGTGGATCGACTTTATGAATCTGGGCGTCGACAAGGGTTCGGGCGTGGCGCATCTCTGCGAGCGCTTGGGCATCGATATCGCCGACGCCGCCGCCGTGGGCGACACCTACAACGATATTCCCATGCTGGAGCGCGTCGGGCATAGCTTTATCGTGGACAATGCCGAGGAGCATATGAACGCGCATGCCAAGTGGCGTATTCCGAGCAACAACGACGGGGGCGTACTGACGCTCATCGACGCCATCTTGGCGGCTCGTTAACGTTGCTCGTCGGACCTGGCCGGGCGAGGCGGGTAAGTTTTTCGTTCGGTCAGGTCCTGGGCTCGCTCGAAGAGCACATTTAGTGCTCTTCGGCTCGTGCGGAATCTACGAAAAACTTACCCGCCTCGCCCGGCCAGGTCCTGCGGTGACTTGCTTGCCGCCTGGATGGCGTCTTGGCGCCTAGATACTTTGACTGATTTTTATTGAACGAAGGACGCTCCTTGTTGATGAGGGGCGTCCTTCTGGTTTTGGTTACTTTGGAATTGTGGTTGCTTTCCTATTTCGCGTCTGCCCAGGTTATGCCGGTACTGGCTTCGGCGATCAACGGTACGCGTAGGTCTACGACGTGTTCCATGACGTCTTGGACCATGGCGGTCAGGCGCTCGACTTCGTCGATGGGGCACTCAAAGTCCAGTTCGTCGTGCACCTGCAGGATCATGTGGGCGGCAAAGTCCTCTTCTTCCAGACGGCGGCTCACGCGGGCCATCGCGATCTTGATGATGTCGGCGGCGGTGCCCTGCATGGGGTGGTTCATGGCCGTGCGCTCGCCAAAGCCGCGGAGTTGCGGATTTTTGGCCTTGAGCTCCGGAATGTGGCGACGGCGGCCGTACATGGTCTCGGCGTAACCTGTCTGCTTGGCACGCGCCACCACGTTGTCGAGGAACGTGCGCACGCCCGGGTAGGCCTCGTAGTAGCGGTCGATCATGTCGCGCGCCTCGGCCATCGAGATATGCAGCGACTGCGACAGGCCGTAGGCCTGCTGACCATACACAATGCCAAAGTTCACGGCCTTGGCGCGACTGCGCAAGTCGGGCGTTACCTCGGACACCGGCACGCCAAACACGCGTGCCGCCGTCTCGGCATGGAAGTCCTCGCCCTCGTTAAAGGCGCGTACCAGGTGCTCGTCACCTGAGAGATGTGCCAGCAGACGCAGCTCGATCTGCGAGTAGTCCACCGCCAAAAAGACGCTTCCCTCGCCTGCCGAAAACGCCGTCTTGACGGTACGGCCCAGCTCAGAGCGCGTCGGGATGTTCTGCAGGTTCGGGTCGCTCGAGGACAGACGACCCGTTGCCGTGATGGTCTGGTTGTACGTGGTGTGCACGCGACCGTCACCGCGGCGCAGCGGGCCCAGCGTGTCCAGATAGGTGGACTTGATTTTGGACTTCTCACGCCAATCCAAGATCAGGCGCACGATTTCGTGGTCACGGGCAAGATCGCTCAGCACCTTGGCGTTGGTCGAATAGTAGCCGCGCTTGGTCTTTTTGAGGCCCTTGGTCGGAAGCCCCATAACGTCAAACAGCACGTGCGAGAGCTGCATAGGGCTACCGATGTTAAACGTCTCATCACCCGCCAGGTCGCGAATGCTGCGCTCGACCTCGGTAATCTGGGTCGCCAAGCCCTCGGACAGACTGTGCAGGCGGTCGGGGTCCACGAGCATGCCCGCGCGCTCCATCTTGGCAAGTACCGGAACGAGCGGCATCTCGATGCCATCGAACACGTTGGCGGCGTTCTCGCGTGCCATGCGGTCGCGCAGTGGTGCGACCAGTGCCAGCGTCAAGGCCGCCGTGCGAGCGGCGGGCGCAGGAGCATCCTCGCCAGCACCCTCCGCACCGCGCACCGCAGGCAGCGCCATCTGCAGATAGGTATCGGCCAGATACGCCTCGTCAAACTCGGAGCGGTCGGAATCCAACAGGTAGGCGGCAACCACGGTATCGAAGATGCGCGTGGAATCGACTGCCAGCGGATCCATGAGCTCGGGCTCGGAAGAGTCGATGGGCGAAAGCTCATGCAGCAGTGCTTTCATATCCGGGCTCGCCACGCGGCCCTCCATAAACAGGCGCGCAAGCACGCCGGCGATCACGCCATGGGCGAAGTTGAAGCCATCGACCGCGGCAGTGGTACCGCCTTCGCCCTCCTCAAGCGCAAGCAGCCCCTTGGACGTCGCCAGCCACAGCGTGCGCGTCAGGCCAAAAAGCGCGCCCTCCTCCTTGTCATCGTCCACCACGGCGGCGATCCATTCGTCCGCCTCCATCGAGCGAGCGATCTCGGCAGCGGCGGCAGTGAGCGCCTCGGCATCGCCGGCGGCAGCGCGCGAAACCGCGGGCATCTCGAACGCGCCGGCAGCGGCCGCAGCCCCACCCTCGCCACCGATCAGCGCCAGGAAGCGATTCTGCATGGCCGTAATGCCGAGCGTGCCCAGCGCCGCGGAGACTTCGTCGGCAGAAAACGCCGGGAAGGACGTTTCGTCAAAGTTGAGCTCGACGGGCGCATCGGTGCGAATGGTCGCCACCTTACGGCTCAACAGCGCGTCGTCGATGTGTGCGCGCAGGTTTTCGCCCATCTTGCCCTTGACCTCGTCAGCATGCGCGATGACCTCGTCCAAGCTGCCGTACTGCGCGATGAGCGCGCTCGCCTTTTTGGGGCCGATGCCCGGCACACCGGGGATGTTATCGGACGTGTCGCCCTTCAGGCCGTAAAAATCGGGCACGAGCGCCGGCGTGATGCCGTGATACAGATCGTCCACGCTCTCGGGCGTCATGATGGCCACGTCGGACAGGCCCTTGCGGGTCGAGACCACGTTGACGTGCTCGGTCACAAGCTGATACATGTCGCGGTCGCCGGTCACCAGCAGCATGTCGCAGCCGGCCTCCTCACCCAGGCGGGCCATGGTGCCCAGGATATCGTCGCCTTCCCAGCCCTCGGACTGCAGAATCGGCACGTTGAGCGCACCGAGCAGCTCCTTGATCATCGGAAACTGTGCGTGCAGATCGGGGTCCATGGGCGGGCGCTGCGCCTTGTACTGCGGCAGCATCTCCATGCGCACGCGCGGCTTGCCCTTATCAAACGCCACGACCACACCGTCGGGGTTAAAGGCATCGATCATCTTGAGAAACATGTTCAGAAAGCCAAAGATCGCGTTGGTGGGGCGACCGTCCGGCGCATTCATGGTGGGCGGCACGGCGTGGAAGGCGCGGTGCATGAGCGAGTTGCCGTCGATAACGGCAAAGGTGCGGCGCTTGTCAGACATATTAACTACCTCGCTTTGGGCTGGGCACGGTTTGCTCACTCCAGTTTACACGCTCCCCGCCCCGCGGCCACCTCACATCAAGCTCCCCCGCCACCGTGAGCCTGCGCGTGATACGATGGCTCACGGTACATCAACCAGCACGATCGATCCGAAAGGAGCCTGCGTCATGGAGCGTCCCTGCGCATGGAAAAAGTACACGCCACAGCAAATCGAGGAGCTCGAGGAGCTTTGCCGCGGCTACAAGCAGTTTTTGAGCGAGAACAAGACCGAGCGCCTGTGCGTCAAGACCGGCATCAAGATGGCCGAGGAGGCGGGCTACGTCGACCTGGAGACCGTGATCGCCGAGGGCCGCGCGCTCAAGGCCGGCGACAAGGTGTACGCCGCCAATCACGGCAAGGACCTCATGCTCGTCAACCTGGGCACCGCCCCGCTCGAGCAGGGCTTTAACATCCTGGGCGCCCACGTGGACTCGCCGCGCCTGGACCTCAAGCAAAACCCCGCCTTCGAGGCCGGCGACATGGCCTACCTCGACACGCACTACTACGGCGGCGTCAAGAGCTACCACTGGGTGGCCTCCCCGCTCGCACTCGTGGGCGTCATCTGCAAAAAGGACGGCACCACCGTCGACATCAACATCGGCGACAAGGCGGACGACCCGGTCTTTACCATCTCCGACCTGCTGATCCACCTCTCGAGCGAGCAGATGTCCAAGCCCGCCAAGGACGCCGTCGACGCCGAGATCCTCGACGTGATCGTGGGCGGCCGCCCTGTCAAGTTCGACGAGGACGACAAGGACGCCCCCAAGGAGCCCGTCAAGCAGATGTTCCTGGACATCCTCAAGGAGCAGTACGACGTCGAGGAGGAGGACTTCCTCTCCGCCGAGATCGAGGTCGTGCCCGCCGGTCCCGCCCGCGACATGGGCCTCGACCGCTCCATGATTTTGGGCTATGGCCACGACGACCGCGTCTGCGCCTACCCCTCCATGCTCGCCCAGATCAATGTGGCCAACGTGGAGCGCACGAGCATCACGCTCATCGTCGACAAGGAGGAGATTGGCTCCGTAGGCGCCACCGGCATGACGAGCCGCTTCTTCGAGAACACCGTCGCCGAGATTATGACGCTTGCCGGCAAGGACAGCCCGCTGGCCCTTCGCCGTGCACTCGCCCATAGTCGTATGCTCTCCTCTGACGTGTCTGCTGGCTTCGACCCGGGCTATGCCGGCAAGTTCGAAACCAAGAACGCCGCCTTTATGGGTCGTGGCCTGTGCTTTAACAAGTACACGGGCAGCCGCGGCAAGGGCGGTTCAAACGACGCCGACGCCGAGTACGTGGCCCTCGTCCGCGACATCATGGACGAGGCCGGCGTGGACTTCCAGACCTGCGAGCTCGGCCGTGTCAACGCGGGCGGCGGCGGCACCATCGCCTACATCATGGCCAAGTACGGCATGAACGTCATCGACTCCGGTGTTGCCGTCCTGTCCATGCACGCCCTGTGGGAAGTCGCCAACAAGGCCGACATCTACGAGGCCTACCGCGGCTACAAAGCTTTCCTCGAGCGCGCCTAACCAGTCCCTCATCAGTTGCGGTGAAATAGTTCCTAAATAGCCCTTTAGACAGGTCGAACAAGAACTATTCCACCGCAACTTCTTTTTTGGCAGAGGAGAATCCGTGTTGCAGGTCATCATTTCGCCCGCCAAGCAAATGCGCGCGGCCCAAGATGCTTTTGAAGTCCTGGGCATTCCACCCTTTGTGCGCGAGACGGCTCGCCTCCACCGCGCACTGCTAGATATCGAGCGGAATGAAGGCAGCGCCGGCCTGCAGGCGCTGTGGAACGTGAGCGACAGGCTGCTCACAACGTGTCTGGATACGCTTCACGAATTTATGCCCGTCCTGAGCGATACCGACCTCGCAGATCCCGATATCGCGCGTCGAATCTCCCCCGCCGTCATGTCCTATCACGGCATTCAATACCAGAGCATGGCACCCGAGGTGATGGATGCCGCGCAGCTCGACTGGCTGCAAAACCATCTCTGGATCCTCTCGGGACTCTACGGATGCGTGCGCCCCTTCCACGGCGTGTCTCCCTATCGGCTCGAAATGGGGGCGAAGCTCGCCGTCGACGGCGCTCGCGACCTCTATGCCTTCTGGGGGAATCGACTTGCGCAGGTAATTGCGCCGGCCGGTTCCGACACCACTATCGTCAACCTTGCCAGCGTGGAATACGCCAAAGCTGTCCTGCCCCATGCTGCACAGGATACAACGGTTATCACCTGCTTTTTTGGCGAAGGCGTCCGCAACGATAAGCCCATCCAACGATCGACCGCCAGCAAAAAGGCACGCGGTTCGATGGTCCGCTGGATGGCGGAAAACAAGGTCGAGGACGCCGCCGGTCTTACCGAGTTCAACCTTGGCTACCGCTATGTCCCCGAGCTCTCGTCCCCAGATAGCCTGGTCTTCATCAACGAGCAGGCATTCTAAATGCCTGTCGCCAGCGCCGAACTCCACCTCGGCATGCTTTCATGATATTCGGTGAACATCCCGCTATTCCGCCAAGCCGTCTGCCTTGGCAATCTCGCTTGTCGAGCCGTCCTGATAGGTAATCTTGACATGCTCCACATCGGACGCCTTGACGCCCGACGGGGGCTCCAGGCGCCATTCCGTCAGGGCGATATCCATGGTCGTGGGCACATCTCCTTGATCTTTGAGCTTCACCGTCAGCGTTTTGAGCGCCGCGTCAAACGTCACGCGTTCGATTTCTTCGCCTGGAATGGACCCACCACTCAGCTGCAACTGCACAAACTCATCGCGCGGGTACCAATAATCGCCCGGAATGGCGAGCGTATTGGCATTACCGCCAGTACTCCTCACCGTCATAATCGGTAGGCTATCATCGGCCTCAAACTCCCAGGCAGTGCCGCCGCGACCACCAAACGTCCAGATACAAACGGCAATCACCAGCACGGCAAGCACCGCAAAACCAATCGCGACAAGGCCATGGTGCGCACGGCCCTCCTCGGCCGACACGTCCCACTGCGTCTCCCGATACAGATGCTTGTCTTTCATGTTCGCCTCCCCACGGGCATGCTCATCGCGTCAATCGTACCCATTCGAGCTATACTTGAGCCCACCACATAAACGGGGAGCTTGCAGGACAAGACGGCAGGCTGAGACTGGGCGCGCCCGCCCTGACCCGCAAACCTGATATGGGTAATGCCAACGAAGGGAGCCGTGCCAATGAGCACACAAACCGAGCCCACGCTCGTCACGCAAATCGACTTCGCCCGCGCCGGGCAGATCACACCGCAGATGAAGGAGGTCGCCGAGCGCGAGCATCGCGACCCCGAGTACATCCGCGAGCGCGTGGCCGACGGCCGCATCGCCATCCCCGCCAACATCGTGCATATCAAAAAGGGCATGCGCGCCTTTGGTGTCGGTGAGGGCCTGTCCACCAAGGTCAATGTCAACCTGGGCATCTCGGGCGACAAGGCCGATGCCGCCGAGGAATGGAAGAAGGTCAAGATTGCCGAGGACTACGGCGCCGACGCCATCATGGACCTCTCCAACTCGGGCAAGACGCGCCAGTTCCGCCAGCAGCTCATCGACGAGACACCGCTCATGGTGGGCACCGTCCCCATGTACGACGCCATCGGCTACATGGAAAAGCCGCTGGTCAAGCTCACCAAGGACGACCTGTTCGAAGTCGTGCGCGCGCACGCCGAGGACGGCGTGGACTTTATGACCATCCACTGCGGCATCAACAAGTCGGTCACCAAGACCTTTAAAGAGACCGGCCGTCTCATGAACATCGTCAGCCGTGGCGGCTCGCTGCTGTTTGGCTGGATGGAGGTCACCGGCAACGAAAACCCCTTCTACGAGTACTTTGACGAGCTGCTCGAAATCTGCCACGAGTACGACGTGACGATTTCGCTCGGCGACTCCTGCCGCCCGGGCTGCCTCTACGACTCCAACGACGCCACCGAGACCGCCGAGATGATCGAGCTGGGCAAGCTGTGCAAGCGCGCTTGGGCCGCCGGCGTCCAGGTCATGGTCGAGGGTCCGGGTCACATGGCGCTCGACGAGATCGCCGCCAATATGAAACTGCAGAAGCGCCTGTGCCACAACGCCCCGTTCTATGTGCTCGGGCCGCTGGTGACCGATATCGGAGTGGGCTACGACCACATCACCGCCGCCATCGGCGGCGCCATCTCCGCCAGCTCCGGAGCCGACTTCCTGTGCTACGTGACGCCGGCCGAGCACCTGTGCCTGCCCAACGCCCAGGACGTGCTCGACGGCCTCATGGCCACCAAGATCGCCGCACACGCCGCCGACATCGCCAAAAAGGTGCCCCACGCCCGCGACATGGACGACAAGATGGGCCAGGCACGCCGCAAGCTCGACTGGGACGCCATGTGGAAGTGCGCTCTCGACCCGGTCACCGGTAAGAAGCGCTACGAGGAATCCCCCGCTGCCACCGAGGGCACCTGCACCATGTGCGGCAAGATGTGCGCCGTCCGCACCGTCAACAAGGTGTTCGAGGGTACGACGATCGATCTCGGCATGGAGGACTAGCCTTATCGCCGCGATCGCCTATGGGCTCGCCGCAGCACCTGCCAATTGTTAACCTGTGAACATTTGCTTGCATTTGCGTAAAAATTGCATCTCGCGCCCGGGTTCGGCATATCGCCGGCCTGGGCCTCTTTATAATGCGGGGTAAAAGACCCATTTGAATCCGACCAGACAAGGGAGCGAACATGGATCGCAGCAAGGTACCTGCCGTTCTATCCATCGCGGGATCCGATTCCAGCGGTGGCGCCGGCATTCAGGCCGACATCAAGACCATCACGGCGCACCGCCTGTATGCCGAGACGGCCATCACTGCCATCACAGCGCAAAACACACTGGGCGTTACCGCCGTGCAGAACATCTCTCCGGATATTGTCGCGGCGCAGATCGATGCCGTTTTTGACGATATTCGACCCAGCGCCGTCAAGATCGGCATGGTTTCCTCTGCCGAGATTATCGAGGTTATCGCCGACCGCTTAAGCGCCTGGGACGCACAAAATATCGTCGTCGACCCCGTCATGGTCGCCACCTCGGGTGCTCGCCTCATTGCCGAGGATGCCGCTGAGGCACTCACCCGCCGCCTGTTCCCGCTGGCGACCGTTATCACGCCCAACATTCCCGAGGCCATGGCGCTGCTCGATTATGAGGTCGATTCCGAGCGCACGCAGCAAAATGCCGCCATGCTTCTCACCCGTCGCTTTGGCTGCGCGTCTCTCGTTAAGGGCGGGCATTTTGTCAACGAGGCCAACGATGTGCTAGCAGAGCCCGCGCCGCTCGATGACGAGGGCAACCATCTGGGCGATCCGCTCACCACGTGGTTCCGCCACAAGCGCATCGAGACCGGCAACACGCACGGTACTGGCTGTACGCTTTCGTCCGCCATCGCCTGCGCGCTGGCCCAGGGCATGGATCTTGCCGATGCCGTCAACGCCGGCAAGGCCTACCTAACGGGTGCTCTCGCCGCTGGCTTTGACATGGGCAAAGGCTCCGGCCCCGTCAACCACATGTGGCAATACTAAGATTCGCAGCCCAAAACCACCGCAAAGGGGACAGGCACCTTTGTGGCGGTTCCCACAAACATCTCGATCTGTAACAGTTAGAGTCCATTTTTCGGCCCACCTGTTACAGATTGAGACATTCAAATTCCGCTGAGAAGAAAATCTCGATCTGTAACAGTAACTCGGCAAAATCGACCCTAGATGTTACAGATCGAGACAAACGACCGATATCGACCTAAATAATCTCAATCTGTAACATCTAGCCCGTTTTCGGCCTTACAGCTGTTACAGATCAAGACAAACCAACGAAACAAGCCACCGCAAGGGGAACTTTTGTACTGCTTTGGGCCGTACTACTCTCCGAGCATCTCTTTGAGCTTGGCTGCCACGGCATGGCCGAGGCTCTCGTGGCTTTCCGGCATCATGTGCAGATAATCGATATCGCCCGGCTCGGCAAAATCGGCGGCATTCAAAAAGTCGCAGCCAAACTGTTCGGCAACATACGCATAGTATTCGGCAAAATGCTCCGAGGCCTCGACGGAGTGCTCGTCAAAGTCGGTCATATACACATCGGCGATCTGCGGCTTGATCTTGATAGGAGCCATCAGCAGAATGCGCGGACAAGGCGCAGCGTCGGTCCACGGAAACGCGCGGACGGTGCGAATCAGCGCCATGGCACCGTCAGCGATATCGGCAGCCCCCACGCTAAAGACCGTCTTGCAGTCGTTGGTGCCCAGCATAATCACGATCGCGTCCAGCGGCTTATGGGACTCGAGCAGCATCGGCAACGCGCGGATGCCGTTGAGATTGGTGTCCAGATGGCACATGTCGTCGCGCACCGTCGTGCGGCCGTTTAGGCCTTCCTCAATCACGTGCCAGCCCTCGCCCAGGTCGCGCTGGGCCACGCCGCACCAGCGCACATCGTGCGCATAGCGCACCGCGGTGCCGTCGCGCATGCCCGCCGGATCATAGCCATAGGTATTGCTGTCGCCAAAGCACAGAACGTTTTTCATCGTAAGCCCTTCCTCTAGTAAAAAGCCGGCGGGAGCAGTCTCTCCTGCCGGATCGACCTATCTGTCAGCACATACCGATTACAGGTATTTGCGCCAGTCGTCGTCATCCTCATCGTCCTCAGCAGCGGCCTGAGCCTGCTCGGCGGCACGGGCGGCCGCGGCGCGGGCGGCCACCTGAGCATAGGACTCCTCGTTACACTCGGGGAAGCTTGCCAACACGTGCTCAAACTTGGCGAAGTCCTCATCCCAGCGCGTAGAGGGCACGGCAAAAAACACCTGCTTGACCTTGAAGTCGCCCGACGCAAGCTCCTTGCGGAAGAGCTCAGCCACGGCCTCGGCGTCAAAGCCGTTGTTGTCGCAGCCCCAAGCGCCCAGCACGAGCTTCTCGCGACCCAGCTCATCGCAGATGGCAAGCACAAAGCGGATGCGATCGCGCAGGGCATCCAGCAAGGCATCGTCACCCACGCGATACTCCTGGCGAGCGCGCTTGGCGTTGGGCGCGGCGGCAACGATCACGTCAGCATATGCATGTACGTGATTGCGGTCGAAGCGCACCGCAGGCACCACCAGCGCACGGTTGCGGTAAAGCTCGCAGTTGATGTTGCGACGACGGTTCTCGCCGTACCATTTGCGCTGCTTATCGAGCACGTTGTACAGGTACGAATCGGCACAGAGCGTGGCCTCCTGGCCCAGATAGCCCTGGATGTAGCCACCGCCCGGGTTGGTGAACGAGGCAAAGGCAAGCACGGCCATGTCACAGAACTGCGCGTAGCCTCGGCCGTTATCCAGAATGGCCTGCGTGGCAGAGGCGTCGAGCACGGTGACCTCGGGCAGGACCGGAGCGGGCTTTTCGGCGGCAGGCGCGGACTCGGCCTCCGTGGCCTCCTCGGCGGGTGCAGGCTCGGCCGCAACCTCGGTCTCGGCGGATGCAATCTCAGCGGTCTCGACCTCGGGCTCCTCGGCGGCCTCAGACTCCTCGGCAACCTGTTCCTCGGCAGCCGCAGCCGCTTGGGCCTTGGCCTTCATCGCCGCGACAAAGCCGGCAGGCATACCGTCGAACTCGCGCACGCCTGCAAGCGAGCGCTCGATATCCTTGGCGCACGCTTCGGACACAGTCGCCACGTGACGCTCGGCGGCCTTGGCACGGGCCTCGCGCTTGGGATTGGGCTGCCCTGCGCGATTGGGTCTGCGGTTACGGTTCCTGTTGTCGACGTCTGCCATAAGTGGTCACCTTTCTCGGTCTCTGCCGCTATCGGCTTTTCCATCCATGATACCCCGCCACGCACAAAAAAGACGGCCCCGAAGGACCGCCTTCCGCATCGATTTACACGTGCGCAAGCACCGCTGCAATTTGGCACTAGTCGCGACGACCAAGGATGTTCAGGATGCGCAGGAACACGTTGATGATGTCCACGAACAGGGTGGATGCCATGAGCACGGCGTTGGGCAGCGTGGGCGGCACCGTCGTGGCCACATAGGTGTCGTAGCCAATAAAGCCGGCGAACACCACGATCACGATCAGGTCGGTGATGGACTGCGAGACGCCCATAAACATCAGCACGATCTCGACCAGAATCGTGGCAAGCAGGATGCCAAAACCAATGCCGTACACACGCTGGAAGAACTTGGGGAAGGTCACGCCCAGCGCACCAAAGACAAAGGTGATGGCGGCCGTGGCGATAAAGGCAGTGTTGATGGTGGGCAGGTCGTAATTGGCAAGGCCAAACGACGCGGTCAGGCCAAAGGTACTCGCAAAGATTACGTAGCCCACAAGGGACAGACCCACAGACTGCTTGCCCGCGGCGGCCGACATCATGACCATGCCGACGATGGTCAAAATAAACGAGCCAAAGACCAGCGGCAAGGCGGCGCCGCTCATCATCATGCGGGCAAACGCCATGGTGCTCGTAAAGTAAGCACCGGCACCCATGGCGCAAAAGCCCAAAAAGATCAGGGCAGACATGGCAAGGTTGTACGCACGCGGCGACATCTCCTTGGCACGGCTTGCGCCGGTCTCAATGGGGCCGTTCTGATAACCCTGGATATCGTTCATAATATCGTCCTTTCAAAAGCGCCGCGACAGCGCCGTAGGTGACAAGATTCCTGCCATTGTACCCGAATGCCGCGCGCTCTTACCTGCGGCGCCCGCTCTCGAGCGTACGGTCGAATGCCCACACCCACCAACGCATCAGATGGGCCTGCGAGCCATCCGGTCGCTCGCGCGCCTGTTCTTCCAGATACAGTTCGGTCGCATGCCCACCAAAACGAACCTTATAGGTTGCCGTACGAATGCCGTGAACCGTTAGGCCAAAACCGGTGGATGAGACAATCTCGTCGATCGTAAAACAGCGACCGTCGACCCAGCAGACGGTAACCGGCACGACTTGTCCGCCCGCGAGGATGCGGGCCACGACGTCCACATACTGCTTGTGCACGCGTCGAGTTTTACCATCTGTCTGTCGATATTCCATGCCTCCTATTATCGAACGCATGTTTGCATATTGTAAAGCGAACAGGCTGTGGTTTTGGGATGTTGGGGCGCGCACGTGTCCTCATGGCGTGCTAGCAAAAAGAACACCCGCGGTCAACAGGGCAAATATTCAATGTTAGTGCCAAAAAATTCACTTCTCCCATCAGAACTCGGTAAAGAAACCCGCAGGAGGTGATACGATTTATCATGTTTTTGTAACGTGCCTGCAAACTTCGAGAAAGCCCATATATGGACGTAACGTTCTCAGCCTTCCTCGGCCAAATTGTGTCGAACCCAGTCCTTGCCGTCACCGTGATCCTCGCGCTCGGCGCCATCTTCGTCAATGGATGGACCGACGCGCCCAACGCCATCGCGACCTGTGTCACTACGCGCTGCATGCCCGCCCGCGCCGCCATTCTCATGAGCGCCGCATTCAACTTCCTCGGCGTGCTCATCATGACGCACTTTAACGCGAGCGTCGCCAACACCATCTCACATATCGTCGACTTTGGCGGAAACAGCACCATGGCGCTCGCGTGCCTCTGCGCAGCACTGTTCTCCATCGTCGTCTACGGCGCCACAGCGTCGCGTTTTGGCATCCCCACCTCGCAAAGCCACAGCCTTATCGCCGGCCTGACCGGTGCCGCTATCGCCCTCGGCGGCGCGAGCAGCGTCAACGTCCACGAGTGGATGAAGGTCATCTACGGCCTGGCGCTCTCCATCGGCCTGGGCTTTGTCATGGGCTGGGTCCTGTGCAAGCTCGTCTCGATTCTTTTCGCCGCCGCCAACAGGCGACGTGCCAATGTCTTCTTTAAATATGCTCAGATCGCAAGTGCCGCGGCCATGAGCTTTATGCACGGCGCGCAAGATGGACAAAAGTTTATCGGCGTGCTCTTTTTAGGTGTCGCCTTTGCCAGCGGACAGACGAGCGTCGGCGACGCCGGCATCCCCATCTGGATCATGCTGCTGTGCTCGGCCACCATGGGCATCGGCACCAGCGTGGGCGGCGAGCGCATCATCAAGTCTGTCGGTCAGAGCATGGTCAAGCTCGAAAAGTACCAGGGCTTCTCCGCCGACCTGGCGGGCGCCGCAAACCTGCTGCTTGCCACGCTCACCGGCATCCCCGTGTCCTCCACGCACATCAAGACCTGCGCCATTATGGGTGTCGGTGCCGTCAAGCGCCTCTCGGCGATCAACTTCGGTGTCGTCAAGGACATGATGTTCACCTGGTTCTTCACCTTCCCCGCCTGCGGACTCATCAGCTTTGTCATGGCCAAGCTGTTCATGATGTTCATCTAGTCAAACCGAACGGCCATCCGGACCGCAATACCTCGCCCACCCGTCTTCGCCTCGAAAGGACCCACTCATGGCAAAGAAACCCGATTCGTTCTACTTTGACAACTACGTCGCCTGCGCCGACCTTGCTGTCCAGGCCGCAGAGTTGCTCATCAAGATTTTTGAGAACTTTGATCCCGCGCAGATCCACGGCATGCTCGAAGAGATGCATGCGATTGAGCATGCGGCCGACAAGAAGCACCATGAGCTCGAGGATGCCCTGCTCACTGCCTTTATCACCCCGCTTGAGCGCGAGGATCTGGACCTGATGAGCTGCTCGCTCGACACTGTGCTTGACCGTATCGAGGGCGTCGTGCAGCGCGTCTACTTCACCAACATCCAGAGCATCCACCCCGATGCCATTGTCATCGCCCACAAGGTGACCGACGCCTGCCGCGCCATGAAGGACCTTATGGTCGAGCTGCCTAATTACCGCAAGTCCAAGACCCTGCGCGAGCTGGTCATCCAGATCAACACCATTGAGTCCGAGGCCGATGAGCTCTACATCAACGCCATGCGCAACCTGCACGTCAATGGCAAGGACCCGCTCGAGGTCATCGCCTGGCGTGACGTCTACGCTTTCCTGGAGTACTGCGCCGACTGCTGCGAGAATGTGGCTGATGTCGTGGATTCGATTGTCATGAAGAACAGTTAATTGGGGGTACGTGTCCCGGCGGCGAAGGGCCGGCACCTGTTTGCTTTCTCACTCCGGCTGCGTGGCAGAGTCGTTCGAAAGTAAACAGGTGCCGGCCCTTCGCCTTACGTACCACCATTGGGAACTTTGGCTGATACTTTGAAAGCGATGGGGCTTTTGTTGGCAGGGCCTTGGGGCCCGATTGGAAACTTTGGGACCGCCTTAAACGTTTGGCTGAATGTTGCTTTGGGTACCCTTTTGCTTAGTTTTGGGTTGTTTTATTAGCTTTGGA
Organism: uncultured Collinsella sp.; assembly: GCA_965151385.1. Taxonomy (GTDB): domain Bacteria; phylum Actinomycetota; class Coriobacteriia; order Coriobacteriales; family Coriobacteriaceae; genus Collinsella. Next base: position 48,088 of record CBCTZJ010000010.1, on the reverse strand, counting down.
GGGTTTGGTTATGGGCTATTTGGATCTGGCTCGGGGTCGGTATTCTTGTCGTTTGTTTGAGGATCGTTCTGTGGAGCAGGCTGTGGTGGATGCCATTGTTGAGGCTGGGCGTATTGCTCCTTCTGCTTGTAATAATCATCCAACCCGTGTGATGGTGTTAGATACGCCCGAGCTTTTGGAGAAGGCGGCTGCTTGTCAGCCTCGGTTTGCTCGTGATGGGTCCATCTTTGGCGCTCCGCTCATCTTCCTCATTTGCAGCGTTACCGACGACGCTTGGGTTCGCCCCTATGACCAGATGAACTCCAGCGCTATCGACACCTCGATTGTTTGCGATCAAATGATGATGGAGGCCGAGGAGCAGGGTCTGGGAACGTGTTGGGTATGCCATTTTAAGCCCGAGCTAGCCCGAGAGCGGTTCAACCTGCCCGAGGGCGTCTATCCCTATCACATGCTCGTCTGCGGCTATCCTGCCGACCACATCGCCGATCCCGAGCATCGCGATGCCCGCACCATTCCCCTCTCCGACTTCCTCCTCAAGTAGTTTTTGGCACATGCCCTAAAATCTACCTTTTACCGCGCACCCTTTCGCCGAGTTCTGCCCTATCGTACGCAGAGCTCGGCGTTTTGTTTCCCAACCCGTATGCAGCCACAAAAAAGGAGCCCGCAGGTGCGAGCTCCTCTTAAGGACACGAGATTGTAGCTCTGGCGCTAGTCCAGGTCGTCGGCGGCAAAGTTGTCGATCGGGGCGAAGGGGTCAGCCACGGGGACAACCGGATCAGCGACAGGCAGCGGCTCGGCGGCGGGAACGGTCACTGCAGGAGAAGCCGCAGAACCGACCGGCGTGGAGGCCATAAGGTCGGACGGGAAGGAATTCTGCGCATCGTCCATGAAGTGCTGGATGAGCTTGAGGTACTCGGCTTTGAACTCCTCACGGGAAGCCTTCAGACGGTCGATCTCCTCGAGCTCGGCCTGCTTCTCGGTCAGGGCCTGACGGATGACCTCGCGGGCCTTGGCGTCGGCTTCGTTGCGGATGCGCTCAGCGTTCTCGTTGGCATCGTTGACGATGCCCTCGGCGGTCTGCTGGGCAGCAATCAGCGCAGCGGAGATCTGGCGCTCCTGAGCGGAGAAGTCGGGTGCGGGAGCGGCCACAGGAGCGGCGGGAACGGCCTGAGCGGCAGCGTCCTGAGCCTGGGCAAGCTGGGCCTGCGTGTCGGCAAGCTGCTGCTCGGTGGCAGTCAGACGACCCTTAAGATCGACAATCTTGGCAAGCATAGCGTCAACCTCGGAGGACAGCGTCTCCAAAAAGACGTCGACCTCGGCGGGATCATAGCCGCGCTTGGCCTCAGAGAAAGTCTGAGCCTGGATGTCAGCAGGGGTAATAGCCATAACAAGTTCTCCTTTATCATCGCCTTGGCGCCGGGCGCCCGACGTAAGTTACTGAGCCAGTACTATACGAGTATACCTATAAGAAGCTGCAGAATCAGCCTCTGCACCAACTGCAACGCAATAATCGCAACGACCGGCGAAAAATCAACGCCGCCCATCGGCGGAATAAACCGACGAAACAGGTTGAGCCACGGACCGCAGACGCTATCGAGCACCGCGGCGATATCCTGCAGCAGGCCGCCCTGCTTCATGGGAATCCACGTCATAAAGCAATAGACCACAATAAGTGTGGAGTAGAAGTTGAACAGCGTGTTGACCAGCTGGACAATGGTGTAGATGTTGATGAGAATCTCCTCGTCTTGGGTTTACTTAAGGTAGCCGTCGGCGCGCAGCTTCTTGAGGTCCGAATCCTTGACCTCGCAGCCGGCGGGCAGCACCATAAACACGCGATCGCCCACCTCTTTGACCGTAGCGCCCAGGCCGCAGGCAAAACCATAGCTAAAGTCCAGGACACGCTTGGCGACCTCGGTGCGAACGCCAACAAAAATCAGCGCAACGGGCTGCTTGGTGCGCACGCGGCGGACAACGGTCTCGACATCGTCATAGCTCTCAGGGCGCAGGACATAGGCAGGCAGCTGCGGCGTGGCGTTAATGATGTTGTTTGCATAGGCCGAGGCGTCGCTCGGCGCAGAAGCGGGCGCAGGTACCGCGGCACGAGCGCGGGCGCTCTCGGCATAACTCGACGGCGTGTCGTAAGCGCCGGGGCGATAGCCGCCTGCGGCACTATCCTGAGAACGCGACGGCGGATTGTACGTCGTTGCATGACGCGAGTCATCGCCGACCAGCTGGCCGGAGCGCGTATACACGGCGACCGACTCGGCCTCACCGCGGCGCGTTTGGCCCAGCAGGCCGTTACTCGGCTCGTCCTGGGTATAGAAGCCCTCGCCCGAGGTACCGCTGTAGCCGTTGTTCTGATAGCCATCATCGTAGCCGTCATCGTAGCCGTAGTCGTCATCCTGGTCATAGCTCTGGTCGTAACCCTGCTGGCCGCCCAGGTGCATCTTATTTTTAATCTCGTCAAGGAAGCCCATGGTTGTGTCCTCTCACGGTTTAGTGCAGGCGCTCTGTAAACCAGTGCGCACTTCAGAGCCCTATTTTACTGCAAACTCCGGGCTAAATACTACCCTGCCCAGGCGAACGAGCGTAGAGCCCTCCTCAAGGGCAGGCTCAAAGTCCTCGCTCATGCCGCAAGAAAGCTCGGGCAGCCTCAGATCGGGATGCGCCGCCTCCAACTCATCCCTCAGCTCTCGCAGCCCGGCAAAGGTGCGACGCGCCACATCCTTGTTCCCCCGAGGGGCCATAGTCATAAGGCCCTGCACACAAATTCCCTCAAGTTCCGCAAGCTCGCCGGCAGCGCCACGAATCTCATCGGGCGAAAAACCGCCCTTGGACTCCTCGCCGCTTACGTTAACCTCGATCAGCACCTGCTGGGGGGCGGCGAGCTCGCCAGCTTCGATCTTGCGAATGGCACGGCTCGAGATCGCCTGCGCCAAATGAAGCGACCCCACCGAATGAATCAGCTCGGCCGAGCCCAACACCGCGTTGATCTTGTTGGTCTGAAGGTTGCCAATCATGTCGAAGCGCACCTCGGGCAGCTCCGGATGATCCGCCAGACCTGCAAGTTTGCGGACGAGCTCTTGCGGGCGGTTCTCGGCAAAATGGCGATATCCCACCTGGATGGCCGCGATGGTCTCATCGACGCCGACGGTCTTGGACACGGCAATCAAACGCGCGGCATCACGGGGCCTCCCGGCGCGATCGAGCGCGGCATAGAAACGCTCGAGTATCTGCTCGCGGCGAGCGCGCATTACATTCAAATAGTTATCCATTGCCAATCGCCTCCGCTAACAGCACAACAAGTAGTCCCATGCTAACGCAAGAGCGCAGCCCCGCATCCGCAAGGCCGCGCTCCCTTAGGTATTTACAATCTCTCAACGAACGGGGTACCCTACTCCTCGTCGTCCTCGGCATCATCCTCGTCCTCAAGATGATCCAACAGGTAGCGAAGACCCTCGCTCACCTCGTTAGCGGGCACCTTGGCAACAAAGCGTGCATCCACGGCGGGCCTCATAATGACGCCCTCGCCCGAAGGCACGCGCATGCTCTCGAGCTCGTCCTCATCCGTACAGGCGATATCGCCGGCAGTCATACGCTGTCCGGTCAAAAGGAAGGTCAGACGGCAGGCGGCATCGATGGAAATCGAGGCAATGCGATCGAGTTAGCGCGAAACCATGATGGCACGGCGCAGGTCGTCATAGTTGCTGTCGTCGTCCATAAAATCGCCGGTGTCCATGCGGTTAAAGGTACGGAAGAACTTCTCGTACGCCGCATGTACCGGCTCATCCTCAACGGCCAGGTTGCAGATGATGGACATGTCGTTGGTGACGAGCGCGGACAGCGACGAGCCCAGCACCTGGTACACGGCCTCGGCCTCGGCCTCAACCGTGCCGACGAGCTCCTGAGGCAGCGAGATGTCGGCCTTGACCATGTGACGCGTGGCGCGGCAGATCTGGCGAACCTTATCGGTCATGCGCTGCAGGTTAAAGTCGACGTAGATAATCGTCTGCAGCAAACGGAAGTCGGAGGCGACCGGCGACTGCGTAGCGATCAGGTTGTAGCACACGGCCTCCAAGTTGGCGCAGCGAGCATCAATCGAAAGCGTGCGCTTCTTGGTCTTAGTGGCGAGCTTGCGGTCGTCGGTCACATAGGCCTTCACGGCGTCGTGAAGGGCAAGATCGACGGCCTCGTAGATGCTCAACATCTCGTGACGGGCCTCGATGAGCTGACGAGAAAACAGTTTGCGCATGGTTCACTCCAATCAGTTGGGTGCGGTCATGCCGCCCGCACAGTGAATACGCACCGGACCAGGTCCGATCGGCTTGGGACTAGTCGCACCGATCAGCCAAAGCGGCCGGTGATATAGTCTTCCGTCCGCGAATCCACCGGGCTGGTGAAGATCGCGTCGGTTTGACCATACTCGATGAGCGTGGCGGGCTCGCCGGCAACTTCCTGCAAGAAAAATGCGGTGTAGTCGCTAATACGAGCGGCCTGCTGCATAGAATGCGTGACGATGATGATCGTCATCTCGGGCGCCAGCTCGGCCATCAGATCCTCGACCTTGGAGACGGACGTGGGGTCGATGGCGGAGCAGGGCTCGTCCATCAGAAGGACATCGGGCTGCACCGCAAGCACACGCGCGATGCACAGACGCTGCTGCTGACCGCCCGAGAGCGCCAAACCATCCTTGTTGAGCTGATTGGATACCTCTTTCCAGAGGTTGGCGCGCTTGAGCGATTCTTCCACGATGTCATCGAGGTCGCTTTTGCTAGTCACACCCTGCAGACGAGGGCCAAAAGCGACATTCTCGTAGATGGATTTGGGAAACGGGTTGGGCTGCTGAAAGATCATGCCCACGCGACGGCGAAGGTCGACCGGGTCGACACCCTCGGCATAGATATCGTTGCCGTCGAGCGTCATGGTACCCTCGACACGAGTGCCCTCGATAAGGTCGTTCATACGGTTGATGCAGCGCAAAAACGTCGATTTACCGCAGCCCGAAGGACCGATAAACGAGGTGATGGCGTTTTTGGCGATGTTGAGGTCGAGCCCCGTCAGCGCATGAAAGTCACCGTACCAAAAGTTGAAATCCTTGGCCGTGATGGCCGCTTGCTCCGGCGTGGGAGCGGACTGATAGACGGACATGGGACTCCTTAACTAGCGGCGCTTGCGCGACAGATAACGCGCAAACAGGTTGAAGGCCAGAATAATCGCCATCAACAAAAGCGCAGTGCCGTAGGCTGCGTTCATGTTGATGCCGTCGTTGGCAAGCAGATAAAGGTGAACGGTCATGGGACGACCGGAATCGAGCGGCGAGATAGGCAGGTTGATGGCCTGACCCATGGTATAGAGCACCACCGCGGTCTCGCCGATGGCGCGGCCGATGGCAAGGACGATGCCGGTGGCGATGCGGCCAAAGGCAGAAGGAAGCACGATCTTGGAGACGACCTGCCACTTGGTGGCGCCCAGGCCATATGCGCCCCAACGGATATAGCGTGGAACGGCGCGGATTGCCTCCTCGGTGGTGCGCATGACGATGGGCAGCATCAGAAGCGCCAGCGCCAGGGCGGCCGAAACCATTGAAAGGCCCAGGCCCATGGCCTCGACAAACAAAGCGTAGCCAAAGAGGCCCATAACAATAGAGGGCACCGAGGCCAGGGCATCGGCAGCATAGCGAATGATGTCGACAATCTTGCCCTGCTTGGCGTATTCGGCCAGATAGACCGCAGCCAAGACGGCAACCGGCGTGCAGATGAGCATGGCGAGTGCCGTCACGTAGATAGTCGAGACGATCGTGGGCCAAATGCCGCCTTCGGCGTTTACGCCCTGCGGCCAGCCGAAGATAAAGTCGAGCGAGATATGTGGCAGGCCGTTGATGACCACGTAGGCGATGATGGCAAGCAACACCAGGGTGGTGATATAGGCCGCGGCGCGAAACACGCCGAGCATAATCTTGTTGGACAGGTCCTTATTGATGCGGCCCTTCTTGCCATGAGAAAGGGCACGCTTGATGCGCTCGCGCGACGAGGTCGTATCGACCGTCGTGCCAACGGAATCGGACATAGCCTACCCCCTCTTCTTGGAAATCAGACGGACGATGCCCACCAGTGCAGCGGAGATGATAAACAGGACCACGCCCATGCCAAACAGAGCCGAGCGGTGCAGGCCCGAGGAATAGCTCATGTCGAGCGCGATCTGGCTCGTGAGCGTCGAGATGGGGCTCGAGATGCTATCCGGAATGACCGGAGCGTTGCCCACGACCATGAGCACCGCCATGGTCTCGCCGATGGCACGTCCCATGCCCAGGACAATTGCATCGACAATGCCCAGCTTGGCTGCAGGCAGCACGACCTTGTAAATGGTCTGCCACTTGGTGGCACCCATGGCATAGGACGCCTCGCGAATGCCCATGGGAATGGAATTAAGGGCATCGATGGTGAGCGTCGTGATGGTCGGAACGATCATGATGGCGAGCACGAACCACGCCGTCAGCGCGCCAAAGCCAAGGCCACCGGTCAGCTGCGCGATAAACGGACGGATGATGACCATGCCAAAGAAACCGTAGATGATGGAGGGGATGCCCGCCAGCAGGTCGACGGCGGGACTGATGAGCCTGCGCACACGCTTACTCGCAATCTCGACCAGATACACGGCCGTACCCACACCCAGGGGCACGCCCATGGCGAGCGCACCGACCGTCACCAGACCAGAGCCCGCCAGCAGCGACATGATGCCGTAGTGGCCCTCAGAGGGCGCCCACGTAAAGCTAAAGAAGTCCGCCAGACCGATGTCGGTAAAGACCGGCAGCGCCGAGTACGTGGTAAAGACAAAAATCAGGATGACGGTGACGACCGCCAAGAACGCGCAGGCAAAGAAGATCCACTGCAACGCCTTCTCCTTGAGATAGGTACTGCGCGACACCAACGCCAACTCACGCTTTTTGGACGCCTGAGCCTCCTGCTCAATCTGGGGGGTTTCCTGTGCTTCCACGCTACTCACTCCCCTTTCCGTCGTTGGTGACGGGAATAAAGCCCGCCTCGCGAATCTGCTTGTCCATCTTCTCGGACGTCACATAGTCAATGTAGTTCTGCGCCTGCTGCGAAGGCGTACCCTTCACAAAGAAGTAAAGGTCACGCGAGATGGGATAGCCGCCACTTGCGACCGTCTTCTCGGATGCCTCGACATGGTTGACCGAAACGGCCTTAACTGAGGTCTTGGCGTTGAGGCTCTCGACAAAACCCAGCGAGATGTAGCCAATGGCGCCACGCGAGCGGGACACGACATCGCGTACCTGGCCCGTACCCGAAAGAACGGCCGAGCGACGATCGAACGGCGTGCCGTCCATCACGATGGTACGGAAAGCCTCGCGCGTACCGGACGCCTCGTCGCGGTTGATAACCTGAATCTTCAGGTCCTCTCCACCGACTTCCTTCCAGTTAGTGATCTTGCCGGCGTAAATATCGCGGAGCTGCTCGGTCGAGAGATTATCGACCGGGTTGTCGTCGTTCACGATGACTGCGATGCCGTCGTGCGCGATTACGATCGGGGTCAGGCCAAGGTCCTGCTCATCAGCATTGAGGCCACGAGAAGAACTGGCGATGTCGGCCGTGCCGTTGCTGACGGCCTCGATACCCGCAGAGGAGCCAAGGCCGGAGACGAGCACGTCGATGCCGGTCTCTTCCTTAAAGCCCTCGGCTGCGATCTCGGCAATGGGAAGGCACGTGGTCGAGCCGGCCACGGTAATAGAAGATGTGGAAGATCCCGAGGAGCAGGCACACAGCGTGAGTGTGAGCACTGCCGCGCTCAGGACCGATGCGATCTTTCTCATAGCATCGCGCCGATCGCCGCATGGCGCCCGCAGGTGCCGCCCTCGTTGCGGTAGGAATAAAAACGGTCGTTCTGACGAACGGTGGAAAGCTTGGTGTCCACAATGCTGCTTGCATCGATGCCGGCGTCCATAAGCGCCTCGCGAATGGCGGCGGAAAGATCGAGCATACGGGAAGCGGTAGCATCGATGCACGCGAACTCGGCGGCAAAGCGGTCCATAAGTTCTTGGGACACCTCGTACTCGTCGCCCAGGATATGGGGCCCAATGTAGGCAGAGATGTCGTCCGGCTTGCAGCCAGCCGCCTCGCAGAGCGCTTGGCACGCCTTGGCGGAAATGCGCGCAATCGTACCCTTCCAGCCAGAGTGCACCACGGCAAAGCCGCCGGGAGCCACCAGCACCACGGGAACGCAATCGGCAAAGCAGAGCATCACGGGTACCTCACGAGCCGTGCAGACGATGGCATCACAGCCCTCGGCAATCTGCTCGCGAATGTTCTCGAGATCATCGGCACCATTCGAGGCCACCGTCACGACATGGTCACCATGTACTTGATTGGGGACGAGCAGATTATGCTCGCACTCAGCGGCCCCTATGGCCTCGAGTGCGCGGCGGCGATTTTCTTGAACGGCAAAGGGGTCATCGCCAACATGCGAGCCCAGATTGAGTGAGGAGTACGCATCTTCGGAAACGCCACCGGTGCGTTCGGTAAAAGCGAAGCGAACATCGTGCGTCGCGCCCTCTACCAACGTAACTCCATCATGGTCGACACGCGAAACGTTGTCCGCACGTGCTGCCATACTAAAGCCTCCTAATAACACAAGTATCGCGGCGACGCCGCAGCAGTCCGTGTCATACGGCTGCCATACTTCATCAAAAGGATACCCGCAGCGGTAGGGACCAAACGTAAAGGGAACGTAAGGAGATTGGAGGCTTTCGTTTACAAAGGCAAAACACAACAAAAAGGGGTGCGCCCAATCGGACGCACCCCATGCAGGTCGTTGAGAAAAACGAACTAGAAGCTGCCGCGCTTGAGGAAGTCGGGAAGCTCAAACTGGTCGTTGCCAAAGTTGGGCAGCTCGGTACCACCGACGTTGCGAGTCGGGGCAGCCTGAGCGGGGCTGGCAGCCGGAGCGGTGCGCTGCGGCTCGGCAGAAGCAGCGGCCTTGCTCTGGGACTGCTGAGCAGCGAAGAGCTCGTCCTGACGGTTGACGTTGGAGTCGGAGAAGCCCGTAGCGATAACGGTGATGCGCACCTGGTCGCCCAGAGACTCGTCCACAACGGTACCGAAGATAATGTTGGCCTCGGGGTCGACGGCGTTGGCGACAACGTCGGCAGCGTCGCTGATCTCCTGGATACCCAGGTCCTTGGAACCGGCAATGGAAAGCAGGACGCGCGTGGCACCATCGATGGAGCTCTCGAGCAGCGGGCTGGAAATAGCCTGCTGGGCGGCGTCGACGGCACGGGTGTCCCCAGAAGCGGTACCGATGCCCATCATAGCGGTACCGGCCTGCTTCATGATGGTCTTAACATCGGCGAAGTCCAGGTTGATGATACCGGGGACGGTGATGAGGTCGGTGATGCCCTGGGTGCCCTGGGAAAGGACGCCATCGGCGATTGCGAAGGCCTCGAGCATGGTGGTCTTCTTCTCGGCGATGTCGAGCAGCTTGTCGTTAGGGATAACGATCATGGTGTCGACGCAATCGGAGAGCGTCTTAATGCCCTCTTCGGCGCTCTTCTTGCGCTTGCGGCCCTCAAAGGTAAAGGGCTTGGTCACGACGGCGACGGTCAGCGCGCCGACCTCGTTCATCGCGATATCGGCAACGATGGGGGCAGCGCCGGTACCGGTGCCGCCGCCCTCGCCGCAGGTGATGAACACCATATCGGCGCCAGCGAGCGCCTCGGCGATGTCGTCGCGGGACTCATCGGCGGCCTTACGGCCGACCTCGGGGTTGGCGCCAGCGCCCAGGCCGCGGGTCAGGTCGGTGCCGATGTGCACCTTGATATCGGCATCAGAGATCGCGAGTGCCTGAGCATCGGTGTTGATGGCAACAAACTCGACGCCGCGGATACCTTCTTCGATCATTCGATTGACCGCGTTGGTACCGCCGCCGCCGACGCCGACCACCTTAATGACGGCAAGGTAGTTGTTGATCTCTGTCTCGTGCATGTCGGTCCTCCGAACAAAGGTTATTGCCATAGCATGGGTTGACCCCTGCGCACATTAACCTTCAAGTTGAAAGTAAATGCAAAGGTAAACCGTATTATGTTTGCACATTATGAACGTATCAGTCAAATAATTGACGGTGAAAACCAAACAAACCAGATAAACGGCGCGGTATGCCCCGTCAACAAAGGCCAGAAGACGCTACGAGGTCGGCGCGTTCCTAAACGTATAGTTGCCAGGAGATCGAACGTTGATATACGTCACGCCCTCCACCTGCGAAAGCAGCTTGGTAACGATACGCTCCTTTTTGGCAATGTCGTCCGAATCTCCGAGCGACACCTCGATACCGTTATCGAGATTCGCCGAGATGGCCTCGACCGAGGGCGTGGAAATATCCTTGACCTGGCCCAGGAACTCGCTCGAGAAACCGCGGACGTAATCCAGGCCGGCCTTGACGGCCTTGGAATTTACGGCTTGCCCCGAAACCGGTGCGACATCGGCCGAGACATCGGTCAGAAGCACTGCACCGTAATGTTTGGCGAGTGCCAGGGCGGCATCGATGCCGTTTAGGGTGTTGGCACCCTCCCCCGTTGTGATGACATTGCCCTGGTCGTCAACATCGACCGAGGTAGACAGTGGTGCAATCCATGTGTCATCGTCCCCGATCGCCCATGCAAGATCATCGGAGCTAATGTAGGCAATTGCGATAACCTTGCGTTCCGTCGGCGTGATGATGAGCGTATGGGGAAATTGACGCTGAACATCCACGCCCGAAACCCACGGATTTTGCTTGAGGCCCTCGGTGATCTGGTCGGGATTCACATTGAACAGCGACGTGTCCTCGGGCAGATCGATCAGCTGGATGGCATCGTGCTTGGTTACATGTTCGCTGCCCTGGATCTGAATATCGGTAGCGGCGAACAGGCCAGAGTTAATGACGACGACGGCAACGACTGCAAGCACTGCCAGAGCGGCAAGAATGCCACCCACGATTTTGCCCTTGCCCTTAACGGCAGAAGCGGTACCCGCCGCATGATTTGCCAGGGCGCCGATCGATGACAGCGGATTAGAGCCCTTTTTGCCCGATTGCGGTTTTGCGGAGGCCGACACCGACGTCAGCATACGTGGCTTAGATGCACCCAGCGCGCGACCGGGACGCGTCACCTTTGCCCCCAACGAGGGCTTGGGCGACGCTATGGGGCGAGAAGGTTTGGCGCCCATCGCCGGTTTGGGCGTCACCGAGGGACGTGCCACCGGACGAGCAACCTTTTTGGCCGCGGGGCGTCCGCCAAGCTGCGAACCGGCAGTCGAACGCTTAGCAGGCCGCACGGACCCAGCAGGCTTAGAAGGCATAACGGATTTACGTTGAGGCTGAGACGGTGCGCCGGAACGCCCTCCGGCGCGGCGGAAGGTTGGTTTCGATGCTCTAGAAGCCGAGGAATTTAACTTCCGGTCTGAGCTCGATGCCATACGCCTCCCTCACCTTTCCGTGCACATGTCTGATAACCGCGGCCACGTCATCGGCCGAGGCGGTTCCGTTATTAACGATAAAATTAGCGTGTACGGGCGAAACTTCCGCGCCGCCAACCGAAAAACCCTTTAATCCACAATCCTCGATAAGCTTGCCCACGCTCGCATCGGGCGGGTTGCGAAATACCGACCCGCAGGATGCACAGCCCATGGGCTGTGTGCGCTTACGCCGCGTCAGGTACCGCTCCATACGTTCACGGATATCGGCCTTGGGCGCAAGTTTGAGCTTGAGCACGCACTCCAGAATGATCTCGTTACGCGGCAGGCTGCATTCACGGTAGCCCCAAGCGATCTCCGAGCCCGCATAATGCTTGATGCCGGAGCTCGGGTCAAACGTAACGACATCTTCGACCAGCGAGCCAATCCACTCGGTTCGCGTGCCGGCATTCATGGACACGGCGCCGCCAACGGAGCCGGGAATACCGACCGCAAACTCAAGGCCCGAAAGGCTGCGCGACAGCGCGTCGTTGACTAGGCGAGCGAATATCACGCCCGCACCGACCGTCAGCGTACAACCGTCTTCGGCGACAACCGTACGCTGGAACTCACGCCCCAACGAAATGACGGCGCCGCGATAGCCTGCATCGGCAACAAGCAGATTAGATCCCTTGCCGATAATGACCCACGGCACCTGCTCACGATCGAGCACCGCCACGGCGCGACGCAAGGCATGATAGCTGTGACACGTCACAAAGAGGTCCGCCTTGCCGCCGATACGATAGCTCGTATGGCGCGCGAGGCGTTCATCCTCAATTACGTCCGTATCGATCATGCCCGAAAGCGCCATGACGGCGTTAAACAGACCCATGGGGTTTAAGCGTCTTTCTTGGCAGTCAGATACTCGATGAACTCGGGGCCGACCGTCGTGACGTCGCCGGCGCCCATGGTAAGCAGCAAATCGCCCTCGCCCACCATCTTCTCGAGCTCCTCATTGAGCTCAAGACGGCTCGAGCAGTACACGACCTCCTTGCCGGGGTGCTTGGCGCGCACGGTATCGGCAAGCATCTTGGACGTGACGCCCGGGATGGGCATCTCGCCGGCAGAGAACACGTCAATCAACAGCAGCTTGTCAGCATTGGCGAATGCGTCGGCAAAGTCATCGCACAGAGCCTGCAGGCGCGAATAGCGGTGCGGCTGGAACACGACGTCGACATGTTTGTAGCCCAGCGAAGAGGCAGCAGCGAGCGTCGCCTTGATCTCGGTGGGATGATGGCCGTAATCGTCAACCACCGTGATGCCGTCGATATCGCCCACGTGGGTAAAGCGACGGCGGACGCCTTCAAAACTCGAAAGTGCCTTAGCGGCGGCGTCGATATCGAGGCCTAGGACATGGGCGACGGTCAAGACGGCCGTGGCGTTGAGCATGTTGTGACGACCGGGGTTGCTCTTAATCTCGACAGCGTGCTCGGTGCCGTCCTCAAAGCGAACGATAAAGTCGCTCTGGATGCCCTTGACATCCGGATGCACGCAGACGATGTCGTTGGTCTCGGCAAAGCCATAGGAAAGCACATGACGGCCCGTCGACTTGGCAAGCTCGACCAGATGCGGGTCCTCGCCACAGACGATGACCGTGCCGTCCTCGCCCACCAGACTCATAAACTTGGCGAAGGTGGCCTCGATCTCCTCGATACCCGAGTAATGATCGAGATGGTCGGCCTCGACGTTGGTCACGATGACCACATTGGGGTTAAGGAACAGGAAGGAGCTGTCGGACTCATCCGCCTCGGCGACAAAATAGTCGCCCGAGCCGTTCTTGCCGTTGGTATCGTAGCCCTCGACAATGCCACCGATCAGGAAGCTGGGGTCCAGACCCATGCGGTCGAGCATGGTGGCACACATCGAAGAGGTCGTGGTCTTGCCGTGAGTACCGGCGACGGCGACGGTGGTGTAGCCGTGGCCCAGAGCCGAGAGCATCTTGGCGCGAGGCCACACGGGAATACCCAGCTCGCGCGCACGGACGAGCTCGGGGTTGGACTCGGGAATAGCGGTAGAGACCACGACGACGTCGGGCTTGACCTCGTCGATGGTGGCGGCCTCATGGCCCACATGCACCTTCACGCCGGCGCGGGTAAGCTGGCGAATATAGCGCGACGTCTTAAGGTCGGAGCCGGTAACGACATAGCCGCGCTCGTGAAGGACGAGGGCGATGCCGCTCATGCCGGCGCCACCGATACCGATAAAATGGGCGCTCTTGAAATCGGGCGCGGAGGTTGCAGTCTGGGAATCAGCCATGTGCTCGTGTACTCCTTGCGTAAACACTGCCTGTAACCCGTCTACTGTACCGCACCTACCGCATCCGCGCGAGGGCGACCCGCGATATCCCGTCTAACTAACGCAATCCTTCTACCGCGTCTGCCAAAAGGACGGCAGCGCGGTCCTGGGCCAAACCGCGAGCCGCCTGACGCATGGCATCGCGCGCCTGCGCATCATCGATAAGATGCAGCAGCTCATCGGCAAACGCCTGGGTATCGATATCGGCATCGGCGCAGAGCACGCCAGCACCGGCATCGACCAGATAGCGGGCATTGGTGGTCTGATGATCGGCCGTCGCATGCGGATACGGCACCAGTACCGAAGGTGTGGCAAGGGCCGCGATTTCGGCAACGCTCGAAGCGCCCGAGCGCGAGAGGACCAAATCGGCCGCGGCCAGCATATCGCCCATATTGTCGATGTAGGGCTGGACGCGATACCGCTTCGCCTCCTCGGGCATCAGGGCAAGAGCACGCTCGGTGTCCTCGAAGCCATCGGCGCCCGTCGAATGCAAAACATAGAGATTATCCCGCGAGAGCAACTCGTTTTTAAGCGAAGCCACGCGCTCATTAAGATGTTGAGCACCAAGTGAGCCGCCAAAAACCAGCAGGAGTGTGGCGTCGTCAGGCACGTCGAGAGCCCTGCGACCGCGAACCCGATCCCCCTCGATCACAGAACGGCGCACGGGGTTGCCGGTCATGAGCACATGGTCAGGATCGCCCTCGCGCTCAAACACGGAACGTGCTGCCGGCACCGAGATGCAAACGCGGGCGGCATGCGAACTCATCATCTTGTTAGCAAGGCCCGGAACGGAGTTCTGTTCGTGCAGCAGATACGGAATGCCCGCGTCTTTGCACCAGTCCAGAAGCGGGACCTCGACATAGGCGCCAAAACCTATAGCGACATCGGGCTTGCAGGCTTTAGAAAAATGGCTGCCGAGCGTGCGCTTCGCCTTATAGACACGCCACAGCGAGCTCAATGCCGTCCAAGGGCGAGAGCGGTCGAAGCCCGTAACCGTAATCGGCACAAAATCGAACCCTGCCTCGGGAACCAGACGACCCTCGAGCTTATGCGACTGACCCACAAACACAACGTGGTGGCCACGGTCACGTAGCTCCTCGGCCAAGGCGAGTGCGGGGTTGATATGTCCCGCCGTGCCGCCGGCTGCGATAGCAACGGTCATCTTATCGGTCATGGTAGTCCCTTCGTACGCGCGGCCCCTGGTCGTCGGTGCGCAAGCGCGCCGACGGGTCCGAATTCAAGTCGATCCGATTATATCCGCCACCCGTATTGCGCGGCGTCGGTCGTTGCGGGCGACTCTGCGGCGCCGAGCGCGGACGGGCATCCGACTCCGAAGCAAAACCGTTCAAGACGGTAAAACCGCCACGCGACGAGCGCTCCCCACGCGTATGGGGAACACCGGCAGTGCTCTCGTCCATAACGGCAAAGCTATCGCGACGACGATCGTATTCATCGCGTCGAGCGCTCTCGTGCGAGACGCGTAAAATAAGCCCGGCGAGCATGAGCGACACGATAATCGACGAGCCGCCATAGCTGATAAACGGCAGCGGCTTACCCGTCATAGGAAACACGTTGAGAATACCCAGCGCGTTGATCAAAAACTGCACCGCGAGGATAACCGCAGAGCCCGAAGCCATGAGCGCCCCGCGACGATCGGCGGCCTGCTCGGCAATTCGAAACGCCGAGTAGATCAGCATCGCAAACACCAAGAAAAACAGCAGCGTCCCCAAAAAGCCAACCTCCTCGCCAATGATGGCCAGGATGTAGTCGTTGTGTGCCTCGGGCAAATACGAGTACTTCATGGTTGAGTTGCCGATACCGCGGCCGAACAGTCCGCCCGAAGCAAACGCCATAATGGCGAGCGTTGCCTGATACCCGTCTCCATATTCATCTGCCCAAGGGTTCAAGAGAACCTGAATGCGCACCATACGGTACGGCTCGACGACAAGAGCGATCACGATAATGACGGCGCCAGCAAGAATCGCACCGATAATGAATTTTGGGTCAAGACCGGCAAAGAGCGCCATGCACATGATCGTCAACAGAATAATCAGGATGGTGCCGAAGTCGGGCTGAATAAAAATCAAGACGAGCGATATGCCCAAAAATAAGCCCATGCCCTTAAGGAACTCATTGATGTTACCGCCGGGCGAAAACACGCGATCGAGCATGATAGCAGAATAGGCAATGGCAAACGGCTTGAGAAACTCCGATGGCTGAAACTGAATGCCGGCAATGCTCAGCCAACGCGTAGCGCCACGGCTGCCGCTACCAAAGAGGAACACCGCAAGCAGCAAGATCATCATAGCGATAAGGGCAAGTTTAAGCGCCCCTTCGCCAAACCAGCTATCGGGTGCAACGCGCGCGATGAACTCGAGGGCAGCAACACCGACGACAGTGAACATAAACTGCCGGAACAAAAAGTAGGTCGCGGAGTCGTTCTCGTGAAGCGCCTCGACTGAAGATGCCGAGTACACCATAAGCAGGCCAAAACAGACCAGCGAGAACAGGCAGGTCAAAAAGACCAGGCGGGGTCGCATGATACGTGCGGGGACGCCGGCGATATAACGTTCGCCGATGCCCTGCGTGCGACGACCGGCGCGCGGCGTGCTGCGCTGCGAGGAAGCACGGTCCGAGTCGGGCCTCCTCATATTCTGTCGGGGGCTCTCCTCTCTCACCGGCAACCCCTATTCCATTTGCGTATTGGACGCAGCTGCAAGCTGGGCCACATAGTCCTTAAACACGCGACCGCGCTCCTCGTAGCCCGAGAACTCATCGAACGAAGAGCAGGCGGGCGACAGTAAGATCACATCGCCGCGGCTCGAGAGCGAACGGGCAACGTCCACGGCATCGCGCAGGTCGTCGGCCTGGGCGATATCGACATCACCGTCGACATCCGCTTCGTCCATAGCAGCGGTAAAGCGCTCGCGCGCGTCGCCAAAGCAGACCACCGAGCGAACGTTATCCATCACAACGCGGGCAAAGGAATCGAGCGGCGTGCCCTTATCGTGACCGCCGAGCAGCAAGATCACATCGTCATCGGGAAACGCCGTCAGGGCCTTTTCGACCGCATCGGTGTTCGTTGCCTTGGAATCGTTGACATAGCGCACGCCATCGATCTCGCCACAGGGCTCAACGCGGTGCTCCAGCGGCTGGAACGAGACCAGGCCGCGACACACACCGTCAACATCGGCGCCGACCGTCAGGGCCGCCGTGGCAGCACACAGGGCATTGATTACATTGTGATGGCCCGAAATCTTAAGCTCGGACGTATCGACGAGCGGGGTCTCGACGCCCTTCAGGCGAACGACCATCTTGCCATCGCGCAAAAATGCGGCGTCCTCGCCCGTAGGCTCGTCAAAAGCAACCTTGCAGATGCGACGGCCCGGAACATGGATGTACTCATCGAACTCGTGGATACCGGCATCCTCGACGTCAACAATCACCAGGTCATCGTCGACCATATTCTCGAAGAGCTTAATCTTGGCGAGCGCATAGTTCTTATGGCTCTTATGCCAGCCCAGATGGTCGGGGGTAATGTTGAGCAGCACCGCCACACGGGGGTGAAGCTCCTGGGTCGTTGCGATCTGATAGCTCGAAAGCTCCGCCACAAACCACTCGTTATGCGCACGGCCATCGATCTCGTTCACCGGAGGCTCGCCAATGTTGCCGACAGCAACGCTCGCCTCGCCCGCTGCCTTAAGCAGGTAATCGGTCAGTGACGTGGTTGTCGTCTTGCCGTTGGTGCCCGTAATGGCAATCCAATTTTGGGGAGACAGACGGTAGGCAAACTCGGGCTCACCCATAATCTGGGCAGCGTGATCACGGCCAGCCTTAAAGAATGCCGAGAACTCCGAGATGCCCGGACACGTCACGCATACATCAAACGCGCCCTCGACCTGCTCGGTTCCGTAGACAAACGATGCCCCGTGCGCCTCGAGCGAGCGCGTGGCATCGTTGGGCTCGGATGTGCCGCCACCGTAAACGGTAACGGCACTCACACGCTCGGGATGTGCAAGCGCCCAGCGAGCGACATCAAGACCGGACTTACCCTGGCCCAAAACGAGCAGGCTAAAGACATCAGCAAGAGGCATGAAAGACCACTATCCCAACTGGAAGAACAACGCGAGGCCCAGGGCTCCGAAGGCCGCGGCGACAATCCAAAAACGGATGACGACCTTGGTCTCGGCCCAGCCCTTCTTTTCGAAATGATGATGAATGGGCGCCATAAGGAAGACGCGCTTGTGCGTAAAGTGGAAATAGACAACCTGGATCATGACCGACAGGGTCTCGACGATAAACAGACCGCCGATGATGAGGGAAACGACTTCGGTGTTGGTCATGATGGAGGTGCAGGCAAAAGCGGCACCCAGGGCAAGCGAGCCGGTATCGCCCATAAAGATGCTCGCCGGATAGCAGTTGAACCACAAAAAGCCCAGGCAGGCGCCGGCGCACGCCGTGCAGAAGATGGACAGGTTCACATCGCCGTGCAAAAACGCCATGGCAGCCATGGCCAGCATGGCGATCATGGAGGTGCCGCCGGCAAGACCGTCCAAGCCGTCGGTGAGGTTTACGGCGTTGGAAAGGCCCGCGATCATCAGCCAGCAAAAGACAAGGTAGAGCCACGGAAAAGAGAGGCCGCAAATGGTGGTCGAGAGCACACCAAGGTCGATCGTCAGGCCACCGGGGAAACGAATCTCGGGGGCGACGCCGCACCAGTTGACAGCAAGCACGGTAAAGGTAACGCAGATGAGGGTAAGGCCAATCATCTTGGCGTGAGGCGTCAGGCCGAGCGAGCGGCCGTGCGTGACAGAAGTCAGGTCGTCGATGAGGCCAAGAACGCCGGTTGCCAGCGTGGCGAGCAGCACAAGCACGAGCTCGGTGGTGAGCTTTCCCATCAAAAGGCAGGTCAGAGAAACGGCAACCAGGATGATGACGCCACCCATGGTGGGCGTGCCCTGCTTAATCAGGTGACGCTTGGGGCCATCGGCGCGAACCTGCTGGCCGATGCCCTCGACCTTCAGGAGCTTAATCCACCACGGCATAAGCAGCATCGCGATGACGGCGGCGATGCCCAATCCCAAAAATGCCTGGTACGTAGGATACGAAGGATTGCCGAACATGGACTAGCACACACCTTCCACAAAGCGATCGAGCTCAACGAAGCGTGAGCCCTTGACCAGCACGACATCATGCTGCTCAAGAGCGCCGCCCATACGGTCGAGCACCTGCTGATAGTCGGAGAACACCTGAATGCGGTCCTCATCCATACCCATCATGCGCGCGGCCTCGGCCATACGCTGGGCAAGCTCACCGCCGACACATGCGAGCATATCGAGCTTCTTGGCCGCCGCATAGGCGCCCACCAGCTCATGCATGCGAGGAGCCTCGTCGCCCATCTCGCCCATCTCGCCCAGAACCGCCATGCGCGAACCCGTGCACGAAAGCGAACACAGCAGGTCGAGGCCGGCTGCCATCGATTCGGCACTGGCGTTATATGAGTCGTCGATGACGCGAGCGCCGCTCTTGGCGCGCTTGATTTCCTGGCGATGCCCGGTAATCGTAAGACCCCTAAAGGCGGCATCGATCTGCTCGGGCGTCACGCCAAGACGATAGGCAACCGCCGCGGCCTTGACGGCATTGGGAACGGACTGCGCGCCGGGAATGGCAAGCAGTGTGTCGATAGTCTCGCCCAAGCCAAAATCGAGCGTAAAGACCGGGCGTCCCTCGTCATCAATGCGAATGTCGCACGCACGGACCTCATCGTCGTCCGAGACGCCCGCAAGCATCACGTCGACGCCCGCAGGCGCGGCAAAGGCGTCGCGGATGAACGGAGTAAAGTCGTCCTCACCACCCAAAACCAGCAACGGGAGAAGGTCTCCGGCGGCGCACATGCCGCCAACAATCTCGGATTTGGCACGAGCGATATTCTCGCGACTGCCCAGAATACCGATATGGGAGGTGCCGATCTTGGTCACAATGGCAAGGTTGGGATTGGCGGACTGAGACATGCGCTCAATCTCGTGAAAATGGTTCATGCCCATCTCGAGCACCAGAACCTCGGTGTCGGCAGGGGCCGCCAGCACCGTGAGCGGCATACCGATCAGGTTGTTGTAGTTACCCTTGGTTGCCCAAACGCGATAGCGCTTGGCGAGCACCGCGGCGAGCACGTCCTTGGTTGTCGTCTTGCCGATAGAGCCGGTAATGCCAATTACCAGGCAGCCAAGCTCCAAACGATAAGCGTGAGCCAGGCGCAGCAAAAACTCCTCGGGGTCATCGGTATGCAGGATGGCGCAGCCCTTCTCATGGGCCAGCGAAAGCAGCTCGGCATCGGGCTCGCGCGTCATCACTACGGCGCCGGCACCCGACTCGATGGCACGGGAAGCAAAGTCGTTGCCGTCGACCTTTTCACCCGGGAAGGCGACGAATATCGTGCCCTCCTCAACCTGGCGCGAGTCGATAACGCAACCGCGGCATACCCGATCGGCTTCTCCCGTCACAGTTCGGGCCCCTGTTGCGGCCGCGAGATTGTTGACGGCGATCTCTATCATTGCAGCTCCCCTTTAAACCTAATAATGCTATCGGCGTATTGTATCCCAGCGCCGCCTACGCGTGGTGCAGGGCGTGTGAACAACCCGGATTAACCGACTGGCCATTTCATAGATAGTAACCCCCTACTTGGTGCGCGGGACACCCAACACGTCAAGCGCACTGGCCATAATGGACTGGAACGGCACTGCGGCGGCATCGGAGCCTGACGGGGTTCCGTCAAGGGTGATATAGCACAGGACCTTGGGCGACTGCGCCGGGGCAAACCCCATAAAAGACGACATGTAGTTCTCTTTGAGGTAGCCGCCGTTCTCATCGGCGCGCTCGGCCGTACCGGTCTTGCCCGCCACGTCGTAGCCGTCCACCGCGCCGCCAACGCCCGTTCCCTCGGCAACGACCGTCTGCATACACGATGTCACCTGCGAGGCGGCCTCCTCGGAAATCGCGCGATCCCCCTCGCCCCAATCCTTTTCATCGCCCTTGCTCGACTTATAGAAGTGCGGAGTCATCATCACGCCGCCGTTCGCGATGCCGCCCACGGCACGTGCGACCTCAATCGGCGAGACGGACAGCGCCTGGCCAAAGCTCATAGCACCCAAGGTGGCACCATCGTACTGGTCGCGCTCCTTGACGATGCCCAGACTCTCACCCGGAAAATCGACACCGGAGCTATGACCGATACCCCACTTGTCCACATAGGTGGCAAAATCATCGGCACCGATCTTGCGCCCCACCAGGACAAAACCGACATTGGACGAACGGCGCATCATCTCGCGTACGTCCATTGTCATGGTGTAGTCACGCTTGTCGGCATCGGTAACGGTATCGTCGCCCACCTTGATACTCGCGGGAACCTCAAACGATGTGCTCGGGCGCACAACGCCCAAATCAAATCCGGCGCCCGCAACCAGCGTCTTAAAGACCGAGCCGGGCTCGTAGGCATCCGTCACCAGACGAAGGTTCATGTCCTCGGTCTTGGCGTTTTCCAAATTGGTCTGGTCGTAGGTCGGATACGAGCAGGCGGCCAGGATCTCTCCAGTCGTCGGGTCGGTCACCAGGGCCGACCCGTTTTTGGCCTTCGTCTTCTCGACCGCCTCGGCCAAGGCATCTTCCGCGGCGCGCTGAATGTTGACGTCGATCGTCGTCACGATATCCACGCCATCGATCGCGGCAACCTTTTTATAGGCACCGCCCGCGATGTAGCCGCCATCTCTTGCGCGCTCGCGCACAAGAGAGCCATTCGTTCCGGTCAGAAGCTCATCGTATTGTTTTTCGAGTCCCGTCAGGCCAGCGTTGTCCACGTTCACGACGCCCAGCAGCTGAGAAGCCAGGTTTCCATACGGGTAAACCCGCTTCATCGCCTGCTCAAAGAGCACGCCGGGTAGATTCTTCTTTTCCAGGGCGGCAGCGTCATCCTCGTCGACCTGGCGCTTGATATACACCCAGGAACCATCAGACAGCACCAGCTTGCGGCAGGTCTTTTTATCAATACCGGTAGCCTTGACCAGCGCCGAGACCGTCTTGTCGACGTCCTCGACAAGCTGAGGGTTCACGGCGACATTGCGGCATTCGACCGACGATGTCAGCACGTTGCCGTTGCGGTCGTAGATAGTGCCACGTTTGGCATAGAGCGTCTGTGAAAGCAGACGACGCGCGTCCGCACGCTCGCGCAGCTTGTCAGCATTCACGATCTGGTATTCGGCAAGACGGAAGACGCCCGCGGCAAGGCCAACCCCGATACAGCCCATAACGACATCGCGGCGAGGCAGCGGCGCTCCCGTAACCCATTCAGACGACGACCCCTTGCGCGCGCCCGTATTGCGTACCCGAGGTCCGCCCGAGCCACGAAGACGCGACGCAGGGTCGTTGCCATAGGACGGCCCCGCGTTGTAAGATGGCCGACCCGTTCCTTGATAACCAGAACGCCCCCGCGAGGAGGGACGTCCAGACCCGTGGTCCCCGTCGGAACCGCGGCGATAGTCATTTGTCATACTCAGCTACCGTCTTATTTACTGAGCGGCCGCAGTCGAGCTAGCGCCCGCGGCTGCATCCTGCGAAAAGTCAAGCGTAACGCTCTCGCTGGGCTCCACCATGCCATAGGCGCCCGCAAGATCGCGAATACGTGTGTCGGCACCATAGACCGAATGCATGACCTCAAGGTTAGAACTCTCGTCGGTCGCCTTCTCGAGCGTGCTGGCAAGCTCTGCGTTGCCGTTGAGCACCTGGGCCGTGACACCGGCAAGTGCCACGCGGGCGACACCGATCGTCATGAAGACAGCCGCGATGATGCAAACCGTTTTAAGAACGCTCATGAAAACCGGGCTTACCGCCTGGTTTGCCTGACGGCCCGCGCCCGTGTAGACATCAAAACGCGGCGTGCGTTGCTCACGAGGGGCAACGGGCGCCTGCGGTGCCTCGCGGTAGGCGGGCATGGCGTTCATATCATAGGCGAGTGCTGCGTTTGAGGTGTTATAGCCCATGATATGCCGCCTCCCATCCCGAGTACGTTGGTAGTGTGTTTAAGCTTCGTTTATGGTGCGAGCGGGAGGTCCAATTTCGCGCGGTCGCGCCTACAGGCGCTGCGCCACGCGGATTTTGGCTGATCTCGCCCGAGGGTTGCGCGCAACCTCATCGGGTTGGGCAACCAAGGGTTTGCGGGTGATGACCTTGAGTATCGGCACGTTGCCGCACACGCACACCGGAATCTCCGGCGGGCACGTGCACCCCTGGCTCATCTCCTTAAAGTGGTTCTTTACGATACGGTCCTCGAGCGAGTGATACGAGATGACGCAGATGCGTCCGCCCGGGTTGAGCCACCTGGTGGCGGCATCAAGCCCCCTCTCGAGCACATCGAGCTCGTGGTTGACCTCGATGCGAATGGCCTGGAAGCTCTTCTTGGCCGGGTGCCCACCATGCCGACGAGCGGCAGCCGGAATGCCAGCCTTGATGATCTCGACAAATTGGCCTGTAGTTTCGATCGGTTCTTGCTCGCGACGGCGCACAATCTCGCGCGCAATCTGCGAGGCGAACTTCTCTTCGCCGTAGACGCGTAGAATCCGGGCGAGGTCGTGTTCGTTATAGGTGTTGATGACCTCAGCTGCGTTTAAGGTGTTGTTACCCGGATCCATCCGCATGTCCAATGGGGCGTCCTCGTTGTACGAAAAGCCCCTGCCAGGGATATCGAGTTGCGGCGACGAAACGCCCAAGTCGAACAGGAAGCCATCGACCCCGGGCACCTCGGCCGAGCAAAGCAGCTCGTCCAAGTCGCCGAAGTTGCCCTTCAGCAGCTGGTGCGGTACGCCGGGAACCTCGCGGTCCAGACGGGCGCCAGCGGCCTCGAGGGCCATGTCGTCCTGATCGACGCCGAGCAAAAGGCCGGTCTCCCCCACCTGCGCGGCCATCTTTACCGAATGGCCGGCACCGCCAAGGGTGCAGTCGCAGACGACGGAGCCGCTCTTTAGCTGCAGCGACTCAAGCACTTCGCCGAGCATGACAGGTTCATGCCGATATTCTTGTGTCAAGATCCCACGCTCCATCCGTTACTCGTGCCTTGCCCTTACGAAAAGAAGAGGTCCAGCAGGGCCTCGTCGTCATCGTCCTCATCGGCCGCGGCGCGGTCCCAAACCTCAAGGTGGTCGTAGTTGCCCACAACCGTGACCTCGCGGTCGAGGTTCGCCTGCTTGCGGAGAGACTCAGAAAGACCGATACGACCCGCGCTGTCCACATCCATCGACGTGGTGCGCTTGTTGATCGCCCTCATGAGCTTCTGGTCGTTGATGTCACGCGGGTTAAAACCCTCGTGGCCCTCACGACCCGCGAAGAGTCCTTCGACCCACTTATCGAAGGCCTCGGCAGAGAACACGTACAGAGCATCGACATCCAGGGCTTTGAACACGCGAACGTGCTCTCCAAGTTCCTCGCGAAGGGGTGCAGGCAGGGACAGACGACCTTTTGCATCGAGATTGCGCTCGTATGCACCAGTCATTCCCATGTGCGCCCTCCCCTCGGTTACTCAGATGGCACGTACGCGGGGAACCACCCCGCCTGTCGACGTCATTAATAATATGGGGAACCGCCCCATTTTTCAACACCTTTCCCCACCCCTTCCCCCACCCTACCCCACCACTCCACCCCCTAACTATTGGGCGCCACCCCCGAGCATATGTTCGAAAACACAATATGTTGTGTTTAACGCAAAGGCGGGATGTCACCTGTAGCACCCCGCCTTTCAACCTCAACCTTCAAGTTGACCTTGAGGCGATTTTTATGTCCCTTTACACGCCGTTCACATCGCCCCCAAACTCTCCCACGCGCGGCATGTGCACCCCGCCGTGCCATTGGCCGGTGGCGCAAAATGGGACGGACCCCCCGATTGCCAAAACGTGCGCAACAGCACGTTCCAGCAATCGGGGGGTCCGTCCTCGGATAGCATGTAATCGCAGCTCAGCAGCGTATTAGCGATGTGCCAGCGGGTGGGCCGCCAGGTAAACCTCAGTCAGCTGCGTACGATCGACATGCGTGTAGACCTGCGTCGTCGATATATCGGCGTGTCCCAAGATCTCCTGCAGCACGCGAAGGTCCGCGCCGCCCGCGAGCATATGGGTGGCAAAGGAGTGGCGCAACGTGTGCGGATGGAGTCCCACCAACCCCACCTGGCGTCCGTAGCGCTCGCATATGACGTGAACACCCTGACGCGACAGACGCCCGCCGTTCTTGTTTAAAAAGACCGCCGGCGTCTCTGTCCCACGAGCATGAGCCGCCAGAAGTCGGCGCCCATCACATATATAGTGCGTCAGGGCACGCGCCGCGCTTCCCACCAAAGGGGCCAGACGCTCCTTGGAGCCCTTGCCGCGAACCAGCACAAAGCCGTCATCGGCATGGATATCACTCACATCGAGCCCCACCAGCTCGCTCACGCGCAGGCCGCACCCATACAGCACTTCCAAGATAGCGCGATCGCGCAGACCCATCTCACCATCCGGAAAATCCTGGTCGAGCAATGCCGAAACATCCTCCACCGAAAGGCACTCCGGCAGGCGCTCGGCCTTTTTTGGCAAACGCAACGCCGTCGTAGGATTTTGGGTCACGGCCCCATCGCGCACCAAAAAGGCATGCAGGCCTTTGACGGCAGCGAGCGCGCGCTCCACCGAGGCATCGGAATAGCCCCCATCGCGCCGATCGGCGATAAAGTCCTCAATGACCCGCCGACTCACGTCCTCAAAGGACGCAATGCCCGTCCGCTCCAGATAGGCACAGTAGGTCGTCAGGTCTCGGCGATAGGCGGCAATCGTGTTACGCGCCAAGCCCCGCTCGACTGCAAGGTAATCAAGAAACTCCCCCGCCGCCACAGCGAGCGGCGAAGGAGCTTCTCCGATATGTTCCCGGTTCGCCGGCAACCTTAGTCCGTCGCACGATTCATGGGCGTCACCTGTAGGCGATCGATGCCCTCATGCTGGCCAATCGAGGCACGCACGAACTCTCGGAATAGCGGCTGAGGATTGGTGGGGCGGCTCTTAAACTCGGGGTGAGCCTGGGTGGCCACGAACCACGGGTGCACATCGCGCGGCAGCTCGACCATCTCGACCAGACGCTCGTCGGGTGAAAGGCCCGAGATGACAAGACCGGCGTCCTCGAGCTGATCGCGGAAGGCATTGTTGAACTCAAAACGGTGTCGGTGGCGCTCGTAGACAAGCTCCTCGCCATACGCCTCACGCGCGAGGGTATCGGCAGCGAGCTTGCACGGATAGGCGCCCAGGCGCATGGTGCCGCCCTTCTCGGTCACGTCCTCCTGCGAGCTCATCAGGTCGATTACGCTAAACGGACCGTCCGGATCAAACTCGGAGGAGCTGGCACCGGCAAGGCCGACAACGTTGCGGGCGAACTCGCACACGGCAACCTGCATACCCAGGCAAATGCCCAGATACGGAATCTTGTGCTCGCGAGCAAACTCGGCAGCTAGGATCTTGCCCTCCAGGGCGCGCTTGCCAAAGCCGCCGGGAACCAGGATGCCCGATGCGTCGCCCAGAACCTCATTGACGTTTTCGGCATCGAGGCTCTCACCATCGACCAGCTGCACATCTACGTGACGATCGTAGAAAACGCCCGCGTGATGCAGGGCCTCGATAACCGACAGATATGCATCGGGAAGCTGGGTGTACTTTCCCACGACGGCAACCTTAACCTTATCGGCGTGATGGTTGGCATGGTTTTGCTTGCGCAGGAACTCATTCCATGCACTCATATCGCGCTCGCGCGGATCGAGGCCAAGGCGCTCGCAAATGCGCAGGTCAAAGTCCTGCTCCGCGAGCAGCTGCGGCACATCGTAAATGCTCGCGCAATCCTCGTTGGTAAAGACACAGTCGGTGTCGACGTCGCAGAAACTCGCGATCTTGCCGCGGATAGCGTCATCAATATGGTGATCGGAGCGCAGCACAATAATGTCGGGCTGGATACCAAAGCTGCGCAGCTCCTTGACGGAATGCTGCGTGGGCTTGGTCTTAACCTCGTGGGCGGCGGCGATATAGGGAACGAGCGATACGTGGATGTAGCAGACGTTCTCGGGACCGGCCTCCTTGCGGTACTGGCGGATAGCCTCCACAAACGGCTGCGACTCGATGTCGCCGATCGTACCGCCCAGCTCGGTAATGACAACGTCGGAGCCAGTCTGCTCCTCAATGCGGCGGAACTTGTCCTTGATGGCGTTGGTGACGTGCGGGATCACCTGCACGGTACCGCCCAAAAAGTCGCCGCGACGCTCGCGGGCAATCAGGCTCTTGTAAATGGCGCCCGTCGTAAAGTTAGAATCGCGGGTCAGGTTCTCGTCAATAAAGCGCTCGTAGTGGCCCAGGTCCAGATCGGACTCGTAGCCGTCCTCGGTCACAAAGACCTCACCGTGCTGGAACGGGCTCATGGTACCAGGGTCGACGTTCAGATACGGGTCGGCCTTCTGCATCGTCACCTTGTAGCCGCGCGACTTGAGCAAACGGCCCAGCGATGCCGCGGTAATGCCCTTGCCCAAAGACGAAACCACGCCGCCGGTCACAAACACATGCTTAGTCATATTGAATTACCTGCGCTTCCCGTAGAAGTTGTCCATACACATCTTACGGGTCTTCATTGTAATACTCGAGAAAGAAGCAGTTCGCCATTTTTCACCAAAGTGCTTGCATTTCTCCATCTCGAAACAAAACGCCGCCCGGGACCCGAGCGGCGTAACAACAACTTAGGCGGCAGATCGCTACCGATCGGCAAGCTCGTCCCTGAGCATATCCCGAACGAGCATACCCGCGCGGATGCCTTTCAGATACCACCCGCCACGCTCGGTAAGGCAAATACCATTTGCAAGCTGGCCGCCATCCTCGCTATAACGCGAAACGACCTCGATCAAACCGTCAGAATCCAAGCGCTCAATTGCGGCGCGGGCTCGATACGGAGACACTCCAACGTGCTCCGCAAGCGCTTTGCGCGAGAAGCCATATGTCCCGCCACTTTCGGATTGCTGGGCAATCTCCATCAACACCAGCACTTCGACACGCTTCATATCGTTGACACTCGCACGACCCTTGCCCGCCATGGCAGCCTCCTCTAACCGAGCACGAGCATCCAGCGCGCCGTGCACGACCGACACACCTCACGATGGCAGGTAATATCCATCATGCGGCATCCCGCTAAGGATGAAACAGTTACGATTATTGTATACCGCCCAAATTGTTTTTAGGCAGGTAAACGGCTATTTTTCGCCGAAATAGACGCTTTATTGATCAAAAAGCCGTACCGGGCGCTAACCCGATACGGCCAAAATGCGATGCAATTACCGCGGTACTTCAAACTTAGCGATGGAAGAAACCACGACGCTCAAACTTGGGCTCGCAGCACACGTTGATGCCCAGTTTACGCAACACCGTCTCGTCCGTCGGCGAGATAATCACGCTAAAGAAGGCATCGCAACCGCGCAGCTGCTCCAGGCCCGAAAGGACACGAGCGGCCGTCTCGCTCGTAGCCGAGGTGATCGACAGTGCCATAAGCGTCTCGTCGGTGTGAAGGCGCGGGTTTTTGCTGCCCAGGAAATGCGTCTTGAGCTTGCTGATGGGCTCGATCGCCTCGTCGCTGATGACTTCAAGCTCAAGGTCGACGCCCGAAACATGCTTGAGAGCGTTCATAATGAGCGAACTTGCGGCGCCCAGGCGCGTGGAGGTCTTACCGGTCACCACGGAACCGTCCGGCATGACCATGGCGCCCACGGGACCACCCGTCAGCTGCTCCCTGGTTAGGGCCGCCGAGCGCGCCGGTGAGTAGTTCTTATCGATGCCGGCCTTCTTCATAATAATCTTGAGACGGTCGACTTGCTCATCGCCCACACCGGTACGGCGCACATTTTCGACCGCGGTAAAGTAGCGGCGGACGATCTCCATCTTGGAAGCGTCGCGGCAGGCATCGTCATCGGTGATGGCAAAGCCGACCATATTGACGCCCATGTCCGTGGGACTCTGGTAGGGGCTCTTGCCTAGGATCTTTTCCATCAGGGCACGGACCACCGGGAAGGCCTCGACGTCGCGGTTGTAGTTGACCGTGGTCTTGTTGTAGGCCTCAAGGTGAAAGGAATCGATGATGTTGGCATCGTCGAGGTCCGCCGTGGCGGCCTCGTAGGCAATATTGACCGGATGCGTCAGGGGAAGATTCCAGACCGGGAAGGTCTCAAACTTGGCATAACCGGCGGCGGTGCCGTGCTTATGCTCGTGATACAGCTGTGAGAGGCAGGTGGCGAGCTTGCCCGAGCCAGGGCCGGGCGCCGTCACGACAACGAGCGGACGCGTGGTCTCGACGAACTCGTTCTTGCCGTAGCCTTCGTCAGAAACGATCAGATCGACGTCGTGCGGATAGCCCTCAATGGGATAGTGCAGCTTGGCGGGAATGCCGAGTGCATTCAGACGATTGCGGAAGACGTCGGCAGCGGGCTGACCGGCATACTGCGTGATAACCACGGCCGCGACAGCAAAACCGTTGCCGCGGAACAGGTCGACCAGGCGCAAAACGTCCTCGTCATAGGTAATGCCCAGGTCGCCACGGGCCTTGTTCTTCTCGATATGGTTTGCATTGATTGCGATGATGACCTCGACGTCGTCGGCAATGCTCTTGAGCATGCGGAACTTGCTGTCCGGCTCAAAACCCGGCAGCACGCGACTCGCATGATAGTCGTCAAACAGCTTGCCGCCAAACTCCAAATAGAGCTTGCCACCAAACTGCGAGATGCGCTCCTTAATGTGAGCAGCCTGCAGCTCGATGTACTTCGCGTTGTCGAAACCCTGGCGCATGTGTGGCTCCCGTCCCGTTTCCATTTAATGTCCCAGGCGATTATAACGGAGCCCGCCCTCCCCGATACCCAGACCATCAACAGGCACCAACCAAACACGCTCACCACAACCACCGGGGACCCGGGGCAGCTCGTTTGGAACGGGGAACAAGTCACTCAGCACCAACAACAAAAACGTCGCAGGCAGAGCTGAAGCCAGCGAACGGGCACCAGAGCGAGCAAGCTTCCCCCTGCACCAACAAGGGGAACGTCGCAGGTTGAGCATAAGTCAGCGAGCGACGTCCAAAACGTACAAGTTGGCATGAAAAAGGCAAGGCATAGACCTTCTGGTCATGCCTTGCCTTTTGAATGACAAATTGTCGTTCTGGGCGGTGCGCAACATGAGAGCGCCCCCTCCCGCGCACGGAACGGGAGGGGGCTAAAGGTAGGAGTCTACCGGTGGGTTGACCCCACCGGACAGACGATGACCAGGTGATCCTTTACAGGATCGTCAAGGTTTCCGTGGGGTACCCGTTGGGTACTTAGAGCATCACGCAAGCGACGGTCAGGATGATGGCGCAGACGACGGAGAGAGCGACGATGAGCTTAAGGGCAAACTTGAGCCAGGTCGTCCACTCGATCTTGGCCAGGGCGAGACCGCCCATGATGGCGCCGGAGGTCGGGGTGAACAGGTTCACAACGCCGATGGCAGAGGAGAAGATCATGACCATGACCTCGGGCGAGAAGCCGAGCTTAACAGCCAGCGGTCCCATGATAGGCATGGAGACGGTAGCCATACCAGAGGTCGAGGGGATCAGGAAGGACAGGCCGAAGTAGACCAGGAAGCTCATGGGAGCGAAGATCACGCCGGACAGGCCAGCCAGAGCATTGGCGGCAGCGTCGAGGACGTAGACGTCGAGGCCGGTGTTAGCCATGAGGACGGAGATACCACGGGCGAGGGCGATGACGAGAACAACGGACATCATGTCGGCAGCGCCGGTGATGAAGGTGTTAACGATCTGCTTCTCGGACAGACCACCGATGATACCGATCAGGACGGCCATGAGGAAGAACCAGGTGGAAGCCTCGTCGAAGTACCACTGACCAATGGGCAGGCCGGTGATCAGGGCAGACCAGCCCTGGACGACGGCGTTACCGTCGGCGTCGTAGACAGCGCCAGCGTCGAAGAAGTTGGCGACGCCCTCGTTGAGGTCGGCCAGCGGAATGAAGCCGACGATCATGACGACGAAGGTGAAGGCGAAGGCGATCAGAACACCCTTCTGACGACCGGTGAGCTTGACCTCATTGTGAACCTCGGAAGCAGCCTTGCCATGAGCCTCTTCGGCGTCCTTGAGCTCCTGCATCGACAGGATGGTGGAACCCTTGTCAGCCTTGACCTTCTTGGCATAGCTCATGACGAAGAAGATGGACATGGCAGTGGTAACAATCCACAGGACGGCACCGAGGCCGATGATGATGGACTGGTTGACCTCAATGCCAACGCCGGTCAGAGCGTCGACGGCAGCGCCGACGGCGAACGGGTTAACCGTGGAGCCCAGGCAGCCGCAGCCAGCGCCGAGCAGGACGGTGGCGGCACCGACCATCGGGTCGAAGCCAGCGGCCATCATGGTAGCGGCAAGCAGGGCGTAGAAGGGAACGGTCTCCTCGCACATACCATAGGTGGTACCACCGAGGGAGAAGATGAGCATCAGCACGGGAATGAGCATGATCTCGTTGCCCTTAAGCTTCTGCACCAGAACGGCAATGCCGTTGTCCAGGGCGCCGGTCTCGGTCATCATGCCGAGGAAGCCGCCCAGGATCATAACGAAGAGGCAGACGGGCAGAGCGTCAGCGAAGCCCTTAATCGGGGCGGTGCAGAAATCGCTCAGACGGGCGGCAGTAACCGCGCCGCCGGACGTGCCGGAGACGATAACGGTAACTACTGCAACAATTGCCAGCAGAGCAAGAAGAATGGTGAACGATGAAGGCATACCGCGCTTTTTCTTAGCGGTCTCAGTCATAGTTCTCATCCCCCCTTCATAAATCATTTACTGATCTCGCCCGAAGCGGCTCTTCCGTGCCGTGCCTGCCGCTCGATGCGAGATTTTTACCAGATAAAGCCGCTCGGGGTGTTCAACAATACACCCCGAGCGAGATGCTAGATGCACTTACTTGAGCGTGGCGTACATGACGGCCTTGATGGTGTGCATGCGGTTCTCGGCCTCGTCGAAGACCTTGGAAGCGGGGCTCTCGAAGACCTCGTCGGTGACCTCCTGCTCGGTGATGCCGAACTGCTCGCACTTCTCGGCGCCAATGGTGGTGTTGGTGTCGTGGAAGCTGGGCAGGCAGTGCAGGAAGATGGCACCCGGGTTGGCCATAGCCATGACCTCGGAGGTGACACGATACGGGGTGAGCTGAGCGATGCGCTCGGCCCAGACCTCGTCAGGCTCGCCCATGGAGACCCACACGTCGGTGTAGATAACGTCGGCACCGGTGACGCCGTCCTTGACGTCGGTGGTCAGCTTGATGGTGCAGCCGTTGGCCTCGGCGATGGGCTTGCAGGCCTCGATGACGTCGTCGGCGGGCATGCACTCCTCGGGGCCGCAGGCCACGAAGTTCATGCCGAGCTTGGAGCAGACAACCATGAGGGAGCGAGCAACGTTGTTCTTGCAGTCGCCCATGAAGACGAGGGTCTTGCCCTTGATGTCGTAGTTGAAGTTCTCCTGGACGGTCAGGATGTCGGCGAGCATCTGGGTGGGATGCCACTCAGTGGTCAGGCCGTTCCACACGGGCACGCCGGACTTAGCAGCGAGCTCCTCGACATCGTCCTGGGCAAAGCCACGGAACTCGATGCCGTCATACATGCGGCCGAGAACGCGGGCGGTGTCCTCGATGGACTCCTTCTTGCCCATCTGCGACGAACCCGGATCGAGGTAGGTGACACCCATGCCCAGATCCATGCCGCCGACCTCGAAGGCGCAGCGGGTACGAGTGGAGGTCTTCTGGAAGAGCAGAACGATGTTCTTGCCCTCGAGATAGCGATGCGGAACGCCAGCGCGCTTCATGTCCTTGAAGTTCTTGGAGAGCTTGAGCAGGTACTCGATCTCCTCGGTGGTGAGGTCGAGGAGCTTGAGGAAGCTACGGCCGGAGAGGTTAACACCCATGGTTCGTTTCCTTTCGAAGAAATGAATTACGTAAGTAATTAGTGTTGCCCGTTTGACGGGCGAAACCGGTGCGGTTGTAGGGGGACCGCACCGGAAACGGAAAGACTTAGAGGTCCTCGCGCCAGAAGGGCATGCTCATGCAGCGCGGGCCGCCGCGGCCGCGGGAGAGCTCGGCGGAGGGCACGACGAGAAGGTCCAGGCCCTCCTTGTACAGCACGTCGTTGGTGACGGTGTTGCGGGCGTAGACGCAGATCTTGCCGGGCTCGACGCACAGGGTGTTGGAGCCGTCGTTCCACTGCTCGCGGGAGGCCGCGATCGGGTCGCCGCCGCCGCAGGGGATCAGCTTGACCTGGTCGACGCCGGTGGCGTCCTCCAGGACGTGCTCGAGGGTGTCCTCGATCAGGCGGATGTTCACGTCGCCCGGGTTCTTGCCGGCGGTCAGCTCGTAGACGCGCAGGGTGCCCATGATGGCGGGGTGGATCGTGAACTTATCGACGTCGATCTGGGTGAAGACCGTGTCGAGGTGCATGAAGGCGCGCGAGACCGGGATGTCGAAGGCCAGGATGCGCTCGACCTTGGAGTCGGAGTTCCAGAAGATGTTCTGGGCCATGACGT
Source organism: uncultured Collinsella sp. (assembly GCA_965151385.1). Lineage (GTDB taxonomy): Bacteria > Actinomycetota > Coriobacteriia > Coriobacteriales > Coriobacteriaceae > Collinsella. Next base: position 14,675 of record CBCTZJ010000010.1, on the reverse strand, counting down.
CGATAGCGGCGGCCTGGGTGCGCTGGGAGATGCCGACGGCGAGGGTCTTCTCGTTGATGTTCAGCACGTCGCCGCCCTCGGTGTGGAACTGGCAGTCGCGGCGGAAGTACAGGGAGACGTCCTTGTAGTCGGGGTGGTACTTGAAGACGTACTTGCCGTACAGGGTCTCGCGGTTGCGGGTGACCGAGTACATGCGGTTGAGGTTGACGCCCTCGCCGACGACCGCGAACGGGTCGCGGGTGAAGTAGAGGTTGGGCATCGGGTCGATGATCAGGTCGGACTCGGACTCGGAGTTGACCAGGGAGTCGAGGGTCGTGGACGCCGTGAGGGGCATGTCGATCTCGGCCTTGGTCATGCCGGCCATGGTCTTCTTGACGAACTCGAGGTTGTCCTCGATGGAGTCCAGCTTCTCGCGGACGATCTGCGGCATGTGCTGGCCGCGGATGCCGGCCTCGGCGATGTACTGGTCGGTGAACTCGGCGCGGGCGCCGGGGACCTGGTCGAACACCTCGGCGACGAGGTTCTCGAGGTAGAGCACCTCGACGCCCTGGTCCCTCAGGATCTGGGCGAAGGTGTCGTGCTCCTGCTGCGCGACCTCCAGGAACGGGACGTCGTCGAACAGGAGTCGCTCGAGCTCGTCGGGCGGCAGGTTGAGGAGCTCGTCGCCGGGACGGTGCAGGCAGACCTTCCTGAGCTTGCCGATCTCGGAAGGCACGTGCAGACCTTTCGTCATGGCCTCCTACCTTTCTTTCGGGCCCCTGTCAGGGCCGATTCGTTAGCGCCCCTCCGTGTGAGGCGTTATTGCTGACGACATATTTATATCCAAAATCAGTCCATACTTCCACCTTGCCCCCGAACGGTTTTATATGAGGGGTGAACGGCATACACATATACTTCACGCATGGCACACTTTGATTTAATAAAGTTTATTTACGTGCTTAAACGCTTTTTTAACCGATAAATCAATTGAAACTAATCTTTGTTAAACCACCCTCAAATTGCATATTTCACGCAATGATATGAATAGAATTCGCAATTCTCGCTGTGTCTCAACCATTTTGATTTTTATTCAGAAAAAAGTGCGTCCTATTCATTTTTGACAAACAGATTACCGTTTACCAGACGTTGGATACCGTTCACCGGAAGCTCAGTATAAGGCCCATCGAATACCCGATCGATCTTGCGTCTCCATTTGTAACAACTTGACTTTTTCGGCAGCAAAGACAAACAGACCCGTTCCCCAAAAGGGAGCGGGTCTGCATTCGGTACACCTAGGGTCCAGCAAGGTTTAGGCCTTCGAGAACCTCAAGGGACTAGCGATCGAGCTCGGCCAGGGCCTCGCCCAGAAGCCTCAGGCCCTCGCGCAGAACGCCCTCGCTCGCGCAGTAACCCAGGCGCGCTCCGCAGGGAAGCTCAAAGCGGCTGCCGGGTACCAGCAGCACTCCCCTCTCTGACAGCAGGCGCTTACAGAACTCCTCGTCGTCCTCGGGAATGTCAAGCTGGATAAACGAGGTAGACACACCCTGCGGGGCCGTCCAGGAAACGCGATGTTGCGTGTCGATCCAAGCTTGTGCGATATCGCGATTGCCAAACACGTTCTTGCGATTGCGCTCGAGGATCTTGTCCTTGTGCTCAAGCACATAGGTCGCCAGGGCATCGTTGAACACGCCGCCGCAGATCATGGTGTAATCGCGATAGGTACGGATGCGGTTGGACACCTCTTCGTCGGCCACGACCCAGCCCACGCGGGCCGCGGGCGTCGAATAGGTCTTGGACACCGAGTTGGTGACAATGGCCCTCTCGTACACGTCGGCCATCGACATAAAGGACTCGGTGTTCTCGAGCGGCAGATACACCTCGTCGCACAGCACGTAGGCGCCAACCGAACGGGCAATCTCGGCAATCTGACCGAGCGTATCGGCATCGAGCACCGTACCGATGGGGTTCGATGCGTTATTGATGCAGATGAGCTTGGTATTGGGGCGAACGAGGCGCTTGAGCTGTTCGATATCGGGTTTCCATCCGAGCTCCTCGCGAAGCTCCCAATACTCGACCTCGGCACCGAGCGTACGCGGAATCTCATAGAGCGGCGCATAGGTAGGCCACTCGGCAATCACGTGATCGCCGGGCTCGACAACGGCCATGATGGCGTTGAGGTTGGCACCCGTGCAGCCATTGGTCTGCAGAATGTGATCGGGATTGACCTCGCGACGATACAGCTTGGCGACCTCGACCTTAAACTCCGGCGAACCCTCGATCCAGCCGTAGTTCATCTTCTCGCGATCCAGACGCTCGTAGAACGTAGCGCCGTCCTGCTCGTCGAGCGCACGAAGCTCGCCCATGGTCAGCGACGAAATCGTCGACTGAGCAATGTCCCACGTAGCGCTCTTCTCCCAAACGTTAAGCCATTCCTCAACGCCAATCGTCTTGATATCCATGGCTAGGCTCCAATCGCTAGAATACGGGAATGATGCCGGCAAAGGTCATGGGAATCGAGATGATGCCCAAAAGGCGAAGAAGCCGACACCGTTGGGGTATCAACGTGACTGCCCCTAGACATATGGACCACTTTTCTGATGTTAATTTAGCGTCATTAGACAAGAACGGGACGGTGCGAAAAACCCGCACCGCCCCATTGGGAGACATCTAATGGCAGCTAGATGTTTGTATTAAGACCCGTACGGTCTATGAAAACCTTAGAGGTCCTCGCGCCAGAAGGGCATGCTCATGCAGCGCGGGCCGCCGCGGCCGCGGGAGAGCTCGGCGGAGGGCACGACGAGAAGGTCCAGGCCCTCCTTGTACAGCACGTCGTTGGTGACGGTGTTGCGGGCGTAGACGCAGATCTTGCCGGGCTCGACGCACAGGGTGTTGGAGCCGTCGTTCCACTGCTCGCGGGAGGCCGCGATCGGGTCGCCGCCGCCGCAGGGGATCAGCTTGACCTGGTCGACGCCGGTGGCGTCCTCCAGGACGTGCTCGAGGGTGTCCTCGATCAGGCGGATGTTCACGTCGCCCGGGTTCTTGCCGGCGGTCAGCTCGTAGACGCGCAGGGTGCCCATGATGGCGGGGTGGATCGTGAACTTATCGACGTCGATCTGGGTGAAGACCGTGTCGAGGTGCATGAAGGCGCGCGAGACCGGGATGTCGAAGGCCAGGATGCGCTCGACCTTGGAGTCGGAGTTCCAGAAGATGTTCTGGGCCATGACGTCGATAGCGGCGGCCTGGGTGCGCTGGGAGATGCCGACGGCGAGGGTCTTCTCGTTGATGTTCAGCACGTCGCCGCCCTCGGTGTGGAACTGGCAGTCGCGGCGGAAGTACAGGGAGACGTCCTTGTAGTCGGGGTGGTACTTGAAGACGTACTTGCCGTACAGGGTCTCGCGGTTGCGGGTGACCGAGTACATGCGGTTGAGGTTGACGCCCTCGCCGACGACCGCGAACGGGTCGCGGGTGAAGTAGAGGTTGGGCATCGGGTCGATGATCAGGTCGGACTCGGACTCGGAGTTGACCAGGGAGTCGAGGGTCGTGGACGCCGTGAGGGGCATGTCGATCTCGGCCTTGGTCATGCCGGCCATGGTCTTCTTGACGAACTCGAGGTTGTCCTCGATGGAGTCCAGCTTCTCGCGGACGATCTGCGGCATGTGCTGGCCGCGGATGCCGGCCTCGGCGATGTACTGGTCGGTGAACTCGGCGCGGGCGCCGGGGACCTGGTCGAACACCTCGGCGACGAGGTTCTCGAGGTAGAGCACCTCGACGCCCTGGTCCCTCAGGATCTGGGCGAAGGTGTCGTGCTCCTGCTGCGCGACCTCCAGGAACGGGACGTCGTCGAACAGGAGTCGCTCGAGCTCGTCGGGCGGCAGGTTGAGGAGCTCGTCGCCGGGACGGTGCAGGCAGACCTTCCTGAGCTTGCCGATCTCGGAAGGCACGTGCAGACCTTTCGTCATGGCCTCCTACCTTTCTTTCGGGCCTTACTGGCCGAATGTATCAGCGCCCCTCCATATGGGACGCTGCTTGCTGACAGCTCTAGTTATATCCAAATTCCATTCGTAATGCTACCTCGCCCCCGAACGGTCAGCAAAGTACGATGAACGGTATATCGCATATGATTTCCCATGATGCACTTCAGTTTCGTAAAGCAGATTTTCCTAGGTAAACGTTATTTTTCTAGGAAATCAAGCTTGAACACTCAAAGTTATCCATGATTCAAAATTGCATAGTGAAAACGGTTTTCTGCATATAAATGACGCTTGCCCTCGATTCGACCTACATTCGATTATATTCAGCTTGCTATCATTCTTATTCATACATTCTCACCAGTTGAGTGAGGATATAGATCGCTTGCTCAAATCACCGGACGTTAGTGCTTCGGCTTGTCAGCGTAAGAAGTAGGTAAAGATACCGTTCACGAGATACGTCCGTGCCGGCGGTCGACTAAATTGAGACAATAGTGAATTAGAGTTAGGCTACCGTCCCCTGCGGGGACTGAACGGACAGATGCATATGCCGAGCAAAATCGAAAAGAGGCAAAAGGCCGCTAAGCTGCGCAAGCCGCCGCGCGACTTCTCGTACACGCAAAACCGAGAGCTTAGCTGGCTGCGCTTTAACAACCGCGTGCTTGACGAAGCCTTCGACGAAACCGTTCCGCTGTTCGAGCGTCTAAAGTTCGTGTCGATTTTCGAGTCCAACCTCGACGAATTCCTTATGGTGCGCGTGGGCGGCCTGTCCGATCTGGCAGAGCTCAAAAAGCAGCCTGTCGACAACAAGAGCAATATGACCGCCTCCGAACAGGTCGATGCTGTCATGGCCGAAATGCCCGGGCTCCTTACCCGTTGGGAGTCCATCTTTAAGAGCATCGAAGGCAAGCTCGACACCCTGGGCGTTCACCGCGCCCACATCGATTCGCTTACGCCCGAGGAGCGCACCTTTGTAACCCGCTACTTCCAGGCCTACGTGTCGCCGGTTATCTCACCGCTGGTCATTGACCCGCGCCATCCCTTCCCCAACCTGCGCAACGGCGCGCTCTATCTGGCTTGTGGCCTGGACGGCGTCACCGACGAGGAAAGCCTGCTCGGCCTTATCGAGATTCCCGCCTCGATGAACCGCGTGGTCGAGATTCCCTCGCCCGCCGGCACCTACTCCTATATCTTGCTCGAAGACGTTATCCTCGCCTGCCTGGACAGCTGCTTTGGCTCCTACAAGCCGCTGGATCGCGCACTGATCCGCGTCACCCGCAATGCCGATATCGACCCGGACGGCGAGGGCGTCGAGGAGGAGGAAGATTACCGCCAGCACATGAAGCGCATCCTCAAGAAGCGTCTGCGCCTGCAGCCGGTGGTGCTCGCCGTATCGGGCTCACTCGAAAAGCCAACGCTCAAGACCATCCGCAAGGCGCTCGAGCTTTCTCGCCGCTCGGTCTTTACCTGCGATATCCCCCTTGACCTTGGCTACGTCTTTGGCATTGAGGGTAAGATTCCCGAGCACCTGCGCAATGAGCTCCTCTTTACGCCGTTTAAGCCGCAGCCCAATCCCACCATCGATATGGCCCGCTCCATCCGCGAGCAGGTGCTGCAGCACGACAAGCTGCTCTTTTACCCTTACGAGGCAATGAACCCGTTCTTGGACCTGGTGCACGAAGCAGCCTATGACCCCGAGTGCATCTCGCTGCGCATCACGCTCTACCGCGTGGCCAAACAAAGCCGCCTGTGCGAGTCGCTCATCGATGCTGCCGAAAACGGCAAAGAGGTCACGGTGCTCATGGAGCTCCGCGCACGCTTTGACGAGCAGAACAACATCGAGTGGGCCGAACGTCTGGAAGAGGCCGGCTGCACCGTTATCTACGGCTCCGAGGGCTTTAAGTGCCACTCCAAGATCTGCCAGCTCACCTATCGTGAGGGCATGGCGCTCACCCGTCTCACGCTGTTGGGCACCGGCAACTTTAACGAGAAGACGGCCAAGCTCTACAGTGACTTTATGCTCATGACCGCCCATCCCGGTATCGGCGAGGACGCCAACCTGTTCTTCCGCAACCTGTCGCTGGGCAACCTGCGCGGCGACTACCGCTTCCTGGGCGTGGCGCCCGCCGGACTGAAACCGCTCATCATGCGCGGCCTGGACCGCGAGATTCAGCGCGCCCTTGTCGGCGAGCCCGCCCGCGTGTTCTTTAAGCTCAACTCGCTGACCGACCGCGAGGTTATCGATAAGATCGCCGAGGCATCGTGTGCCGGTGTGCGCGTGGACATGATCATCCGCGGCATCTCGTGTCTCAAGCCCGGTATTCCGGGCAAGACCGAGAACGTGCACGTGCGCTCCATCGTCGGACGTTTTTTGGAGCATGCGCGCGTCTATGCCTTTGGCGTGGACTCGGACATGATCTACCTGAGCTCGGCAGACATGATGACGCGCAACACCGAGCACCGCGTGGAGATCGCCTTCCCCGTGCTCGACCCCACCTGCCGCGCCCTGGTGCACGAGTACATGGGAATGCAGCTGCGCGACAACGTGAAGGCACGCAGCCTGACGAGTGACGGCACCTGGATTCCCGTGGAGCGCAAAGAGGACGAGAAGCCCTTCAACTCGCAGGAAGCCCTGCTGGAGCGCGCGTATCGCAACGCCGAAGCCGACACCGAGGCAGAACCCGCGCTCGCATCCCAGCCTGAGCCCGAGCCGCAGCCGGCCGCTCCCGAGGTCCAGAAGGTCCGAGCGACCGTTATCGAGCCCGAACCCGCTCCCGCAGCCCAACCTCAGGCACCCACAACAACCCCCGAGAGCAACGCGCGTCACAAGAAGCCCGCTGGCAAAGCCAAGGCCATCGAGCGCCATCGCCCCGGCCGCGTGCGCATGGGCTTGGGTCTGATCGGCCTAGGCCTTAAGACGCTCATTACCGGCAAGACGAAATAGACGTTTGTAGAAGCGCCCCGTATTTGAGGAATGCCCCAGATACGGGGTGCTTTTCCCTGCTACCATGGTTGCGGACAAATCCGCGAATGACAGGCAGGAATATGAAGCTCACCATAGAATCGATGACGTACGGCGCCGACGGTCTGGCACATGCCGACAACGGCAAGGCCGTCTTTGTGCAGGGCGCTGTGGCAGGCGACACCGTCGAAGCCGAGATCGTGCAGGACGGCAAGTCGTTTATGCGCGTGCGCACGACCGAGATTCTGGAGCCAAGCCCCGATCGCATTCAACCGCCCTGCCCCTTCGTGGGCATCTGCGGCGGTTGTTCGTGGGGCAATCTCTCGCGCGTAGCTCAGCTTGCCGCCAAAGAGCAAAACCTGCGCTCCACGCTCGAGCGCATTGGCAAGTTCACCCCCGAGCAGGTCAACGAACTTGTCCAGCCCATCCGCCACACCAAGGACGACTGGGGCTACCGCAATAAGATTGAGCTGGAGCCCACTCTCGTTAACGGCCGTGTTCGCCTTGGCATGCACGGCGTCGACCCCAGCAAGATCGTGACCGTCGATTCGTGTCCGCTGTTCGATAAGCGTTTTCCCAAGGCACTCAAGTCAGTCGTCGGCGCGCTCAACTATCTGAGCGGCAGCCACGACCTGGGTCTGGAACGTGTGGGCATTCGCGCCTCGCGTCGCACCAAGGCACTCGAGGTCGCGCTTTGGACGCCCACAGGCTCCTTCCCGCGCTCGCAGGTCTCGCGCGTGCTGGCAGACGCCGTACACCCCACGAGCGTCGTGCGCGTCATGAGCAAGGGCGAGAAGAAAGCCCGCCGTGTCTCCAAGGTAGAGATGCTCGCCGGCGAGGGCTCGTGGACCGAGAACATCGCTGACAGCCAGATGCGCCTGTCCGCCCCATCGTTTTTCCAGGTCAACACCAAGGGTGCCGAGATTTTGATCGAGCTTGTCATGGAGGCGCTCGATCCGCAGGAAGACGAGCTTGCCGTGGACCTGTACTGCGGCGCCGGCACCTTTACCCTGCCGCTCGCCCGCCGCTGCGACTTTGTCGCCGCCGTCGAGGCCTACGGTCCGGCCGTGCGCGACCTGCGCCGTAACCTCGAGATCAACAAGCTCGACAACGTCGACGTCATCGGCGGCGATGCCGTGCGCGAGTTCCCCGACCAGGATGCCGATGTCCTGGTGGTCGATCCGCCGCGCGCAGGTCTGGCACCCGAGGCCATCGACCTCATCGCTAGCACGAGTGCGCGCGATGTCGCCTATGTGAGCTGCGACCCTGCCACCCTGGCACGCGACCTTAAGCGCTTTGTCGAGGAAGGCACCTTCTCCCCCGTCAAGATCACGCCGGTCGACCTGTTCCCGCAAACCTTCCACTGCGAAACCGTCGTCCACCTCAAGCGCAACTAGACAGTTTGCCCGAGACCACGCCCGATGATTTTTCTGGGACGGGGATTAAATAATCAATTTGTACCGAATGATTATTTAATCCCCGTCCCTTTTTAAACATTGGGAAATCGAGCGTGGCAAGCGCATGTCTTCGGGGTATAAGACGGCTAATTGTATGCCGCCTTACGAAAGGAACCCTCATGCCCAGCGTTGCCGTTCTCGCCGCCGATGGCTTTGAAACGATTGAATGCCTGACCATGGTCGACGTCATGCGTCGCGGCGGCGTGCGCGCCACGCTCGTCTCGATCATGCCCACGCGCGAGGTCGTGAGCTCGCTGCAGATTCCCGTGACCTGCGATGCGCTCTTTGACGAAATCAACTTTGACGAGTACGACTGCGTTGTGCTGCCCGGCGGCCTGCCCGGAGCCACCAACCTGCGCGCCGACCAGCGCGTCTGCGACGTAGTCTGCGAGTTCGCCGCGACCAAGCACGTTGCCGCCATCTGCGCCGCCCCGTTTATCCTGGGCGAGCTTGGCCTGCTCGAGGGACGCCGCGCCACGTGCTTCCCCGGCTTTGAGAAGAGCTTCCCCGAGGGAGCTTATACCGGCGAGAAGGTCACGCAAGACGGCAATATCATCACTGCCAGCGGCATGGCACAGTCACTCCCCTTTGCCTTGGAGCTGCTGCGCACGCTCGCCGGCGACAAGGCCGTCGAGAAGGTCGCCGAGGGCATCCAACTATGATTTTGGCTTCGCAATCGCCGCGCCGCATAGAGCTGATGCGCGAGGCGGGCTACAACATTCGCGTGATTCCCGCGGATATCGACGAAACGCCCTTTGATGGCGAAGCTCCGCTTACGCTCGTCGAGCGCTTGGCGCGTGCCAAAGCCGCTGCCGTCGCCGCCGAGCATGCCGAACCCAATGAGCTGACCGTCGCGGCCGATACCATCGTCACCTTCGATGGCATGATTTTGGGTAAGCCGGCAAACGAAGACGAGGCGCGCACCATGCTCCGCGAGCTTTCGGGCCGCACGCACCAGGTGGCGACCGGCGTCTGCATCGTTAAAGCCGGCGACGCTACAGCTCCGCATGCCGCCGAGAGCCTGTCGTTTGTCGATGTGACCGACGTGACGTTCTATGAGCTTACCGAGGAGCAGATCGAGCGCTATGTCGCCTCCGGCGAGCCCATGGACAAGGCCGGAGCCTACGGCATCCAGGGCACAGGCGGCCGCATGCTCGTGCACGACATTTCGGGTGACTTCTACAACGTGGTGGGCTTGCCCATCGCTCGCGTCGCACGCGCGATTCAAAAACTCTCGTAATTGCATCTGGCGCTGGGTATCCCCCAGCGCCTACAATTTTGCCGTACCGTACGGATCCCGACCGGGCATAAGGCCCGGCGGAAAACCGATAGGAGAAAATATGGACACGCTGCTCGAAGCCATCGATGTTTGCAATGTCGATGGCTTTTGCTTTGGCAACTATACGGACGAGGAGGCTGGCACCGGCTGTACCGTAATCGTGGCGCCCGAGGGTGCCACTGGTGGCGTTGACGTACGCGGTGGCGCCCCCGCTTCGCGCGAGACCGATTTGCTGCGTCCCGAGAACACCGTCGACAAGGTCCACGCCGTCTGCCTTTCGGGCGGATCGGCCTTTGGCCTCGAAGCCGCAAGCGGCGTCGCCCGCGAGCTTGAGAGCCGCGGCATCGGCCTTCCCGTCGGCCCCACGCAGGTGCCTATCGTGTGCTCCAGCTGCATCTTCGACCTCGCCTTTGGCGACCCCACCGTGCGCCCCGACATCGAGGCCGGTGCCGCCGCAGTGCGCGAGGCGCTCGACCACACCCCTGCCTCGCTCGAGCAGGGCAACGTGGGCGCCGGCACCGGCGCCACCGTAGGCAAGCTCATGGGACCTGCCACCTGCATGAAGGCCGGCCTCGGAGCTGCCGCCGTGGCGCTCGGCCCCGTCAAGGTGGGCGCCGTGGTCTCGGTCAACGCCTGTGGCAACGTTGTCGACCCCTTCACTGGCGAATGGGTCGCCGGCATGCGCGCCGCAGCCGATAGCGACCAGATCGTCGACATGGAGCTCGCCGCCTTTGCCGCCGCAGGCTCTATGCAGATGCCGCTCGACCGCACCAACACCACCATCAGCTGTATCGTCACCAACGTGGAGCTCACCAAGGCCCAGGCCACCAAAGTCTCTCAGATGGCCGCAGACGCCTACGCGCACGCCATCCGCCCCACACACACCACCAACGACGGCGACACCATCTACACCCTTGCCAGCGGCAAACTGGGAGCCCAGGCAAGCGCCGCCGTTCCCCTAGACCTGCTGGGCATGCTCGCCGTAAGGGCCCTAGAAGCTGCCATCGTAAACGGAGCCAAAACCGCCAAAACCTCCCACGGCATCCCCGGCGCCGCGAAGTAAACTAGCTCGTCCGGTTGCCCGGTGGGTCTTGGTTATGTTTGCTGCTCTACAGTCCTGGCTCGCACGAAGAGCACATTAAGTGCTCTTCGGCTCGTGCGGAACTCGCGACAAACATAACCAAGACCCACCGGGCAACCTACTCAACTAAATCCCTTTCAGCCCAGGCCCCTGTGTACCGCGCGTCCAAGATCTTCAAATTCAGGCAGCCTGACAATCGATTCTTATGGCAGAGGCCCCTTGGCCTTTAGTTTGATACAAGTTCCGCACGAGCCGGAAAGCACTTAATGTGCTTTCCGTGCGAGCAGGACTGTTCGCAGTAGCAAACTAAAGGCCAAGGGGCCCAGTCAACTTATCGGCAGCGATTACTCAGCAGCTAGTTGAATTTGAAGATCTTTGAGGCAAGACGGTATAGGCCGAGTGTGGTTTTGTCACCAGCCCGACCGCGCAGGTTGGTGAAGAAGCCGACCACACCGTAGCGTGCACGACGATACATACGCTCGTCATAGGCCTTTAAATCACTCCACAACGTCTTCAGGCGCTCGTCGGCACAATCCTCGTCGGAAAGCTTAGTGAGCACCGAGCAGATTGCCATCATCATGGTGAAATAGCCCATCATGTACGAGCGCAGACGCGACGACTCAACATCGGTGTACAGATGGAACGACTCCATCATGATGCGCGTCACGCGGAACTGCTGGTCCAGACGCTTGACCATCGTGGCCTCGTTGACGCTTTGGCCCTCACGGCCGATAAAGTAGCGATAGAGATCGATGTCGGCGTAGTACATGGTCTTGCAACGCGGCAGCGGCACGTAAGCGTAGATGTTGTCTACATAGAACGTGTGCGGCGGCATAGGTAGATTGGACGCGCGCAGCACATCCGTGCGATAGCACAGGCTGTGCATGAGCAGATTCTGATCTAGACGGAAATGACCGATCTGGTCCCAGGTAAAAATCTTTTTGCGCGGTAGGGCAAACTTGTAGCCAATAGCGGTATGCGTACCCTCGTAAACCTTCTCGTACACATAGTTCGAGATAAAGAGGTCGACGCGCTGGTCGCGCTCCTCAAAACCGCGCAGGATCGAAAGCATGGTCGACAGGGCTGCGCCATCGAGCCAGTCGTCCGAGTCGACGACCTTGTAGTAGGTGCCCTGTGCCTCGCGCAAGCCCGAAAGGACGGCAATGCCGTGGCCACCGTTCTCCTGATGCACCGCGCGAATGATGCCGGGATAACGTGTCTCCCACTCGTCGGCCTTAGCTGTCGTCTCGTCCTTGGAACCGTCATCGACGATGATGATCTCGATATCGGTGGCGTAATTGCTCCCCTCCAGAATGGAGGTGATGCAATGGTCCATGTCCTTGGCGGCGTTATACGAGGGAATACCGAATGATATGACTTTATGCATGGCAGGCGATAATCTCATCCGAAAGATCGAGAGCGGAGTTGGTCACGGCATCCATATCGTAGTAACGATACTCGGCCAGGCGACCCACCGGGTGGAAGTTCGTCAGGTTCTGGACGCGCTCAAGATAGCGCTCATAGAGCTCACGGTTCTCGGGCTCCAGAATGGCGTAATAGGGCGTCTCGCCCGAGCCGGGCGTATAGGCCTTGGAATACTCCTTCATGATGGTGGTCTTGCCGGGCAGGACCTGACCGGTCATGTTCTTGAACTCGGTGATACGCGTGTAATCCTCGCTCGTGGTGTAGTTGACGGTGCCCACGGGCTGGAACTGGTCCATATCGAGCGTCTCGAACTTCATGTCGAGCGTACGGTACGGCAAAGCGCCCAGGTCGAGGTTGAACAGCTCGTCGAGCGGACCGGTGTAGACGATCTCGCCGCCATAGACCTTACCGTCGATCTTGACGGTGGTTTCGTCGATCTCGAAGAGGTCGCGGGCGTCCACGTCGCAGAACACATCAATCAGATCGTGGTCGAGCATGTGCTCGAACAGCGCGGTATAGCCGTCCTGCGGCATACCCTGGAAGGGAGCCTGCGGGAAGTAGCGGTCATCATCGCCCACAAAAACGGGAACGCGGCCGGTGATCGAGGGATCGATCTGATCGGGCGTCTGGCCCCACTGCTTCATGGTGTAATGCAAAAAGACGTTCTCGTAGACGTAATCGGCGACCTCGGCAAGATCCGGGTCGTTCTTCTTGCGCAACTCCATGATGGGCACCTTGACGTCCTTGCCAAAGGTCTCCACGAGCTTCTGATACAGCTCCTCGCCGCGCTCATCGCCAAAGGCGAGCTTGAGGCTCGCGTGGTTAAAGGGCACGGGCATAAGGGTGCCGTTGATATTGGCAAGCACCTTGTGCTGGTAGTCCGTCCACTTGGTAAAGCGCGACAGGAAATTGTGAACGCGCTCATTAAAGGTATGGTAGATGTGCGGACCATACTCGTGGACCAGGATCCCGGCCTCATCAGCGCAGTCGTAGGCATTGCCCGCAATGTGGCTACGGCGCTCCAGAACGGCAACGCGATAGCCGATGGTCTCGGCGAGACGGCGGGCACAAACGGCACCGGCATATCCGGCACCGACGACAATCATGTCGTATGCGCCGGCGTTAAAGCCTTCAGGCAGGCCTGAGGTAATCTGCATCGATACTCCTTGTCAAAAGCCACGGGCTCGTTAGCTGGGCTTTTCTCGAACATTCTTCGAGACATATTTATCAGAGCGATTATAGCGCTAATGCGTCCTATAATGAGCTTGCCACACAAGGAAAGCTCAAGCACCGCGGCGTACATAATTGAAAGGTAAACCCGCTAGCAGCGGGTTTATTCGTGAGCAGCCGGGCGCCTGGAGCTTAGCGAAACGCTTGTAAGGAGTAACATGAGCGATTTCCTAAACCGTATGAAGTCTGCCGCCAAGGCCGACCTTAAGACGATCGTCCTGCCCGAGGGCGAGGATCCGCGCACCATCGTCGCGGCCACCAAGATCATCGAGGAGGGCCTGGCAAAGATCGTCATCCTGGGTAACCCCGACGAGATCGACGTTCCCGGCGCTACCGTCATCGATCCGCGCAATGCCGAGAAGCACGAGGAGTACGCGCAGAAGTTTGCCGAGCTCCGCGCCAAGAAGGGCGTCACCATCGAGCAGGCTCGCGCCCAGGTGATGGACGCTACCTACTTTGGCACCATGATGGTCAAGATGGGCGACGCCGACGGCCTGGTCTCCGGCGCCTGCCACTCCACCGCCGACACGCTGCGCCCCGCGCTGCAGATCCTCAAGACCGCCCCGGGCACCAAGCTGGTCTCGGCCTTCTTCGTGATGTGCACCGACACCCCGCAGTTCGGCACCGACGGCACGCTGATCTTCGCCGACTGCGGTCTCAACATCAACCCGTCCTCCGATGAGCTCTCCGAGATCGCCATCGCCTCCGCTCACTCCTGGTCCACCTTCATGGGCAACGTTGAGCCGCACGTGGCCATGCTCTCCTACTCCACCATGGGCTCCGCCGGCGGCGAGGTCGCCAAGAAGGTCCAGGAGGCCGTGAAATTCTGCCACGAGAAGGCTCCCGAGCTCGCCATCGATGGCGACCTGCAGCTCGATGCCGCCATCGTCCCCACCGTCGCCCAGCTCAAGGCTCCCGGCTCCTCCGTCGCCGGTAAGGCCAACGTGCTGGTGTTCCCCGACCTCGAGGCCGGTAACATCGGCTACAAGCTGGTCCAGCGCTTCGCCGGCGCCGACGCCTACGGCCCCATCCTGCAGGGCATCGCCAAGCCGGTTAACGACCTTTCGCGTGGCTGCTCTGCCGACGACATCGTGGGTGTCGTGGCCATCACCGCCGTCCAGGCTCAGATGGCTGAGTAGCGTACGTATCCCCTCGGGACCCTACAGGGTAAAGCTCTGAAAACGTCCTCGGACATGTCGGAAGCCCCCGCTGCGCACTACGTGCGGCGGGGGCTTCCTCCGTCCTGACGCTCCTATTTGGCAAGGTGTTTTTTAGAATCCATTTTGCGCTCGGC
>CBCTZJ010000009.1:0-70713 GCA_965151385.1 uncultured Collinsella sp. | reverse complement strand
GCGGCATGGCCAACCCTCGTGCGTTTAAAGTTCGTTTGCGAGCGGCGGGCGCGGGACCGAGCCATTCGCGGTGGCATAGATGCTGCTAGTGTAGCACGCTCGGGTGCATGGGGAGGATGGCGGGATGCGAGGCTGCCTGTCTGGCTTGGCCTTAGCGCCTCTTCTTGCTCTTCTTCTGCTTGCGCTGGTTGCCCTTGTTGTCCTGGGGCTTGTCGGCCTTGTCGCGCTGCTTGGCTTCGGCGGCAGCCTTCTCGGCCTTCATTTTCTTCTTCTTGGTCTCGATGCGGAGTTTTTTGTTGATGCGCGCCTTAAGGAAGGGACCAAACTGCTCGGCATCGCCGCGGACAAAGGTGTCCTTAGGAATCGTCACGCCCTGGTCGGCGAACATAGCCACAAAGATGCGCTCGCCGTCGAGTACGTGGTCGAGCTTCTCAAACGGGAAGAACTGCGACTTGCCGCTCTTGCCCCATACCATCAGGCCGTCCTCGTTGGCGGCGACGCGGCGATAGCGGCCACCCATGGACCCGTCGGCCTCGACGGCGTCGATAAA
Organism: uncultured Collinsella sp.; assembly: GCA_965151385.1. Lineage (GTDB taxonomy): Bacteria > Actinomycetota > Coriobacteriia > Coriobacteriales > Coriobacteriaceae > Collinsella. Next base: position 70,163 of record CBCTZJ010000009.1, on the reverse strand, counting down.
GTCGCGGGCGAGGGTGTGGTGCAGATTTTTGCTCCACCAGGCCAAAAAGGCGCCGAATACGATCAGGACGACGCCAAACTTGATCCAGTTGCCGCCGGCAACCAGCATGCCAATGCCGATGAGCGCCGCAATCGCGGCGGCGACATACAGCGAACCGCGACGCCTGGGCGAGGCGACCAGGCGGGCGAAGTCGGTGACCAGGTCGTTTTCGTACTGGTACTCGTTGAGGTACAGGATGCCGTCGTCGGCTGCGGCCTGCTCCTCGAGCGCGACCTCGACCTGGTCGGCTGCTTCGGAGGGAACGAGGTTGCTCTCTGCGTCTGCCATGCTCTTTGGACTCCTATCGCGGCGGGCTCGCCGTACGGGTTATTATGAGTGCAGTATGCCGTGCGACCGCATGGCCGTCGCGGCAACAAGACTCAGTATACCCGGGGGAGCACCCATGGAATCGTTGTACCGAAAGTATCGCCCGCTCACCTTCGACTCCGTGGTGGGCCAGCAGCATATCGTCTCGACGCTCGAGCATGCCATCACCGAGGGGCGCCTGTCCCACGCGTACCTGTTCTGCGGACCGCGCGGCACGGGCAAGACCACCATGGCGCGCATTCTTGCCAAGGCACTGCTGTGCCGCAATGCCGAGGCGGCACGCGCCGAGGGTGCGAGCGGTTGCATGCCCGACGGCACCTGCGAGGAGTGCGAGCTCATCGCCGAGGGCAACCACCCCGATGTCTACGAGCTCGATGCCGCAAGCCGCACGGGCGTGGACAATGTGCGCGAGGAGATTATCAACTCCGTCAACTTTGCCCCGGTGCGTGGCAAGTACAAGATCTATATCATCGACGAGGTCCACATGCTCACGACGGCGGCGTTCAACGCGCTGCTCAAGACGCTCGAGGAGCCGCCGGCGCACGTGATCTTTGTGCTGTGCACCACCGATCCGCAAAAGATTCTGGAGACCATCCTCTCGCGCTGCCAGCGCTTCGATTTCCACCGTATCGGCAACGAGGATATCGAGCATCGCCTGTCCTACGTGTGCGAGCAGGAGGGCTTCGATTACGACGACGAGGCGCTTGCCATCGTTGCGCGCCATGCCAAGGGCGGTATGCGCGATGCGCTTTCCACGCTGGAGCAGCTGAGCGTCTTCGGCAACGGCGCCGTGCATGCGGACGATGCCCGCTCGCTTTTGGGCGAGGTTTCGGACCAGATCCTGGGCGAGTTTGCCCGCGCCATCGCCGAGCGTGATATTGCTGAACTCTATGGGCTCATTCGCGCACAGGTCGAGGAGGGCAATGACCTGCTTGAGCTGACGCGCGACCTGGTGGCGCATGTGCGCGACGTGTATGTGGCCTGCGTTGCCGGTGCCCGTGCCGAGTTGTTTGAGGGCGGGGCCGAGCAGGCCGAGGCGCTTGCTGCCGAGGCCGCTGCCTTTGGCGAGCATCCGGGCGACCGTCTGGCCCGCGTGCTGACGGTGCTCGATGATGCCGCGCTGGAGATGAGGGGCGCGAGCGACGTGCGCCTGGTGCTCGAGATCGCTTGCACGCGCCTGGCACGTCCCGAGGTCGATCTGACCATTGAGGCCCTGGCCGAGCGTGTGGCACGCCTGGAGGCCATGGTCGCCAACGGCGCCGTGCCGGCGAGCGTGGCTGCTGCTCAGGCCGCCGCGCCTGCGGCTGTCGCGGCTGCACCTGCGACGACACAACAGCCGACGCTGATTTCGGGTGCCCGAGCTGCTGCTCCTGTGGCATCTGCCGTGCCCGCCGCTGCGTCTGCGCGCCAGGGCGGCATGCCCTGGGACCGAGGCGCTGCCGCTCCGGCGACCCAGCCTGCGCCCGCGCCGACCCCCAAGCCTGCCGCGCTGACATCTCAGCCTGCATCGGCTCCGATGTCTCAGCCCGTTGCGGCTCCCGCGCCTGCCGCCGCTCCGGCACCTAAGCCCCAGCTCAACAACGCCGCCCAGGTTGCTGCCGCCGGCGCCGCCGAGACCCCCGCGGTTGAGGATGCCGGCGAGCTCCAGCGCAAATGGGGCGAGGTCGTCGAGCGCGTCAAGGCCCAACAACCTTCTTATGCGGCTCTCCTGTTGAACGCTCGCGCTACGGCAGACGATGGTTCTAAGCTCACGGTCTCGTTCCCTACGGCATTTGCTATCAAGATGCTCGGGCGTGCTGATACACAGGCGGTGTTTTTGCCGACAGTCAGTGCGGTTTTCGGTCGTCGCACCGTCGACTATGTCTTGGATGGGGGTGGCACGCCGGCTCCTCAACATGAGGGGCATTCTCCATCTGCACGGGCTGCGGCATCTGCGGACCCGCAACCCGTGTCCTCGGCGGCCCCTGCATCCTCGAACGCCAGCGCGACGCAACCAAAGGCAGCGCCGGTAGCGGCACCGACCCCGTCGGCGCCTGAACCCGCTGCGCCCAAACCGGCTGCTCCGGTCCCCGCGCCCAAGCCCGCTGCCGCGCCTGCGCCCGAGTCATCCGACCTGGCCAAGGCCCCCTGGCTGCGCTCCGACAACCCCGCCGGCGCCCCCGCTACGGGTAAGCTCCCGACCGAACCCGCGCCCCGAGCGCCCGAGCGCGCGTCCGCTTCCAAGACTCAGCCGTCTGCGCAGGCTGCGTCGTGGGAATCCGAGCAGGTGCCCTACGACGACGCCATGGTCGGCGGCTTCGCCGGCGATACGAGCGGGGAGGATCTTCCTCCGTTCGACGTGCCTGCCGCGGTGCCTGCGCCCAGCCCTGCCGCTTCAGCCGCGGCTCCCGCAGCTGCGACGTCCGCTCCCACAAGCGATGACGCCCCCGCTGCCCCTTGGGAGTCCAACCCCGGCGCCGGCAGTCCCTTCGGCCACCAGGGCGCAGCCCCGAGCATCCCGCAGACCGAGGATGAGGCCAAGGCCCTCATCCGCAACGTCTTTGGACAGGCCACCATCTTCAAACCGGTGGAGTAACTGTGCGGGCGGGTACGCTGCTCAAGAAGAGATCTCTTTGTCCGGGCGCATCTGTATTTCGGACATGTGTAGTGTGGTGCCGCGTATATCGCATTCGAGCAGACAGGCGCGTGACGGTCGGCCTAGGATGCTGAGGTCGATACGATATGTCGCATGGCTGTCCGTGTATTCGACTTGCTCGGCGTTGACGGTTGCTCCGATTGTAAATAAAGAGCCCAGTTCGGCATCGACAATCTTGGAGTCCTTTATCTTGACCTTGAACTCTTGGTAGAGGGACGGGCTGTTGTAGTAAATGGTTCGGGTTCCGTCGGTGCACTCATCGGTCGCTTCCCATTTGACGACGGGCTGGTCCGAGCTGGCTATCAGTAGTTCTGCTCCAAAGGCTATGGCATGGGTGATGACAACCAGCAGTGCCCAGCCGACAAAGAGATAGAGAACCACATATGCAACGGGGTGTTTTGAGCGGATGTTTTGGAGCGCGTCGGGGGCATTCATGGGGCACCTCCAAATTGCTATCTTTGACAATCAAATTTTACCATGCCGTCATGAGCGCCACCTCGAGCGGCGGTTTAGCATTTTGCTATCTAGCTGGATGCAGCAAATGCCGGGTTCCGGCTCTACAAGATTTAGCTTTCGATATTATGTAGATGCGAATTATTCAACTTTGCATAATCTTTGGGCGCGGCTTGCACTCCAGGACATGTATATCGACTGGGGTAGCGTGTCCGCCCCGCTCGCTTGCCCCGCGCCGTGGTACGATTTTTGCGTTTGAAAGTCCCGCCGCGTCCCGGCTGCCTTTGCAGCTCGTCGCGCGGCCGCACGTAAAGGAGCCATCATGGCCGGTATGAACATGCAGCAGATGATGAAGCAGGCCCGCAAGATGCAGGAGCAGCTTGCCGCCGCGCAGGAAAACCTCAAGTCCCAGACCGTCGATGCCTCTGCCGGCGGCGGCATGGTCAAGGTGACCGTTAACGGCGAGATGGAGCTCGTCAACCTCACCATCGACCCTGATGCGCTCGATCCCGAGGACGTCGATATGCTGCAGGACATGATCATGGCTGCCGTCAACGAGGCCGTCCGCGGCGTCAACGAGCTCGCCAACAAGCAGATGGGCGCCATCACCGGCGGCCTCAACATCCCGGGCATGCCGTTCTAAGACACGCATATATATGAGTGCCAACCATAGCCTGCAAAAACTGCTCGATGAGTTGGGCCGCCTGCCGGGCATTGGCCCCAAGTCGGCCCAGCGCATCGCCTACTACCTGCTCGAGGCCGATGCCGAGGAGGCCCGCCGCCTGGCCGAGGCCATTCTGGAGGTTAAGCAGGAAGTGCATTTTTGCAGCCGCTGCTTTAATTACGCCACCGCTGACGAGTGCTCCATTTGCCAAGACTCGATGCGCGACACCACCCGCATCTGCGTGGTGGGTGAGCCGCGCGATGTCCAGGCGATTGAGCGCACGGGCAGCTACCACGGCCTCTACCACGTGCTGGGCGGCGTGATCAGCCCCATGGACAAGATCGGTCCCGAGCAGCTGCACATCCGCGAGTTGCTGGCGCGCTTGGGCCACGAGGATATCCACGAGGTCATTATCGCCACCAACCCCAATATCGAGGGCGAGACCACGGCGAGCTACCTTGCTCGCACCATCAAGCCACTGGGCGTCGAGGTGTCGCGTCTGGCGAGCGGGCTGCCCGTGGGAGGCGACCTGGAGTATGCCGACGAGCTCACGCTTGGCCGTGCTATCGAGGCCCGTCGCGCGATCTAGGATCTAGATATCGGTCCACCGACCTCGCGTTTCCCTGCGCGTTGCACGCGGTTGCCATAATTGGCCCCATGTTTGTGCATTTGTTGTGCAACAAATGCACTTTCCATCCGCTTATCGCGTGGATGCCCCTGTTCGCGTCCCGTATTTGCGCGTTCGTTGCGCAACCTTTTGTGTTCGCTGATACACTCAACTATGGGTTTGAATGAATGCGCCGCTTTCGAGCGGCGTGTTTTTGTTGGAGGAGATCGCATGCGGCCCGGGGGCACTCAGACAAAGCATGGCGCCGCGGTGCGTATGCGGCGCCGGTTGGGCCTGGCGCCTCGGGCGTGTGTGCTGCTGTCCTGTTCGCTGGCGCTGGTCGTTGCCGGCGTTTCTGCCTACGGTTTGGCTGTGCCACCTATGGTGCAAGCGCGTACCGCGCGCGAGTTGCGCGTGGGGCACAAGGCCAAAAGCGATTTGGGCACCACAACCGGATACGCCTGGGCGAGCGTAGTCACGCACGTCGTGTTTGGTGTCGACGACGCGGGCAGCGCCGAGGCGTCGGACAACGAAATCGCGCTTGCCAACGGCAAGACCATCGTGCTCACCAACACCAAGATCATCCATCACCTTTCCGATAACAGCGTTTCGACCGTCGTAAACAAGGCCGAGCAGCAAAAGGGTCAGGATACGCAGCAGTCGGGGAAACCTGGCGGCTCCGGTTCGTCTGGCTCCAGCTCCGATTCGTCGAACTCGAGCGGTGGCTCCGGTTCGGGCTCCGCCTCCGGCGGGTCTGGGGGCGACAGCTCGACGGGCGGCAACACCGGTGGCAATACAAGCTCCAGCGGCCTTTCGACCGCCGAGGAGGAAAGCATACACAGCTGGCTCGTGACCAAGTGCAATATGCTCGACGGCTATGTCTCTCGGGCAAATAGCGCGGTCTCGACCTATAACGCAACAGGCGATACCGGGCCGTGCGATAGCCTGGCCAACGATATGTTTGTCATCCGTGCCGAGTTTGGCCGGCAAACGTTTTCTCCCCACTCAAAGTGGTATCGGCAGTACGCCAACCTATGGGGCTGCTACACCAACCTGTGCCAATGGGTGGGGCATTACGGCGATGATGACATTGCGCTTAACAACTTCAACAATAGCCTGGCGGCGATCGCCCTATGACGAACGATCTCGCTTCTGCGGCAGCCCAGTCGCTCAACCGTGATCCCATGGTGGGCCTGCGCCTGGCGCGCGTCGACGGGTTTGAGCCGGCCGTCGCCCTGGGCACGGACGAGCTTCCCGCCTACCTTCGCCGTTTTACGATGCTGTTTGCCGATGACGCCACCATGCGCCGTGGTGGTATCGGCCGTGTGACGCGTGCCGTCAACGCGCAGGGCGAGGCCGTGGCGCTCAAGCAGCTCATCTTGCCAACGCGCGACGAATTTGATGACGATGTCGCCCACGAGGCGCTGGTCACCAAGTTCAAGGCGGCGTTTCGCGAGGAATATGAATGCCATCGTGCCCTTTCGGGCCTTAAGGGCTTTCCCCGCTTGTACGGGTGGGGCGAGGTCGACGGCGTGCCCGCGATTGTCATGGAGTGGGTCGAGGGCGAGACGCTCGCTCGCCTGCGTCCGCGCTTTGCCGTGGACGATGCCGGGCGTCTGTCGCCGCTCGTGGCGGCGCGCCTGGGTCGCGACCTGTTCGATCTGCTCTGCCGCATGAGCTTGGTGGGGGAGGGGTTCGTCCATCGCGACATCTCGCCGGCCAATATTATGGTGCGCACGGCGCGCCTACCGCTCGACCGACAGCTTGCCGAAGGCACGTTCGATTTGTGCCTCATCGATTTTGGCTCGTCGCTGGCGCTCGAGCCTGCCTCTGCGGTGGCGGGAACCGGCGGCAGGGAGTCCTTTACAGAGCGCTACGCCACGTTGCGTCGCGCGACGGTTGCCTACGCTCCGCCCGAGATGCTCACCGACGATATTGCCGACCTGCGCGTTTTGCGCATGTCGCCGGCAATCGACGTGTATGCCGCGGCGAGCACGGTCTATGAGCTCATCGCCGGTGTCGCGCCGTACGAAGTAGCGCCGGGCACGTCGGGTACTTCGGGCTCGCGCAAAAAGACGCGCGATATCGCCAGCCCTTATCGTCTCAAGATGGATACGCTGCCCGATTATCCCGTCGGCGCCCACGCGCCCGGCTGCGACTTGACGCAACTGCTGCGACGCGAGCCCGATGTGGCACTTGCCGCGGCCGAACAGGCTCAGCAGCTGGGGCTCGATCCAAATTCCGAGGATCTGCGCGATGCGCTGGCGTTTGTCGACGCTCAGCTGTTCGATGTGGTGATGGCCTGCCTGTCCTGCCATCAGGAAGATCGTCCCGAGCCGGCTGCGGTGGAGGCGGCGCTCTCGGCATTTTGCGACCACTATGCGCAAAATGTCGCCCGCTCGCTTCGCGCCGAGCCGCTCATGCCCTGTCCCATGGACGCGTCCGGTCGCGCGGTCCGTCGCGCTGCGATGATTGGCGCTGCGGCTGTCTGCGGCCTCGTATGGGCCGTTGTGGTGGTGTCGGCGGCGCTGCTGGCGTCGGGTGCTCGTATGACGGTTGCCGTGGGGCACATTTCGTGGTCCGGCACACTGCCGGGCATCGTCGCCGTGCTGGCGTTGGCGCTGCCGAGCGTGGCGGGCATTGCCGTCGGAGCCTTGGCGCGCAATCGCCGCGCGGGGTTCCTGCAGGGCGTGTTGGCCCTTTCCGCCTGTGAGGTTCCGGCTCTGGCCGCACTCGCATGCGCCGTGTTTTCCCAGCATGCCGTGGCGGGTGGCCTGGTGGCCGCCATAATTGCAACCTATGCGCTCACGTGGTTTTTGCTGGCGATGGGGTTTGCCTTTGAGCTTCCCGTCGTGTCAGCACGACGTGCGAAAATTCCCATGGCGACGCCGCTTGCCGGCGGAGCCGCGGCTGTTCGCGCCTTTGGCGGGCCGGCCGAAGTATCCGACACTATCTCTGCGACCAAGGAGGGCTAAGCCATGGCTTCTCAAGCTGAGCTCACCCCGTGCGGGGCAATGTTTGACATCTTTAAGCGCGCAGCGCACCTGAGCCATATCGAACTGTGCGGCCTGGTGCTCTCGAGCCGCCCGCTCGCCGACGGCCGTAGTCCACAGAGCCGCGCCGCCGATCGCTCCTGGGTCTCGCGTTTTATCGTGCGCGCTCCGGTCGGCACGCTGCAGGAGCGCTATTTTGCCGATTACGGCACCTCGGCCGCGCGCATCATGTCGCATCTGGCCCTGCGCCGCCGCAATCCCATGAATGCCACGGCGGTGATCAACATGGTGTGCGGGCCCGCTGGCGAGCCCATGGTGCGGGCGCTCGAGGAATGCCATCAGGATACGAGCCTCTACCGCAATGCGGTCGAGCGCCTGTCGCAGGCGGCGGAGCTTATGCCCGCCGAACGTGCCGAGGCCGTGCTGGTGCTGTTTGTCGCCGTCGGTTGCTCGGCAGATGTTCGATCCTCGGTGACCTATGCCATCGACTACGCTCATGCGACCTGTGGCGGCGCCACATCGACGCCGCGCTCGCTGAGCACCTCGACGGTCACGGGCGAGCACGAGGCGGCGCCGGCGCATCCGCTGGGACTGCTGCGCGTGCAAAACGGTTACGTGGTAAGTGCCCCGCGCTGGATTCAGCCGAGCGAGCAGGGCGTGGAGATCGGTGCGCTGGCGACGGGGGAGGGCGATATCACCGATGTGGGCGATGACGTTTCGGCTCGCCATGCCCACGTGTGGTGCGATGACCAAAATGTCTGGTACGTCGAGGACCTGTCGTCCACCAACGGAACCGTGGTGGTAAACGGCGCGACGAACGTCTGCACCCAGGTCGAGCCCGGCCGCTCCGCTCAGCTCAACCCCGGTGACGAACTCAAACTCGGCGAATCCACCACCTACGCCATCCTCCTCGGCGCCCTCTAACTCATCTCCTAAATAAGTTGCGGTGAAATAGGGACTGTTTAAGGCCGCGACCGGCAAATACAGTCCCCATTTCACCGCAACTGCCGTGTGGTCGGCGATAGAGAAACGAGAGTGGATTTCCGGACGCACGAGAGAGGATTTTCGGACGCACAACCCATGAGAGTGGATAATCTCCCACTTTCGGTCAAGATACAGGCAAAAAGTGGGAGATTATCCACTCTCGATGCAGGCTGCGACTTTTCCGTCCGAGGGGCCATCTCGCCCCTTGGCAGTCACCTAAGGTAAACCTTTACCGCCCACCTATATTTGTCGAAATATGGCTTGGCGGCGGGGTACAATAAGCCCGCATGCGGATTTCCGTTGCGGGCGCTTCCCATCGCCGGGGCGTGCCCGGGAGCATCCGGCATGCGGCCTTTGCGGCGCTCGGTCATGTGCAAGACGGGTAGCTGGGCCTGTGGAGCGCGTGCAGCCCTCCTCGCCTTGGCATGCCTTCTCTCCACGCCATGTGCCTGCTGCTCAGTCTGCCTGCCAGATGATTGGAAGCAACAGCGAAAATCCCATCACGCCAACATCCCGGCAATCGCCGGGGCCTGTATACCTATATGAGAGGAGAGGGGTATATGGCGCGTAAGTTTAAGTCTATGGACGGCAACGAGGCGGCCGCATATGTTTCGTATGCGTACACCGAGGTAGCGGGAATTTATCCCATTACGCCGTCCAGCCCGATGGCCGACCATGTCGACCAGTGGGCGGCCCAGGGTCGCAAGAACATCTTTGGCACCCCGGTCAAGGTCGTCGAGATGGAGTCCGAGGCAGGTGCAGCCGGTACCGTTCACGGTTCGCTGGGCGCCGGTGCTCTGACCACCACCTACACGGCTTCTCAGGGCCTGCTCCTGATGATCCCGAACATGTACAAGATCGCGGGTGAGCAGCTCCCGGGCGTCTTCCACGTCTCCGCGCGTTGCGTCGCTTCCCACGCCCTGAACATCTTTGGCGATCACTCCGACGTCATGGCCTGCCGCCAGACCGGTTTCGCCATGCTCGCCGAGGGCAACGTCCAGGAGGTCATGGACCTCTCGCCGGTGGCTCACCTTGCCGCCATCGAGGGTAAGACCCCGTTCCTTAACTTCTTCGACGGCTTCCGCACCAGCCACGAGATCCAGAAGGTCGCCATGTGGGACTACAAGGATCTTGCCGAGATGTGCGACATGGACGCCGTCCAGGCTTTCCGCGATCACGCGCTCAACCCTGAGCACCCGCACACCCGCGGCAGTCACGAGAACGGCGACATCTTCTTCCAGAACCGCGAGGCCTGCAACAAGGTCTACGACGAGCTCCCTGCCGTCGTCGAGGGCTACATGAAGAAGATCAACGAGAAGCTCGGCACCGATTACGGCCTGTTCAACTACTACGGCGCTCCCGATGCCGATCGCGTCGTCGTGTGCATGGGCTCCTTCTGCGACGTGCTCGAGGAAGTCATCGACTACCTCAATGCTCACGGCGAGAAGGTCGGCCTGGTCAAGGTTCGCCTGTTCCGTCCGTTCTCCATCAAGCACTTCGTCGACGTTCTCCCCGAGACCGTCCAGAAGATCGCCGTCATGGACCGCACCAAGGAGCCGGGTTCCATCGGCGAGCCGCTCTACCAGGACGTCGTCTCCGCTCTTTACGAGGCTGGCAAGACGGGCATCAAGGTTGTCGGCGGCCGTTACGGCCTGGGCAGCAAGGACACGCCTCCCGCGTCCGCGTTCGCTGTCTTCGAGGAGCTTAAGAAGGACGAGCCTAAGCGCGAGTTCACCATCGGCATTGTCGATGACGTGACCAACCTGAGCCTGCCCGAGGCCGAGGATGCGCCCAACACCGCGGCCCCCGGCACCATCGAGTGCAAGTTCTGGGGTCTGGGTGGCGACGGTACCGTCGGCGCCAACAAGAACTCGATCAAGATCATCGGCGACCACACCGACAAGTACGTTCAGGCCTACTTCCAGTACGACTCCAAGAAGACCGGCGGCGTCACCGTCTCGCACCTGCGCTTTGGTGATTCCCCGATCCGCTCGCCGTACTATGTGACCAAGGCCGACTTTGTCGCCTGCCACAACCCCAGCTACATCGTCAAGGGCTTCAAGATGGTCCGCGACGTCAAGCCGGGCGGCACCTTCCTGGTCAACTGCCAGTGGAGCGACGAGGAGTTCGCCGAGCGCATGCCCGCCGTGGCCAAGCGCTACATCGCGAACAACAACGTCAACGTCTACCTGATCGACGCTATCGATCTGGCTGCAAAGGTCGGCATGGGCAAGCGCACCAACACGGTGCTCCAGTCCGCCTTCTTCGCGCTGGCCAAGGTCCTGCCCGCCGAGGACGCCCTGCAGTACATGAAGGACGCGGCTACCAAGTCCTACATGAAGAAGGGCCAGGCCATCGTCGACGCCAACCACAAGGCCATCGATGCCGGCGCTACCGCCTTCCGTAAGTTCGAGGTTCCGGCCGACTGGGCAACTGCCGAGGATGCCGCTCCCGTCGAGCTCTCCGAGGAGACCAAGTCCGCCATCGCCCAGCAGGTCAAGAACCTGCTCGAGCCCATCGATCGCATGGATGGCGACAGCCTGCCCGTTTCCGCCTTTGTCGATTGCGCTGACGGCCAGTTTGAGCTGGGCGCCTCCGCATACGAGAAGCGCGGCGTCGCCGTGGTCGTTCCTCACTGGGACGAGACCAAGTGCATCCAGTGCAACCAGTGCGCCTATGTGTGCCCGCATGCCACCATCCGTCCGTTCGCGATGACCGAGGACGAGGCTGCCGCCGCGCCCGAGGCTACCCGCATGCTCGACGCTATGGGCCCCAAGGCCAAGGGCATGAAGTTCACCATGGCCGTGTCCCCGCTTGACTGCATGGGCTGCACCAACTGCGTCAAGGTCTGCCCCAAGGGCGCCCTCGAGATGGTTCCCACCGAGCAGGAGATGGACCAGCAGCCCGTTTGGGACTACATGGTCGAGAACGTCTCCGAGAAGAAGGAGCTCATCGCGGCCAACGTCAAGGGCAGCCAGTTTAAGCAGCCCTACCTGGAGTTCTCCGGCTCCTGCGCCGGCTGTGCCGAGACCGCCTATGCACGTCTGGTGACCCAGGTCGCCGGCGACCGCATGTTCATCTCCAACGCCACCGGCTGCTCCTCCATTTGGGGCAACCCCGCTGCCACTGCTCCTTACTGCAAGGACAAGGACGGTCACGGCCCGGCGTGGAACAACTCTCTGTTCGAGGATAATGCCGAGCACGGTCTGGGCATGGCCGTCGGTTACGAGGCCGTTCAGAAGAAGCTGATCGCTGCTACGCAGGAGATCATCGCCGCTGACGGTCCGTCCGACGAGCTCAAGGCCGCCGGTCAGGCTTGGATCGACTCCGTCAACGATGTCGAGGCTTCTAAGACCGCTGCCGCTGCCTACGTTGCCGAGCTCGAGAAGTGCGGCTGCGACGCCTCCAAGGCGATCCTCGCCGACAAGGCTTACCTCACCAAGAAGTCCTTCTGGATCTTCGGCGGCGACGGTTGGGCCTACGACATCGGCTTCGGTGGCCTGGACCACGTCCTGGCTTCCGGCCACAATGTCAACGTCTTCGTCTTCGACACCGAGGTCTACTCCAACACCGGTGGTCAGGCCTCCAAGGCCTCGAACCTGGGCCAGGTCGCTCAGTTCGCCGCTGCCGGTAAGGTGACCAAGAAGAAGTCCCTGGCTGAGATTGCCATGAGCTACGGCTACGTCTACGTGGCGCAGGTCGCCATGGGCGCCAACCCGGCTCAGACCCTCAAGGCCATCCACGAGGCCGAGGCCTACGACGGTCCGTCCCTCATCATCGGCTACAGCCCCTGCGAGATGCACTCCATCAAGAAGGGCGGCATGCAGAACTGCCAGGCCGAGATGAAGAAGGCTGTCGAGTGCGGTTACTGGAACCTCTTCCGCTTCAACCCCGAGGCTGCTGCCGGCAAGAAGTTCTCGCTCGATTCCAAGGAGCCCGCGGGCGGTTATCAGGAGTTCCTGATGAACGAGGCCCGTTACGCTTCGCTGACGCGTTCCTTCCCCGAGCGCGCCGAGGAGCTCTTCAAGGAGAACGAACAGGCCGCCATGGACCGCTACGCTCACCTGCTGAAGCTCAAGACGGTGTACAACGAGGCCTAGGTCTCCCACCGCAGGATCTGAGGGCTAACCTTCGCGGACGTCCTCGGACATGAAAGAACCCCCGCTGCGCACTACGTGCGGCGGGGGTTCTTTCGTCCTGCGGAGTGTCCGCGAAGGTTAGCCCTCAGATCCTGCTACGACTACGTCCTCGGATTGTGGGGGCGGATGAAGGACGTAGTTGGTCGGGTATTCCGTCCCCTTCGCTGTTTCGCGGCTTTGCCGCGAAACCTCGCGCCACTTTGGGGATGGATGGAGGATTTGGCTGTTGTCGCCTTCTACCCCCGTGCTTTGGGGGCTGGGTGCCCTTTCGGAGCCCCTCTTTATTCCTATTGCTGGATGAAAAGCCCCTTGTTTTTGCAGGGATGCATACTCGTCCTATAAGTGCATAGAATCTCGTATAGTGCGAGTAAGATTTAGCGCTTTCTGTTTGGTGTTTAGCAAAGATATAGTTTGCATAATCCAGCCTAATTCTTGCTCCATTAAAATAAAGTCGCACGTAAATGGCGTAAACGTATCTGAGCTGGGGTTCTGTACGCTGAGCGGATAAAAACGACCGTTCACCGTTCAACTATTTTCAAAATGAATAAAATGAGCGATAAAGAGAATATAAACCATAATAAACTCGTGTATCGCACGGACACGGGTTATTAATGGGTTGTAGACCTTTTACAGAAAGGATTCCAGCAATGTCTAAGCCTCTTGGCAAGCCCGATCGTATTGTCGTCGCCCTTGGCGGCAACGCCCTCGGCAACAACCCCGTTGAGCAGATCGAGGCCGTGAGCAACACCGCTCACGCTCTCCTTGGTCTTATCGAGCAGGGTAACGAGATCATCATCACCCACGGCAACGGCCCGCAGGTCGGCATGATCCAGAACGCCTTCGCCGCTGCCCACGACGCCATCGGCACCCCCGAGATGCCGCTGCCCGAGTGCGGCGCCATGTCCCAGGGCTACATCGGCTATCACCTGCAGCAGGGCATCGGCCGCGAGATGCACAAGCGCTATAAGCGCTGGCACGCCGCAACCGTCGTCACCCAGATCGAGTGCGACCCGGACGATCCCGCGTTCAAGAACCCGACCAAGCCGATCGGCCCGTTCTACACCGAGGAGCAGGCCAAGGAGTTCATGGCCGAGGATCCTTCCAAGGTCTTCGTCGAGGATTCCGGCCGCGGCTGGCGTCGCGTCGTCGCTTCCCCCGACCCCAAGAAGATCGTCGAGGCCGACTCCATCCTCAACCTGCTCGACAACGAGTTCATCGTCATCGCCTGCGGTGGCGGCGGCATCCCCGTCGTCCGCGACTACGAGAACAAGGGCTGCTACAAGGGCGTTCCCGCCGTCATCGACAAGGACCTGGGCGGCGAGCTGCTGGCCGAGGACTGCGACGCCGACGTCCTGTTCCTGCTGACCGCCGTCGAGCATGTCGCCATCAACTTCGGCAAGCCCAACCAGGAGGAGCTCGAGGACCTCACCGCCGACGAGGCCGAGCGCCTGGCCGACGAGGGCCAGTTCGGCAAGGGTTCCATGGAGCCCAAGGTCCGCGCCGCCATCAAGTTCGCCCGCTCCCGCAAGGGCCGCACCTGCATCATCGGCGCCCTGGACAAGGCCGCCGAGACCATGGCCGGCCTCTCCGGTACCCGCATCCACGAGTAGCCTCTACTCCATTGCCTCTCTCGTGGGCGCCGGGCAAGGCGCCCACAAACTAGCCTCTCTTCATGAGCCCCGCAGTCCGCTCCGGCTGCGGGGCTTTTGCTATTCACCTAGTCATTGGGGACGTTCTTAAACGACTAGCCAAAAGGGACGCTCTTGCCGCGGGCAAGCACGGCACCTGGGGATTTACGACTAAGAGGCTAGTATGTTAGATCGTGAGTTGCCTGAAACCAAACGACGACACCTAAGATACGAAGGCGACGCCTGTCCAGAGTGAAGTCGGGTTCTTCTGTCAAATAGGAATACGTTGACAGTGCAATTGTGTTCCCTCGGATTTCATATCGCCGAATAACTATGGCCGATGCGTCTACCATGGCAACGACGGTGCATCCGTTCCACGGTTTAGCAACAGGATCGACCAGTAGAACACTGCTTTGCGGATAGCAGCGTGACATGCCGCTGCCGTTCATCTGAACTAGAAAGCCCCCCGGGTGCCTTTCAAGTACGGGTCCTGGAACGAAGGTACGCCCACTTTTCTTAAGGCTAAAGCCACCGTTGCGGCGTACGATTTTATAGATTTCGCATTCTTCGTTTTGGGCCACGTTCGGGCTTTTCTCAGGCCGCGAGCTTAAGCCGGCAGAGGCAAGGCCGCTATTACTTGCGGCGAGCTCATCAAACGTTACATCGAAAAGCTCGGTCAGCTTATCGAGAGTCGACACCTTGACGGCGGTGTGTCCACGTTCCCAACGACATACTGTTTCTTTGGTAACGCCGAGCATGTCGGCAAATTGCTGCTGCGTTAAGCCTTCGCGGGTTCTAAGGCATTTAATGTTATCCCCTTGGGCCATGTTATTCATCACGCCTAAGTGGCAAGCACAAACAGTTGGGCCCGCCAAAGCCGTTTGTCAGCTCGTGTATGGAAATGGGAACAAGATCGATTCCGGCCTGTTCAAGAGCAGCGTTCGTCGCTTGATTCTCTTCATAGACACAGACTTTGCCCGGTCGGAGGCACAGCACACTGGCTGCGTTATTCGTGCACTCTTTTTCTGCCAAATTGGGATTAGATCCACCGCAGGGAATAAAACGAAGCTCGGGTATGCCGAGCGCGGCGGCCAGTGCCTCCTTGACTCCTTTTTCGACGGCGTGAATCTGGCAGAGATTCTCTGCTCGATTTCGCGTAATCTGATAAGAGCGAGATTCCGCGAGTAGCTGGGGGTCGACAACAAAAGTATCGTAGTCGACCCGGCTTAGGTACGTATCAAGATGGATACACAGGCTCCGCTCGGGTACCTCAATTGCCCATACGGCGTCGATGCTCGAGTCGGGATTCCACAGGAGGGTACGAGCGAGCATATCGATGGCTGCAGATTCGGTTCTCTGAGAGATGCCGACTGCGACATTATGAGCATCAAGATTGATGATATCGCCCCCTTCAATATGGAAGGTCGAATCGTGACGATAAAACGAGGGCGTGTCCTTGAAATTGGGATGGTATTTAAAAATCGTTTGGTAGAGCGCTACTTCGCGATTGCGCTCGGGCCAATACATGTGGTTGAAGGAGATGCCGGAGCCGATGGTGCTTACCGGGTCGCGCACGAACCACATGGTGTTTAATGGACTTACGAGCAGCTCGTCAGGGGCATAGGCCTCGCCGGTTAATTCGGCGAGTCTGTCCCCGCCGTCGAAGCAGTATGTAACTTGCCCGTGGCGGATGCCGCCAATCGATGCCGAGACGAGCTCCTGCGCCGATCGGGTGTGTTCAAGATGCTCGCGGACTGCTTGCTGCAACTCGGCGCCAATCGCGCCGCATTCATTGACAAAGGAATCGACAAAAGATGCTCGAGCTTCGGGGCATGAGTCAAGCGCTTCTGTAAGAAGTTGGTCGAGATACAGAACCTCTACGCCTTCATGCTCGAGCACTGAGGTATAGGCATCGCACTCAGCTAGGGCTCTATCCAAGTCAAATAGGCTGCTCGATGGTCTTAGGCTAAAAACTTGGCCAAAGCGGCCTTCGGGATAGTTTTGGGTTTCGATACCGGGTCGATATAAAAGGGCCTGTTTAATCTTACCGATTTCGCTGGTGATATGAATTGGCATTAGAACGCTCGCTTTAATTCGGATGACGACTGATGTCAATTATCGTTCTGCTGGGAAAAGTTTAAGTGAGTATGTTGTGGGTATCGGTGGACGGCTTAAGCTCTTGATTGAAAGTCACCAATTGATAAAAAATATCAATTTAGTTCCATAGTTGAGCTTATATATCAATAAAAATCCGTCTGCGTTTTAATACAATCCATTCGCATAAATATCTAATGTCAACTGGCGTGAAAACCGAATAATAAGGTTGCCGGCGAAAAGCTCGTATCGAAAACCCGCAAACTAAAGGAGGCATAATGGCCGAAGTGCAAAAGAAATGTGGGCTACGAATTCCGCACGTCTACACCATTATCTTCATTCTCATGGCGTTGACCGCAGCCCTTACGTGGATCGTCCCCTCCGGCTCGTTTGAGAGGCAGGAGCTCAACGGACGCGAGGTCACTGTTGCTGGAACATATGAGTCCGTTGAAAAGGTTTATGCGGACGAAGACGGCGCTGAGGTCGACCTGAAGCAAGGTCTGTTCGATGTACTCGAGGCTCCTGCGGTGGGAATTCAGCAGGCAGTTGAGGTCGTTGCCTTTATTCTGATTGTCGGCGGATCCTTTCAGGTCATTACTGCCACTGGAGCAATCACCAGCGGCGTGGCGCGCATCGTTAAGAAGTTCAAGAGTAAAGACATCCTGATTATTCCGATTTTGATGGCGGTTTTTGCGCTGGGCGGTAGCACGTTCGGCATGGCGGAGGAGACCCTTCCATTTTTTGCCATCTTGTTGCCGATTGTTATGGCTATGGGATATGACTCCATTACGGCCTTTATGATCGTGTTCGTTGGGGCCCGTATTGGCTATATCGCATCGACGGTCAATCCCTTCAATGTTTTGATTGCTCAGGGAATTCTGAATATCCAGGGTAATCCCCAGCTCTGGCTTCGCGTTGTTGCCCTAGTTGTGCTGACCGCCATCGCTATTGCATGGGTCGTGTTGTACGCTCGAAGGGTGAAGAAGAACCCCGAGTCCTCGATTGCTTACGCTGATGATATCGAGAAGCGCAAAGAACATGCATCAAATGACGAGCTGCTCGAAGCCGATTTCACCGGGCGCCAGAAGGCCGTAATCATCGTATTCGTGCTTGGAATCGCCGCCATTGTCTGGGGTCTTGTAACCCAGGGCTGGTATATGAACGAGATCTCTGCAGTCTTTATGGCTATGGCGCTTCTGTCTGGCATCGTATCGGGCATGAGCGAGAAGGAGATTGCTACAGAGTTTGTTAAGGGTTTGGGCGACTTTGTTTTCTCTGCGGTCGTGGTCGGTCTTGCTCGAGGCATTTTGGTTATCGCCAACGATGGCTTGATTATCGATACGGTCCTAAACGCTCTTGCGACTGGCCTTGCCGGAATCCCCTCTGTTCTCTTTACCAGCATTTTGTATGTCGTTGACAACTTGCTTTCGATTCTGGTTCCCAGCTCTTCGGGCATCGCGGCGCTCACCATCCCCGTCTTTGGGCCTCTGGTTGAGCTCATGGGGCTAAATCCAGAAGCTGCGGTTACTGGCCTTTCGATGGGATCTGCAGCGATGTCGCTGATTTCCCCCACCAGCGCAATGCTTGTCGCCGGTCTTGGTGTTTGCAAGATCTCTCT
Source organism: uncultured Collinsella sp. (assembly GCA_965151385.1). GTDB lineage: Bacteria > Actinomycetota > Coriobacteriia > Coriobacteriales > Coriobacteriaceae > Collinsella. The sequence goes on along the minus strand of CBCTZJ010000009.1, from coordinate 51,982 downwards.
TGGCCAGTGGTGGCGAGTTTCCTGGAAGTTCTTCCTTGTGGTCAGTGCGGTCTGTCTCGTATTTACCGCGGTATCCGGTCTGCTTCCGATTGTCTAGCAAACGAAACGACAACTTTGTAAGCCATTGCAATAACTATTGAGCTCTAATCCAGAAAGGAACGATGATGAGCAAAGGTCTGAACGTTCATAGCGAAATTGGTGCCCTCAAGAAGGTATGCGTGCACCGACCGGGCTTGGACCTGGTAAACATGAAGGCGGAGGATTTTGAGCGCGCCTGGATTCATGACGCGTTTTATCTCGAGTATGCTCAGCGAGAGCATGACGAGTTTACTAATCTTCTTCGCGGTGCTGGCGCCGAGGTCGTTTATATGGAGGACTTGCTTGCCGAGACTTTCGATCAGGTTGAGGGTTCTCGTGCCGAGTTTATGAGCAAGTTCGTTCCCGAGGCCAAGATTGAGAACCTGGCGCTTCGTCAGGCAGTCGTGGAGAAGCTCGACTCCATCAAGGACAACAAAGAGTTTGTCCTTACCGCTATGGGCGGCCTTTACGTACGCGATCTCGAGATTCCGCATGTGGGCGGTTCTCTTGCGGCCATGGATAGCGACGAGCTGAAGCCCGACGAAATGGTCTTGTTCCCGATGCCCGCCTCCTACTTCTCGCGTGATCCGATCGCTGTGGTCGGCAAGGGTGCGATGATGAACCGCATGTACTGGCATCAGCGCAACCGTGAGGTCGTATTCTATGAGACCATCATGCGCCACCATCCTGATTATGCTGGGGCTCCGCTTTGGTACGACCACAATAGCGATTGGCATATCGAAGGCGGCGACGTTCTGAACATTAACGCCACCACGCTTGCAATCGGTATTTCCGAGCGTACCCAGACCGCGGCCATCGACCAGCTTGCCAAGAATCTGTTCTGGGGCAAGGGCGAGTCCGAGATCGAGCAGGTATTTGCCATCAAGATCCCCCACGGCTATGCCTATATGCATCTTGATACGGTTTGTACTCAGGTTGATTACGATAAGTTTACCGTCTACCCCGGTATCTACGAGACGCTTCGTGCCTATCGACTCACCAAGGGCGATTCGGATGGCGAGGTCTGTATCGAGGAGATCGAGGGAACGATTCAGCAGATTCTTGAAATGGCAACCGGTATCGACCATATCACGATGATCGAATGCGGTGCCGGCGATCCGATCGAGGCATCCCGTGAGCAGTGGAACGATGGTTCCAACACGCTTGCTGTTGCGCCGGGCAAGGTGTGCGTCTATGAGCGCAACGTTGTTACCAATGATGCGCTATATAAGGCGGGCGTTGAGCTGTTGGTTGCTCCTTCCGAAGAGCTGTCTCGTGGTCGTGGTGGCCCGCGCTGCATGACCATGCCGTTCTGGCGCGAAGAGATTTAATTCCGTTCTGGTTCGAGATGCGCGGATGCGCGTTCTTCGCGCGCCGTGCACTCATCAATTAGGTTAATAATGAAAGGAACCTATCATGGCACTGAATCTTTCTGGTCGTAGTTTTCTGACCCTGCTTGATTTCACTACCGAGGAGATCGAGTATATGCTCGAGCTTTCGAGGGACTTTAAGAATCTCAAGCGCATGGGTGCTCCCCATCGTTATCTTGATGGCAAGAACATCGTTCTGCTGTTTGAAAAGACTTCGACGCGTACGCGCTGCGCTTTTGAGGTGGGCGGCATGGATCTTGGCTTAGGTGTAACCTACCTTGATCCCGGTTCGTCGCAGATGGGCAAAAAGGAGTCCATTGAGGATACCGCCCGCGTGCTTGGTCGCATGTACGACGGTATCGAGTATCGTGGCTCTGACCAGTCCATTGTTGAGGAGCTTGCCGATAAAGCCGGCGTTCCCGTGTGGAATGGTCTCACCAATGAGTATCACCCGACCCAGGCTTTGGCGGATATCCTTACGATGCGCGAGGAATTCGGTGACACGCGTGGCCTCAAGCTGACCTATCTCGGCAAGGAGCAGGGCAATGTAAGCGATTCCCTCATGGTGATCTGCGCTAAGCTCGGCATCAACTTCTGCTCTTGTGGGCCGAAGGGCGATGTTGAGGGCGCTACCCACTTTGATCCCGAGCTGCTTGAGACTTGCCAGAAGATCGCCGAGGAAAATGGCTGCACCATTCAGCTTACTGACAACATCGATGAAGGCGTAAAGGATGCCGATGTTATTTACACCGATGTCTGGGTTGGCATGGGCCAGGCTGAGGAGCTCTGGAAGAGCCGTATCAAGCTGCTCTCCCCGTACCGCGTAACCTCGGAGGTCATGGCGAAGGCAAACCCCAACGCTATCTTCATGCATTGTCTCCCGAGCTTCCACGATACCAAGACCACCATCGGAGCGGAAATCGCGGAGAAGTTCGGCGTAACCGAGATGGAGGTCTCCGACGAGGTCTTCGAGTCCGATAAGTCTCGCGTCTTCCAAGAGGCAGAGAACCGCATGCATACCATTAAAGCCGTGATGTACGCTACTCTTCGATAAGGAGGCACGCATGTCAAAACCCTACGGCAAGCCCGATCGTATTGTCGTCGCCCTTGGCGGCAACGCCCTCGGCAACAACCCCGTTGAGCAGATCGAGGCCGTGAGCAACACCGCTCACGCTCTCCTTGGTCTTATCGAGCAGGGTAACGAGATCATCATCACCCACGGCAACGGCCCGCAGGTCGGCATGATCCAGAACGCCTTCGCCGCTGCCCACGACGCCATCGGCACCCCCGAGATGCCGCTGCCCGAGTGCGGCGCCATGTCCCAGGGCTACATCGGCTATCACCTGCAGCAGGGCATCGGCCGCGAGATGCACAAGCGCTATAAGCGCTGGCACGCCGCAACCGTCGTCACCCAGATCGAGTGCGACCCGGACGATCCCGCGTTCAAGAACCCGACCAAGCCGATCGGCCCGTTCTACACCGAGGAGCAGGCCAAGGAGTTCATGGCCGAGGATCCTTCCAAGGTCTTCGTCGAGGATTCCGGCCGCGGCTGGCGTCGCGTCGTCGCTTCCCCCGACCCCAAGAAGATCGTCGAGGCCGACTCCATCCTCAACCTGCTCGACAACGAGTTCATCGTCATCGCCTGCGGTGGCGGCGGCATCCCCGTCGTCCGCGACTACGAGAACAAGGGCTGCTACAAGGGCGTTCCCGCCGTCATCGACAAGGACCTGGGCGGCGAGCTGCTGGCCGAGGACTGCGACGCCGACGTCCTGTTCCTGCTGACCGCCGTCGAGCATGTCGCCATCAACTTCGGCAAGCCCAACCAGGAGGAGCTCGAGGACCTCACCGCCGACGAGGCCGAGCGCCTGGCCGACGAGGGCCAGTTCGGCAAGGGTTCCATGGAGCCCAAGGTCCGCGCCGCCATCAAGTTCGCCCGCTCCCGCAAGGGCCGCACCTGCATCATCGGCGCCCTGGACAAGGCCGCCGAGACCATGGCCGGCCTCTCCGGTACCCGCATCCACGAGTAGCCTCTACTCCATTGCCTCTCTCGTGGGCGCCGGGCAAGGCGCCCACAAACTAGCCTCTCTTCATGAGCCCCGCAGTCCGCTCCGGCTGCGGGGCTTTTGCTATTCACCTAGTCATTGGGGACGTTCTTAAATGACTAGTCAAACAAGAGCGTCCCCAATGACCACTCATTTAAGTCTGTCCCCAATGACTAGCAGTAGGCCCACATGGCTTCGACTTCGTTGAGGACCTCTACGACGCCCCAGCGGCGGGCGCTGCGGCTGGCCGAGTTGGGGTCGTAGACGCCAATCTGGTTGGCATCGTCGATGCCGTAGAGCACGATGTAGTGGCCTACGTTGGTAAACGTACCGGGGCGCACTGCGGCGATGACGGGCGCACCCGAGCGAAGTGCTTGGGTAATCGATTCGCGATCGTTATAGAGCTGTGTTCCGTTGAGCCCCAGCTGCCACGCACCGCCTGTCATAAACGACCACTCGGTGGCACCGGTGGGGGCGTAGTTGCCGGCTTCGGCCAGTGCGCATATATCGACCGGCGTCTTATCGGTGTGGCCGGTCTTAAAGATATAGACCATGGTGAGGCAAGTGGGACCGCAAGCGTTTTCGCGAATAGTGCCGCCGGCATAGGGCAGCTCCGACCATGCGGGGTCAATTTGGTAGATGTGGGGCATGGCGCCGGCCTGCCATTGCGAGCGTGGGGTCGAGAACGCAAAGGAGTAACCGGGCGCGACGGGAGCTTTAAGCAGCTTGTCCTCGGCAGTGGGCTCAAGACCGGCTGATCCGTGGGAGATACAGGATCCCAAAAACACAAAGACGAGGCAGGCGGCGATGGAGCAAAGCGCAAGGCGTAGGCGGCGGGCCGGAAGCGCGTGGCTTGTGGTGTGCGACGCGGGGTGAGGGGCGGAATTGCCGCGATCGCGTTGAGGTCGCGAAAAGGAGCGCTTGACGTAGTAGTCGGTCTTACGGCGATCGTAGCGGCGTGGCTGCAATGTGTCGGTCTGACGTTGGCGTGTGCTCGTACTCACGCGGTCTGACTGCTGCACGGTACGGCTTTGCTGCCGCGAAGAAGCCCCGGGCTGCTCTTGGGGGCGCTGCGGGTTGTCGTTGTCGGAGGTGCTTCTGGGCGTTGGCGTGGTGCGGCCGGCAAGGCGCACGCTTTGTGGCCGTTGGTCGCCGTCATTGTATCCGTATGCCATTCGAATCACCTTGCCTCATGTGTAACTTGTCTATCCTACATAAAAAGATGCACGACACATGGGTATGTGCGCCAAAAGCCTGACAAATGGTATGAACGTTGCCGCGCCGCGCGCCAAGCGTCACGGCAACAGGTCTTCAAAAGCAGACAAGATGAAAACGTCCAAGACGAATGACGTCTCCCGCCGTTCGTCCCAAAAACGGCGCCGCTCGTTTTGCAGTTCTGCCTTCGGTCGAGCTACAAGCGGCGCTGCTGTGCCAAGGCCGTATCTTAAAGCCACGAAATAAAAGCGCGCGGCAAAACAGACCGCGCAAGGGGTGACGTCAAGGGGCGTCAAAAAGGAAAGGAGGGGAACAATGGCGGACAAGAACGCAGAGGTTGCAGTCGAGGATAACGGCGGCATGAAGAAAACGCTCTCGCTCTGGAACTTCTTCACCATCGGTTTCGGTGCCATCATCGGTACCGGTTGGGTTCTGCAGGTCGGCGACTGGATGGTCGTGGGCGGCGGTCCCGTTCCCGCTATGATCGCATTCCTCTTGGGTGCAATCTTCCTCGTGCCCGTCGGAGCTGTTTTCGGTGAGCTCACGGCTGCTATCCCCATCTCGGGCGGCATCGTCGAGTATGTCGATCGTAGCTTTGGCCGTACGCTGAGCTACATCACCGGATGGCTTTTGGCCCTGGGCAACGGCATCCTGTGCCCGTGGGAGGCCATTGCCATTTCGACCCTCGTGTCCGAGATGTTCGGTAGCCTGCCCGGTCTTGAGTGGCTGCGCGCCGTCAAGCTCTACACCATCCTGGGGGCCGACGTTTACCTGTTCCCGACGCTGATCGCGCTCGGCTTTGCAGTCTACGTCATCTTCCTCAACTTCCGCGGTGCCAGCTCGGCCGCCAAGCTCCAGGCCTTCCTGACCAAGGCCCTGCTCTGCGGCATGCTGCTCGCCATGGGCGTCTCGCTGTTCACCGGCTCGCCGGACAACGCCATGCCCGTGTTCTCCCAGGTCGCCGGCGCTGGCGGCGGCAAGGCCGCTACCGAGAGCACCAGCCTGTTCGCCGGCATCGTGTCGGTCCTGGTTCTGACTCCGTTCTTCTACGCCGGTTTCGACACCATTCCTCAGCAGGCTGAGGAAGCAGCCGAGGGCCTCAACTGGAACAAGTTCGGCAAGATCATCTCCCTGGCCCTGCTGGCCGCTGGCGGCTTCTACATGGTCTGCATCTACTCGTTCGGCACCATCCTCGACTGGCATGAGTTTGTTAAGAGCCCGGTTCCCGCGCTTGCCTGCCTCAAGGGCATCAACATGCTTCTGTACCTGGCCATGCTCGTCATCGCCACGCTTGGACCCATGGGTCCGATGAACTCCTTCTACGGCGCCACGAGCCGCATCATGCTCGCCATGGGCCGCAAGGGCCAGCTGCCCGAGCAGTTCGCCGAGGTCGACCCCAAGTCCGGCGCTCCCAAGCTCGCCTGCGTCGTTCTGGGCGTCATCACCGTCGTCGGTCCGTTCCTGGGCAAGAACATGCTCATCCCTCTGACCAACGTGTCGGCTCTCGCCTTCATCTTCTCCTGCGGCATGGTCGCCCTCGCTTGCCTGCGTATGCGCTTCACCGAGCCCGACCTGCCTCGTCCCTACGAGGTGCCCGGCGGCAAGTTTGGCATCTGCCTCGCCATCGCTGCCTGCGCCATCATCATCGGCCTGCTCGTGATTCCGTTCTCTCCCGCCTCCCTCAACATGGTGGAGTGGAGCATCGTGATCGGCTGGTTGGCTATTGGCCTGGCTCTCATGGCCTTCACCAATTCCCGCAAAAAGTAACGCCGAGCCGGGGCGGATCAGGTGCGCGGGACCCTCTCTTCCGCGCACCGAACCCGGCACCACTTGGGTAGCTTTGTGAGGCCTTAACCCAATACGGCCTCGCCCACTATATGGATCCATAAGGAGGAACCATGTCCACTAAGTATGCAATCGTTGGCGGCAAGCTCATCGACGGTACCGGCGCCGAGCCGGTCGAGAACTCCCTCGTTCTCGTCGACGACAACGGCAAGATCGAGTACGCCGGTGCCATGCAGGACCTTCCCGAGGGCGTTGAGGTCATCGACGCCGCCGGCAAGACCGTCCTTCCCGGCCTGATCGACACCCACCTGCACTTCTCGGGCAACTTGACCGACGATGACACCGACTGGGTCATGCAGCCGCTCCTCGAGAAGCAGGCCGTCGCCGTCAAGCAGGCCTACGACTGCCTCACCCACGGCCTCACCACCGTCTGCGAGATCGGCCGCTTTGGTATCCAGATCCGTGACTGCATCGACAAGGGCGTCTTTAAGGGCCCGCGCGTTCTGGCCACCGGCCTCGGTTTCTGCCGCGTTGCCGGCCACGGTGACTCTCACCACTGCACCCAGGAGCTCAACAAGGAATCCCATCCCTGGGGCGACCAGGTCGACGGTCCTTGGGATCTGCGCAAGGCCGTCCGTCGTCGCCTGCGCGAGAACCCCGATGCCATCAAGATCTGGGCTACCGGTGGCGGCATCTGGCGCTGGGACTCCGGTCGCGACCAGCACTACTGCTCCGAGGAGATCCAGGCCGTGGTCGACGAGGCAAAGATGGTCGGCATCCCCGTGTGGAGCCACTGCTACAACAACCACGCCGCTGCCTACGATTCCGTTCGCTTTGGCTGCGAACAGCTGATTCACGGTTTCGATATCGATGAGCGCACCATGGACCTCATGGCCGAGCAGGGCACCTTCTTCACCCCGACGATCGCCTTCCTGCCCACCTGGTACGCCACCTATCCGCCCGTCTACGTCCCCGAGCTGCACGACAAGTACGAGGGCACCCTGGTCGAGAAGGAGCTGCAGCGCAACTACGACTGCCTGCGCGAGGCCAAGAAGCGCGGCGTCGTCATGACGATCGGCTCCGACTCCTTCTCCTTCGTCACCCCGTACGGCACCTGCTCCATCGAGGAGATGTACGAGTTCGTCGACAAGATCGGTTTCACCCCGGTCGAGACCATCACCTGCGCTACCCTCAACGGTGCCAAGATGTGCCACATCGAGGACGAGACCGGTTCCATCGAGGCCGGCAAGTGCGCCGACCTGCTGGTCGTCAACGGTGACGTCGCCGCCGACATCCACGTGCTCAACACCGACAACATGGACGTCATCATGAAGGACGGCTGGATCGTCGAGGCTGGCACCTTTGGCGAGGCCAACAAATACAGCGCCTAAACTACCGTTCATCGACGACTGGATGTAAAACACAGTATTTGATTGCATAATGCAATGGAGAGGGTCGCTTGCGGCCCTCTTTATTGCTATGGGTGCGATAGATAAAAGGGGATGACGGTGGATTTAAACAGGCTGATTCTGGGCAAGAGCTACAACTCTACCAAGGTCTTTCGTACGGCCCAGCATGTGGTCCAGGCCATCCTGCTCGGTGTTGTCGTTCCGGCGCTTATCCTGCTGCTTATCTGGGATTTAACCGATAATCCCAATCCCGTTCCGGGCGTTGTCGTTATTGCCGGCCTGGTCATGCTGTGCTTCTTTTTCTCGTATGTCTTTGTGGTCCCCGATGACCTCACATCGAGCGCAACCGACCGTACGCTCGCCATCGCATCAAAAATATTCGCCTACACGTCGCGCGGCCTTACGCCCGAAGCGGCCCTGGGTGCTTCTGAGATCATCCTGTCCGAGACCATCGCCTCTGCCATCTGCTTTACCGACGGCAAGCAGGTGTTGGCAAGTTGGGGCGAGGATTCGACAAGGTGTCCCGCCGGAACCCCGGTCGTGCTCAAGACCACGCTCAGTGTGATTGAGACGGGCGAGCAGAGCGTGTTTTCGCGCGACACCTCCAATGAGACGGGCGGTTATTTTCCCCGCCTGCGCGCCGGCATTGTCGCGCCGCTTACCGTGCGCGGGCATTGCGTGGGCACACTCGAGCTGTACTATCCCCGCCTGAGCAGCATTGATATGCGCCAGACGGCCCTTGCCTCGGGTTTTGCCGATCTAATTTCCACGCAGCTCGCCAGCTTTGAGCTCGAGCGCCAGGACGAGCTCACGGCCCGCGTTGAGCTTCGCGCCCTGCAGTCGCAGGTCGACCCGCATTTTCTATTCAATACCATTAGCACGATCGTGTCGCTCGTTCGAACCGAGCCCGACAAGGCGCGATCGCTGCTGATCGATTTTTCCAATTATTACCGTCAGACGCTTTCTGACTCCGATACGCTCACCACGCTCGAGCACGAGGTGGAACAGGGCACTCGTTATATCAATCTTATGCAGGCCCGGTATGGCGACGGCCGTCTGCGCGTTTCGGTCGACATCGACTTTGAGGTGCACGACAGCCTGGTACCGCCGTTTATCTTGCAGCCGCTGCTCGAAAACTGCATCAAGCATGCGCAGCGCGAGACCGAGCCGCTTTCTATTCGTGTTAGGGCTTTTGAGACCGATGACGGCTTGGAGATCATCGTCGAAGATGACGGCATCGGGATGAGCGAAGAAGTCTGCGCGCATCTGTTTGAGCAGCATCGCCGAGAGGAGCCCGAGAGCATTACCGCCGACGGCTCCGTCAAGCGAGGTTGCGGCCTGGCGCTCTTCAACGTGCTTCAGCGAATCCATTTCTTTTACGGAGAAGATTCTGGCATGCGCGTGAAGTCCCAGGAGGGCGTGGGAACGCAGGTCATCGTAGAGTTGAACGGCGAGCCGCATGAGCCGGCGCCGCTAACGGTGTAGCACGCGGTTGGATTGAGAGAAAAAGAGGGGAAGCGCATATGTCCGAAGGCTGGAACATCTTGGTGGTTGATGACGAGCCTCCCATTAGGGCTGAGCTACGCTATCTGTTGGAAAAGGATACGCGTGTGGGTCAGATTGCCGAGGCGGGCAATGTCACCGAAGCCGTGGAGTCGATTCTGTCGAACAAGCCCGACGTGCTGTTTTTAGACATTACCATGCCCGGTCGCTCGGGAATTGAGCTTGCCGAGACGCTGCAGAACCTAAAGACGCCGCCGGTCGTGGTGTTTGTGACGGCATTTGCCGAGTATGCGGCCGATGCCTATAACCTCGATGCTGTCGATTACATCGTCAAGCCGGTCGAGGATGCCCGCTTGTCAAAGGCGCTCGACAAGATCGAGACTGCCCTGGGCGCTCGCCGTGTCGTCCATGCTCCGCGCCAGCCTTTGCGCCTGACGGTGGATCGCGGGGGCAAAAAGGTGTTCATTCCCGTGGCGGATGTCTGCTACTTTGAGGCGCGCGCCGATTTTTGCAACGCCGTCTGCGCCGAGGGGACGTACCTGATCAATGAGTCGATTTCCTCGCTCGAGCGTCGCCTGGCCTCCGAGGGCTTTATCCGCGTCCACCGCAGCTATCTGGTTAATTTGGAAGACGTACATAATGTCGAGATCGGCTCCACGGGCCTGATGGAGCTCAGGCTCGATCGCGTAACCTCGACGGTGCCCGTGTCCCGCCGTCGCGCTGCCGAGGTCAAATCGCACTTGGGGCTTGCGTAAGGGTCGGTGTGCCATCGTTTGCCGTTGCAGGTTTGGCATGACTGTGCGGTGGGCATAATGGATTGCATCGAATGAAATCGAAAGGATTATTATGCCCGCGCTCATTACGCATCATCTGTTTGGCGAGGAAAGCATCGACCGTCTTCCGCAGGGCGTTATCACGTCCGACGAGGAGCGCATCGCCTTTATCCTGGGCAACCAGGGTCCCGACCCGTTTTTCTTCCACATGCTCACGCCGCGCATTTCCGACTGTATGTCGCTTGCTCAGGTCATGCACCGCTCGCGCATGTCGCGCCAGTTCTCGTGTCTGCGCGACGGCGTGTCGCACCTACAGCCGCGCGATGCCAATCTGGGTCGCGCCTTTGCGCTGGGCCTGCTGTCGCACTATGTGCTCGATCGCAATGCCCACCCCTTTGTCTACGAGCAGCAGTTTGGCATTGTTGAGTCCGACCCCGAGCTCGAGGCTTCGGGCAGTCAAGTCCACGCCGTGCTCGAAAGCGACCTGGACGTGCTGATGCTGCAACTCAAACGTGACGGGGCCACGGTCGAGGATTATCCACCGGCGGGCGAGATCGTCACTACCGACCGCATCAATCGCGTTGCCGGCGTGCTGATGAGCTACGTCGCCGGGCGCGTGTACGGTATCGACATCCCGGCGGGGGAGTACGCCGGCGCCGTCTCGGACATGCAGATGCTCTACCGCACTATCGAGCCGGCCGGTTCGGCCAAGACGCGCGCGATTGCCCTGCTCGAGGGCTTGGTGCACGATTATTCGCTGCTCGACGGCCTTGCGCACCGCGTGACGACCGAGTTGCCCGAGCGTACCGGCAACCTGGGCCACTTGGCATGGAAGAACCCCTTTACCGATGAAGTCTCGACCGAGAGCTTCCCCGAGGTCTTTGACCGCGCGCTGCTCGATTACGAGTGCACGGTCGCCCGCTTTATCGAGACCGGCGATATGGAGGCCGTGACCAACCACGTCAATTACAGCGGTCGCGTGCTCGGCGCCGACGAAGAGTTCGACCGCGAGGAATAACAAGCCGACTCATAAGTTGCGGTGGAATAGTTCCTGAATGAAGCCCCGGAGGGCTAAACAGGAACTATTTCACCGCAACTGCCTTGATGGGATGGTGTTTCGCCCTGCGTGTCCGTATGACCGCTCCTGCCCCTTTGCCGAATCCTTACCAGCGCTTCTGTGCAATTGGGGTACGATGAACTAACTGCATATCGGGCGAATACGAAGGGGCCCTGTCCATGAAATACACCAAGCTCGAGCGTAACTGGGTCATGTACGATGTGGGCAATTCGGCCCTCGTGTTGCTCAATACCTCGGTGGTGCCCATCTACTTTAACGCCATCAATACCGGTGCTTCCTCGGCAGACCTGGTGGTCGCTTGGGGCAACGCTCAGACGATCGCCTCGCTGGTCATTGCCATGCTCATGCCCATTCTGGGCGCGCTTGCCGATTACGCCGGCAACAAGATCAAGTTCTTCTTGGGCTTCTTCCTCACGGGCCTGGTGCTTTGCCTGGCGCAGGCTATCCCAATGTCCGCCATGGCATTTTTGACCGTGTACGTGCTGTGCACCATCGGCCTTAACTCTTCTATGACGTTCTACGACGCCATGCTGCCCGACATTACCACCGACGAGCGCATGGACGCCGTGTCCAGCTCGGGCTATGCCTGGGGCTACATCGGCTCCACCGTGCCGTTCGTCATCTGCCTGGCGCTCATCATGGGTGGCCCCGCTCTTGGCGTCCCCACCATGCTGGCAACGCGTCTGTCGTTTATCATCACTGGTGCCTGGTGGCTCATCTTTACCCTGCCGCTCATTCGCACCTATAAGCAAAAGTACGGTCGCGAGCGCGGTCCCGAGGACACCATCGGCCACATCGTGGGCGGTGTGTTCTCCGAGGTCGGACACACCATGCGCGAGATCGCCCACAACAAGACCGTGCTAGTCTACATGATCGCGTTCTTCTTCTATATCGATGGCGTCCACACGGTCATTTCCATGGCTACCAGCTACGGCTCGGCTTTAGGCATCGACTCGACCCAGCTGGTGCTGGCGCTGCTCGTTACGCAGTTCGTGGCCTTTCCGTCCGCCATCATCTACGGCAAGCTCGCCGGACGCGTGGGCACGCTCAACATGATCCTGGTGGCGGTCGCCGCCTACATGGGCATCGTACTGTTTGCCGCGTTCTTCCTAAAGACCGCCTTTGAATTCTGGGTGCTTGCCATTATGGTCGGCCTGTTCCAGGGCGGCGTGCAGGCGCTCAGCCGCAGCTACTTTGGTCGCATTATCCCCAAGGAAAAGTCCAACGAGTACTACGGCTTCTTTGACATCTTTGGTCGTTACGCAAGCGTCATGGGAACTTTCCTGGTGTCGGTCGTCACCTCGCTGACCGGCAACCCGTCGCTGGGCGTCCTTTCCATTGGCGTGCTGCTGGTCGTTGGCTTTGTGCTGCTGGTCCGCCTGTCCCGCATGACTCGGGCGGCAGAGCATGCCGCATAGGAGCGAGCGGCTATTGTGTCTGTCCGCGGTACTCTTTTGGGGTTATCCGCAATAAACATTGCGACTTGCGAGCAATGATTTGCCCAAGTGGGTATGATGGAATCAGCTAGGTCGCGGGGCGTCGCCTGTGTTTGGCGGCGTCCCGTTTTTTGTGCTGCAGGGAGGGAAAGCATGAACGCCACGGTTGTGATTCCAACATATTGGGCAGACGATGATGTCCATGCAAACGCTCCCGGCGTCTATGACCACTCGACGAAGCTCAACGCCGCCAATCCCGAGCTCGACCGCTGCCTGGCCTCGCTCGAGCAGGTGCACGACATTCCGAGGATTATCCTTTTGGTGGTCTGCCCCATCTCGGTCACGGCTGATGTGTCGAAGCGCGTCCACGAAATCGTCGACGCGCACCCTACGCTCAAGGTCACCGTGGTTACCAACACCCAGGCATCGCGTATCGCCGACCGTGTGGCGCAGATTGCTCCCAAGGGCTCGGGCGAGTGCGTGAGTCTGCGCGGATACGGCGCCATTCGCAATATGGGGCTTGCCTGCGCTGCGGTGCTCGGCCACGATGCCGTTGTCTTTTTGGATGACGACGAGACCGTTATCGATGCCGACTTTATGAAGCGCGCGACCTATGCACTGGGCCAGCAGACGCGTCAAGGCCTGCCGATTTTGGTTAAGAGCGGTTACTTTTACGATCGAGACGGATCGCCGTTGGCGCCCACAGACAAGGTGGGCATCTGCCATCGTTGGTGGACCAAACGCATCGAGTTTAATCGCTGGATGAAAAAGGCGCTCTCGGGCACCCGTATCTCGCGTTCAAACTACGTGTGCGGCGGCCTTGTGGCGCTTCATGCCCGCGCCTTTACCCGTGTGGCGTTTGACCCGTTTATCACCCGAGGCGAGGACCTAGATTACCTCTTTAACATGCTCATGTTTGGCTACGACGTGTGGTTTGACAACGAGTGGGTCGTTCGTCACCTGCCGCCCGAGTCCGAGAAGCGCGCGCCGCGCTTTATGCAGGATGTGTACCGTTGGTACTACGAGCGTGCCAAGCTGACATTTGCCGCGCACCAGCAGGAGCTCGTTCCCGTCACGGCCGCGTCGCTCATGCCCTATCCGGGCCCGTGGATTTCGCGCGAGCTCGACGACCGCGTGCGCAAAACCGCCATGGTCCGCAGTATGTTTACCCGCGAGCACGAGGGATACCTGCGCATTTGGCGTCACGGTATTGACGAGGCCAGGACCTACGCTCGCCAAAACGCCGCAAGCTACCTGCGTTTCCAGAGCTTCTGGCCCAAGATCATGGACGGGCTCTGGCACGACGCACAACTGACCAGCATCCTGGAGGGGACTGAATGATCGACCGCCGCGCCCAGCGCGATAACTCAATATCTATCTTTCGCGTGATCGCCGTTGTCTGCGCCATTTGCGTGCTGGTGTACTTTATTTTTGCCCTGGCGACTGGAATCGAGCCGATCGCGACCGTGGTCGCCTGCGCACTGCTGTGCATCTTTCTATGCATTTTTATCTATTTGACGCTCAATCCCGATTCGGTGCGTTCGCAGTACACCGAAGAGACGCTCTCGGTGGCCTCTGCCATGCTCGAGGACATCAAAGGCGGCCTGACGCAGGAGTCGGCGCGTCTGGTGTGCCAGCGCATTTTGCCCGAGACACGTGCCATGACGGTTGCCATCACCGACGAGGGCAATGTGCTGGCCTGCGCGGGCGAGTTTGAGGAAAAGCTGCTGCCCGATTCGCCCATCCACACACTTGCCACGCGCTACGTCATCGAGCACGGTATCGTCCAGTCGTTCAACCGTGTGGTGGACGTGGTGGGCTCGGATGGCTCGCACAACCATGTTCCTGCCGGTATCATCGCTCCTATCAAGGTGGGCGACCGCACCGTCGGTACGCTCAAGTTCTACTACAAGACCCCGCGTGCCGTCGACCGCACTCAGTACGCGCTTGCCTCGGGTTTTGCCGAGATCCTGTCCACGCAGCTCGCCATCCACGAGCTCGAGGTGCAAAAGGAGCTCACGGCCCGTGCCGAGGTGCGTGCCCTGCAGGCGCAGATCAACCCGCATTTTCTGTTCAACACGCTCAACACCATCGCGTCGTTTACGCGTACCGACCCGCTGCGCGCCCGCGAGCTGCTGCGCGAGTTCTCCTCGTTCTATCGCGCCACGCTCGACAATTCGGGCTCGCTCATTCCCGTGTCGCGCGAGGTCGCGCAGACCAAGCGTTACCTGACGTTTGAGAAGGCGCGCTTTGGCGAGGATCGCGTGCTGGCGACCTTCGACGTGTCCGAGGACGTCGAGGACACGCTGGTGCCGGCATTTGTAATCCAGCCGATCGTCGAGAATGCCGTGCGCCACGGTATGGGTGATGGCGATGCGCTGAGGATCGACGTGTCGGTCCACACGGATGGCGACGATGCTATTTTGATTGCGGTCGCCGATAACGGCGTGGGCATGGATGAAGGCACCGCTGCCAGACTGTTTGACGAGCGCTCTGCCCGTCCCGACGCCAGCTCCCCGCAGGGCGGCGGCGCCGGTGTGGCCATGCACAATATTTCGGAGCGCATCCATCGCTTTTATGGACCGCACTCTTATACACGCGTCGAATCGGCCCCGGGCAAGGGCACTAAAGTGCTCCTGCATCTCGATTTGTCGGAGAGCATCTTCGACATTCAAGAGTAAAATAATAGGTTACGGGTTTAACGCTAGTTGGCGGATGCCCGACGTAGTTAGTTGACGAAAGGTTTTATCCCTATGCTGCGTGCGATGATTGTGGATGATGAGGCCCCGGCCCGTTCGGAACTTCGCTTCTTGCTCGAGCAGACGGGCAAGATCGGCACGATCACAGAAGCGTCGAGCGTTCGCTCCGCTATCGAGATGCTTATGGAGAGCCGCGTCGATGTTGTGTTCCTCGATATCTCGATGCCTGGCGCTTCGGGTCTGCAACTTGCCGAGGCACTGCATAAGCTCAAGAATCCGCCGGCGATCGTATTCGTAACCGCGTACAGCGATCATGCGGTCGAGGCGTTTGATGTGGATGCCGTCGACTATCTGATGAAGCCGGTCGAGGAGGCTCGCCTGGATCGAGCGATCGATAAGGTTATGCAACGCGCCAAGCCTGTCACGGACAGCAAGGTGACCATCGAGCGCATCCCGGTGGAAAAGGGCGGCCGCAAGGTCCTCATCCCCGTGGACGACATTCGCTTTATTATGGCCAAGGACGATTACTCCTGTATTTATACGGTCGATGACCGCTTTTTGTCCACGACCTCGCTGGCACAGTTCGAGGCCAAGCTCTGCGACTTTGGCTTCTTCCGCGTTCACCGCCGCTATATCGTCAACTTGGCGTGTGTCACCGACGTCGAGACGGTTCCCTCGGGCGCTATCCAGCTGGGCATTACGGGCGTCGACGAACGCGTACCGGTTTCGCGCCGTCGCGTCGTACCGCTCAAAAAGGCCCTGAGCCTCTAGTACACCGGCCCCGCAGCCCTGTAGACCAAAATCGTCTGCGGAGCCGTGGGGCTTTTTGCATGAATGCACCAAATCTTTTTGCGGAAGGGATCCCATGAACAGTGCAAGCGCCAAGCGTATCGACATTATCTCGGACACCCACGGCTATCTTTCGCCTGCGCTCTTGGACGAGCTTAAGGGTGCGGATCTGATTATCCACGCCGGTGACCTTACGTCGGAGATGGATTACGAGCATCTGCGCACCATCGCCCCCGTGCGAGCGGTGCTGGGTAATAACGACTACTACCGCGACTACGGCCCCGATGTGGACCGCTTGGCGCTCTTTACCTACGAAGGCCTCAAGTTCGCCGTAGCCCACTACCGTGAAGACCTCCCGGTGGGATCCGTGGACGTAGCTATCAACGGTCACACCCACGTAACCAAAGAAGCCCAAGTGGGTCGCTGCTTGGTCCTCAACCCAGGCAGCGCCAGCTATCCAAGAGGCACCCGAGGCCCCACCATGGCCAGAATGCTCGTCAAGGACGGCAAGATTCTGAGCATCAAATTTATTGACCTAGAGTAGGTGCAACAAAAACGGGGGATGCAGATCGCATCTCCCGTTTTTCTTTGAGCCAAAGGCCGAAGTTCAACAACAATCTTAGACAACCCCGCCGAGGAGAACGGGGACCTCGAGCCGCGGAAGCGGCGAGGAACAAAGTCTTTGAAGCACGTGACGGCAGGGAGGGTCTCCGGGGCCGGCTGGCGCGGGTTGAGTTTGTCGCGAGTTCCGCACGCAAAGGAAAGCACTTAATGTGCTTTCCGTCTTGCGCAGGACTGTAGAGCAGCAAACTCAACCCGCGCCAGCCGGCCCCGGAGACCCTCCCGGAGGGACCGAAAAACTTTTTCAAAAAAGTTGTTGCGCGGCGGACAGACTTCTGTGTATACTAATCCCCGCAGCGCACGCGAGCGGAAACAAACGCGAACGACTGCCTGGGGAGTTAGCTCAGTTTGGTTAGAGCGCCGGCCTGTCACGTCGGAGGTCGCGGGTTCGAGCCCCGTACTTCCCGCCAACGCAATTAAAGCCACGTCTTCGGACGTGGCTTTTTGCGTTTAATAGGCCATCGATCCCATATGCCTCTTTATTCAAATCACCGCATTTGCAACGAGCGAGCCAGCCTCTACTGATATATGTGTTCAAGCAGGGGGTTTGTTGCGCAACATCTGTTCAATGAAGCAGGGGGTTAGGCTATACTAAATTGCACTGTAGGCCGTACCTGATTCAGCCAGTCTTCAAGTGCGGCATTCAGTGGACACCCAATTTATAATTTGGTTGCCCAGGCGGTCATTTGGCGTCTCGACACAAGCTCGGCCCCGGAGCTCGTTCGAGCTGTTCGTATTCCTTGAAAGGGGAAACATGGACATATCGAGGAAGACTGATTATGCCCTTCGCATGCTTGCGATGCTTGCCGAGGAGCCGGAGCGGTTGCTTTCTGTTCGCACTGCTGCCGAAGAGGTCAATGTTCCGTATTCGTTTGCCCGTTCGATTCAACACGGTTTGGTCCAGGCCGGCATTGTGGAGAGCCTGCGTGGCGTTCACGGCGGCATGCGCCTTAAGGTGAGCCCCGACGATGTCACGATTCGCCAGGTTGTAGAGGCCGTTCAGGGTCCCATGGTCATGAACGACTGCACCGCGCCGGATGGCGACTGTGCGCGCATGGGCACGTGCTGCTATCATCCCCTGTGGGCCGGAGCCCAGGCGCTGATGCGCGACTATCTCGATTCCGTTTCGCTCGGCGATATCGTCGCCCATCGCCAGTTTCCGGCTGTCGATCCCAAGTTCGCCGACCGCGATGCGTTTCCCGAGTACGCCGCTTGCGCGTATGCTTGCCGGGAGGAATAGCGCCGCATAAGGAGCATTGTCATGATTCAGGACCCCTTTCGTTCGATGATTCGTTCGGAAGGGGTCCTGCGTTATCGCGACCTTCCGTGGCGCCGCACGCGCGACCCGTATATCATCTGGCTTTCCGAGGTCATGCTGCAGCAGACGCAGGTGCCGCGCGTGGAGACGCGCATGCCGGCGTGGCTCGATCGCTTTCCGACTGTCCGGGCGCTTGCTCAGGCCGCCCCTTCCGATGTCTTGGATGCGTGGCAGGGGATGGGCTACAATCGCCGCGCCCTGGCGCTTCACAGGGCTGCACAGTGCGTTGTGGAGGACTGGGATGGGGAGTTTCCGCGTGAGACGCACGATCTGGTCGCGTTGCCCGGCATTGGCCCGGCAACGGCGCAGGGCATCCGTTCGTTTGCATTCGATCTTCCGGGCGTGTATCTGGAGACCAACGTGCGCACGGTCTTTTTGCATCATTTCTTTCCCGATGTGCCGGCCGTTCCCGATCGCGAGCTGGTGCCGCTGATTCAAGCTGCCTGTCCGGCGGCCCCCGGTGCGGCGGCGGATGAGATTGCGTCCTTTGCCGCGCCTCAAGACGATGCCGACACGCCGCGCGCGTGGTATTACGCGTTGTTGGATTACGGCGCGTATCTTAAAAAGACGCTGCCCAATCCGTCCAGACGGTCGGCGAGCTATAGTCGTCAGTCCAAGTTTGAGGGCTCGCGTCGCCAAAAGCGCGCCCACATTGTGCGCATGCTGCTGGCAGCGCGCGATGGGCAGCCGGCAGGTATTACGCTCGATGAAGCCGTTGCAGGCGTTAACGAGATGGAGACGGCAGCCGGCCGAGAGCCGGTCGAGCGCGAGCTGGTCGCAAGCATCCTTGCCGATCTGGAGCGCGAGGGCTTTTGCCGCTCCGAGGGCGATCGTTGGCTGAGTGTATAGCTCGCTCGAATCTGAAGAACGGGATTGTAAGGTTTAAATTCTCGGCATGGGGGCATCCTAAAGACAAGGCCGCTCAAAGTCTATGGGCGGCATGTGTTGAAGGGAAGTACACCTATGGATTTTGAGAACTCTCAGACCAAGAAGAACCTCGAGACTGCTTTTGCCGGTGAGTCCCAGGCACACACCAAGTATCGCTACTATGCATCCAAGGCCAAAAAGGACGGCTACGTTCAGATCTCGAATATCTTTGCCGAGACGGCGGGCAACGAGTCCGAGCATGCCAAGCTGTGGTTTAAGTATCTGCACGACGGCGCCGTTCCGGGCACTCTGGACAACCTGCGCGACGCCGCCGCGGGCGAGAACTACGAGTGGACCACGATGTATGACGAGTTTGCCAAGACCGCCGAGGAGGAGGGCTTTGCCGAGATCGCCGAGAAGTTCCGTGGTGTCGCCGCTGTCGAGAAGGCCCACGAAGAGCGCTACAACAAGCTCGTCGAGCGCATTGAGTCGGGCGAGGTGTTTGAGCGCGAGGGCGTAAAAGTGTGGAAGTGCCTGAACTGCGGGCACCTGCATGTGGGCGCCGAGGCGCCCGAGGTGTGCCCGGTGTGCAACCATCCGAAGGCTTACTTTGAGGAGCAGGTGGTGAACTACTAGCGCTTGGCGCTGGCTGCTGCGGAGCGCGGGGCGGGAGGCCGGATTGCCTTCCCTCCCCGCTCACGGCTTCGCAGGGTCGCGTTGAGGGAAGGCAATCCGGCCTCCCGCCCCGCGCCCCGGCGTTGGGTCGTCGCGTGCTCGTTACAGAAAAGCTGATAAGAAGTTTGTGTGCCGCCCCTTATGGGGCGGCACGTTTTGTTTGGGGTCTCGGTCTTCACAATTTCCGTCAAGCTTTTGGTCAGGTTTTGGTTAGTTGGCGGGTTGGTGGAAAGGCAAAAGATCATTCGATAAAAAAGCTCAGAGAAAGTGCTGGTAGGGGAGTTGTTGAGGTTTTCGACAGCTTTTGTCAACAAGAAACTTTGCGGCTATTGCTACGGATTGCGTTGCCGTGGCCTTGGCGGTGCGGGATGCTGGGCGTAAGCGTCGAATGCTCCGATTTTGGAGGCCAGCATGGATCTGTTTCTTGAGACCCCGCAGCGACAAGCTGAGCGCATGCTGCGTCAGCAGCAACGGCTCATGGAGATGCAAATGCAAGGGGTAGCCGCCCAGCCCCCTGCGCAAAATGCCACGCCTGCGGTTTCGCCTGCGGGCGGATCGGCGCCAGAGAACTATTCCGTACAACAAGATTCATATGCGCAGGAGCTTGCGTTCGACAAGCGCCGCACACGTCACCGCCGCGTGGGCCAGCGCCTGCGCACGTTAGCGATGATCGTGCTGATCCCGTTGGGACTCGCGGCAATCTTCTTGGCCTCATATGCCCTCACGTGCATTCTCAACGGCGCCTCGCCCAGCGAGGTGCTTGAGCACTTGGCAGCTCTCGGCCAGCGCCTAGGCGATGTCATAACAACCATCCGCGCCGGCTGGGAGAGTTAGCGTTTTAGTACCTGTGGCCCAAAATCCATTTGTCCGATTGCCGCGTGACGCCCGGTGCGTGTGGCGGGGTAAGATTGATCGCGGTTTTGATTGATGATCGATTGAGTTTGTTGGGCGGAGTCTATGTCTGCTATTGATATCGTGCTTGTTGTGATTGCTTTGGTGGCGGTGGGGGTTGCTGTGGCTTGTGCCCTGCAGCTTAAGGGCCTTCGTGCCGAGCTGCAGGAGCGCGGCGATAGCGGGGCAGAGATGCTGGCTGCGCTCGAGCAGGCCAACAATGCGCTCGACACCCTCAATGTCGCGTTGGCCGAAACCCGCCGCACGGCAAATGCCATCGCGCAGCAGCAGACGACCGATGCGGCCGTAGAGCAGCAGCGTTACCTGACCATCGCGCGTGAGTTCTCGCAGGCTGGCGACCGTATGGATGACCTGCGTCGCGAGACGGCCCAACAGCTCGGTGCCAACCGCGAGGGCATCGAGCGCCGCCTGGACAAGGTGCGCGAGACGGTCGATGCCCAGCTGGGCGCCATCCGCAAGGACAACAACGTGCAGCTCGATCAGATGCGCGCGACGGTGGACGAGAAACTCTCCCGCACGCTCAACGATCGCCTGTCTGCATCGTTTAAGCAGGTGAGCGACCAGCTCGAGGCCGTGTACAAGGGTTTGGGCGATATGCAGTCTATCGCCACCGGCGTAGGCGACCTCAAGCGCGTGCTGGGCAACGTCAAGGCGCGTGGCATTTTGGGCGAGGTACAGCTGGGTGCAATCCTGGCGGACATCCTTACGCCCGACCAGTATCTGGAAAACGTCGCCACCAAGCCCGGCGCCTCGGAGCGCGTTGAGTTTGCCGTCAAGCTGCCGGTAGACGAGGGCGATCCCGTGCTGCTGCCGATCGACTCCAAATTCCCGGGCGACGCGTACGAGCATCTGCTCGACGCGCAAGAGTCGGGCGATGCTGAGGCTGTGGCCACCGCGCGCAAGACGCTCGACGCCATGGTGAAGCGCGAGGCCAAGGACATCTGCGAAAAGTATCTGAGCGTGCCCGCGACCACCAACTTTGGCATTATGTTCGTGCCGTTTGAGGGCCTGTACGCCGAGGTCGTCAGCCGCCCCGGGCTTATCGAGACCCTGGGCCGCGACTATCACGTTAACGTTGCCGGCCCCAGCACCATGGCGGCCATCCTCAACAGCCTGCAGATGAGCTACCAGACGTTTAAGCTGCAAAAACGCACCGATGACGTGCTGCGCGTGCTCTCTGCCGTCAAGGCCGAGCTGCCGCGCTATCAGGCGGCGCTGCGCCGCGCCCAGCAGCAGATTGAGACCGCAGGAAAGACGGTCGAGGGCATCATCACCACGCGTACCAACGTTATGGAGCGCAAGCTCAAGGATATCGACGCGCTGGAAGACGCGCGGGAGGTCGACGAGATCTTGGGGCTTACGTCTGCGAGCTTGCTCGCAGACCAAAAAGACGAGGACTAGCTGCATCTGACGGCGGGGCGCCTGCGCAAGCGCGGGACGCGGGCGCTTTTCGGGTCGCACTTGCCTGAAGTGCGCTTTAGTGTGCAACAATGGCGTTTCGCCCTATCAGACGCGAAAGGAAGCCCATGTCTCAGAGAAACACCAGTCCGCTCAAACGCTCCACCGTGCGCCGCACGCTGCAGCGTTTTTGGGACGTCACGCGCACGCAGCCACTGATCGTCTTTCTCTCGGTGTTCTCGTCGGCGGGCTACATCTTTTTGCTCACGTTTGCCAACACCTACGTGATGGCCCTCATCGTCGACCGCGTCCAAGCGGGTCCCGTGGCGGGCGACCAAGTATTCGAGGTCTTTGGCCCCTACATTCTGGCACTCGTGCTCGTTAACCTAGTGGGCCAGATCCTCTCCAAGCTGCAGGACTACACCGTCTACAAGCTCGAGATTGCGGGTAACTATCACTTGGCGCGCCTGTGCTTTGACACGCTCTCCAATCAATCCATGACATTTCACACCAGCCGCTTTGGCGGATCGCTCGTGAGCCAGACGAGTCGTTTTATGAGCGGCTATACGGGGCTGGTAGACGTGACGGTGTATTCGCTCATTCCCACCATCACCTCGGTTGTCTGCACGGTGGCGGCGCTCGCTCCGGTGGTGCCGACGTTTACCGTGATCCTGGTGGGCATTATGGTCGTCTACATCGCGTTTGTCTGGCTTATGTACAGGCGCATCATGCCGCTTTCGGCCGCGACGTCTGCCGCGCAGAACAAATTGTCGGGCGTGCTGTCCGACGCGGTCACGAATATCCTGGCCGTCAAGACCTGTGGGCGCGAGGACTTTGAGCGCGACCTGTTCGATACCGCCGACCGCACCGCGCGCGACGCCGAGACGGTTTCGATGCACGCCATGATGCAGCGCAACTTTGCGACCTCGGGCCTTATCGTCATCACTATGGCCGTGGTGAGCGTGTTCGTCGCGGGCGGCAACGCGTGGTTTGGCATCTCTGCCGGTGCGCTCGTCATGATCTTTACCTATACGTACAACCTCACCATGCGTCTGAACTACGTAAGCTCCATGATGCAGCGCATCAACCGCGCGCTGGGCGATGCGGCCGAGATGACGCGCGTGCTGGACGAGCCGCGTCTGGTGGCAGACGACGAGAACGCCCCCGAGCTCAAGGTGGGCGAGGGTGCGATTGATTTTGAGCACCTGAGCTTTGCATACCGTGATGCCGCGGCAGGCGAGAGCGTGTTCGACGACCTGACGCTCCATGTGGCAGCGGGCCAGCGCGTGGGCCTGGTGGGCAAATCGGGCTCGGGCAAGACGACGCTCACCAAGTTGTTGCTGCGCCTGGACGACGTACAGGGCGGCCGCGTGCTCGTGGACGGCCAGGACGTCTCGCGCTGTACGCAGCAGAGTCTGCGCCGCCAGGTTGCCTACGTGCCGCAGGAGGCGTTGCTGTTCCATCGCTCCATTCGCGAGAATATCGCCTACGGACGCCCCGACGCCACCGACGAGCAGATCCGCGAGGCCGCGCGCCTGGCAAATGCGACCGAGTTTATCGACCGCCTACCAAACGGCTTTGACACCATGGTGGGCGAGCGCGGCGTCAAGCTTTCGGGCGGCCAACGCCAGCGCGTGGCCATCGCCCGCGCTATCCTGACCGACGCGCCGATTCTGGTGCTCGACGAGGCGACGTCTGCCCTCGACAGCGAGTCCGAGGCACTGGTGCAGGAGGCGCTCGAGAACCTGATGCGCGGTCGTACCTCCATTGTGGTGGCGCATCGCCTGTCCACCGTGGCGGCGCTCGACCGCATCGTGGTGCTGGCGGACGGTGAGATTGTCGAGGACGGTACGCATGCGCAGCTTGTCAAGGCGGGCGGCGAGTATGCGAGCCTGTGGGGCCGCCAGACCGGC
Source organism: uncultured Collinsella sp. (assembly GCA_965151385.1). GTDB lineage: Bacteria > Actinomycetota > Coriobacteriia > Coriobacteriales > Coriobacteriaceae > Collinsella. The sequence continues at coordinate 28,101 of CBCTZJ010000009.1, read as the reverse complement.
GCATTTTTGGAGGCGTAAAGACCCCATACGTGGGACAATCGTGCCCGTAGATTTGTTATGCCGCTGAGCCGAGGAGTCGTTATGCCACGCGAGACCAATGCCGCCAAACGCGAGCGCGCCGTTGAGGTGTGCGAGCGCCTCAACCGTCGCTATGGCCCGGTCGAGTGTTTTTTGGACCACGAGAATCCCTTTAGGCTGCTCATCGCGGTGCTGCTCTCGGCGCAGACGACCGACGCGCAGGTCAACAAGGTGACGCCGAAGCTGTTTGCCCAGTGGCCCACGCCCGAGGCCATGGCGGGGGCGAGTGTAGCCGATGTGGCCGATACCATTAAGTCACTTGGCTTTTATAAGAGTAAGGCCAAACACGCCGTGGAGGCCGCGCAGATGATCGTTGCCGATTACGGTGGCGAGGTGCCGGCCGACATGAAGGAGCTCGTCAAGCTGCCGGGTGTTGGCCGCAAAACGGCGAACATCGTGCTCAACGTGGGGTTTGGCATGGTCGAGGGCATCGCGGTCGATACGCACGTCAACCGCATCGCGCACCGCCTGATGCTGAGCCCCAAGACGCATGCCAAGGAGCCGCTCAAGACCGAGCAAGATCTGCTCAAGATTTTGCCGCACGAGTATTGGGAGTCGGTCAACCACCAGTGGATCACATTTGGCCGCGAGATCTGCGATGCCCGTAAACCTAAGTGCGACGAGTGCCCGCTGGCAGACCTTTGCCCCAGCGTGCGCGTTTTGGGGTAGCTGTTTGGCGTGCGCTGGCGTGTCCATCTCATGCGCTACCATGACAGGCAATGAAATCCGCCGCATACCCGCCGAGCTTGCCCCGGCGGGCTTTTGGCGTTGCAATGCCGGAGGAACAGCATGCTCATTCACCGTATAGCCGCGCAGCTCTACACTGCCGAGGCCTTGCAGACCGTCGAGGCCGGACTCGATGCCGGCGAGGACGTGACGCTGGCCGTGTCTCAGTCGGGCCGAACGCTTATGGCCGCCGCCCAGTTTGCGCGTCGTCCGCGCCCCACGGTCTACATCGTGAGTGGCGAGGATGCGGCCGATCGCGCCGCACGCAGTCTGGCCGCCTATGTGGGCCTGGCGCACGTGTGCCGCTTTCCCGAGCGCAAGGACTACCCTTGGCGCGAGCAGGCGCCCGACGACGCCGTGGTAGCCCAGCGCTGCGAGGCGCTCGGGCGCATCGTGCGCGGGGACAACTGCATCATGGTCGCCTCGGCCCGTGCGCTGCTGCGCTGCGTGCCGCCGGTCGAGAGCCGCTACTGGGAGTCCACCACTTTTGCGGTGGGCGAGGAGATTCCTTTTGACGAGGTGCCGCAGCGCCTGGTGGGCATGGGCTACACCAATGCCGGCGCCGCCGACGCGCCCGGCCTGTTCCGCGTGCACGGCGACACCGTCGAGGTGTTCCCCGCACAGGAAAAGGCGCCCGTGCGCATCGAGTTCTTTGGCGACGAGATTGACCGCATCCGCCGCATGGTGAGCTCCACGGGCCAAACCATCGGCAACGAGGACAGCATCGAGATCTTCCCCTGCCGTGAGCTGGCGCTTACCGACGATGCCGTCCACAACATGCACGTGGCGCTCTACCGCGCCAGCCAGGATGACAGTAAACTGGCAGCGCTGCTCGAGATGGTGGATGCACGCATCGTCACGCCCGAGCTCGACCGCTTTTTGCCGGTGATGTACGGCCAGACCGTAAGCCCGTTGGCACACGTGAGCGGCAAGGCGCTTGTGGTTTTGTCCGAGCCGCGCTCGCTGTTCGACGACTGCCTGCGTGCCTACGAGGATATCGAGGCCCGTGCCGGCGAGGCGGGGATTGACCGCCTGGACGGTCTGTACGTGCGCGCTCAACAGCTCGATTTTGGTGCCCAGCAGCGCCTGAACTACGTGAGCCTCATCCGTGCCGGCGGTGCGGTGACGGCCGAGCTCAAGATTGAGCAGCCTGCCATCGCAGGCTCGGACAACCGTTTTATGACGCGCATCCAGGAGGTCGTGGGCAAACGCTATGCCTGCGTGTTTGCCATTCCCGACCGCGGCGCGCGTGAGTCGATGGAGCTCACCTTTGGCGACGAGGGCATTACCTTTGAGGAATCGCTGACCGCGGCGCCCGAAAATGCCGGCGCTATCGGCGACCGCGTGCGCGTGGCAGCGGCGGATTCCGCCGACCGTGCCGCACGCCAGGAGGCCCACGCTTCCATTCGCGAGCGTAAGGCCGACGCACTCAACGCCCGCTCGCTCGAGGCGGGCGCGGCCCAGGCTGCCGCCGGTGCCGCCGTGCCCACCATCTCGCGCGGGCGCGTGACCTTTGTCGATGCCGCCCTGCCGCAGGGCGTGGTGGTGCCCGATGCCAACCTGGCCGTGTTCTCGATCGCCGACCTCAACGCCCGTATGGATGCCAACCGCGCGCGCAGCCGCCGCAAGGTGGACATTACGCAGATCACCTTCCCGTTTAAGCCGGGCGACTACGTGGTGCACGCCACTCACGGCATCGCACTCTTTAGCGAGATTGCGCGCCAAGAAGTGGGCGGCAAAGAGCGCGACTACTTTTTGCTGGAATATGCCGACGGCGACAAGCTCTACGTGCCGCTCGAGCAGGTCGACCGTATCACGCGCTATGTTGGCCCCGACGGCGACAAACCGCGCCTGACCAGGCTCAACACAGCCGACTGGACGCGCGCCACCAACAAGGCGCGCAAGAATGCCAAAAAGCTGGCGTTTGACCTGGTCGACCTGTATACGCGCCGCTCATCAATCGCGGGTATCGCCTGCCCGCCTGACACGCCCGAGCAGATCGAGATGGAGGAGAGCTTTCCTTACGACGAGACGCGCGACCAGCTGGAGGCCATCGCCGACATTAAGGCCGATATGGAGGCGCCCAAGCCCATGGACCGCCTGCTGTGCGGCGACGTGGGTTTTGGCAAGACCGAGGTCGCCCTGCGCGCGGCGTTTAAGTGCGTGGACTCCGGCCGCCAGGTCATGGTGCTCTGCCCCACGACCATTCTTGCCCAGCAGCACTACGAGACGTTCTTTGAGCGCTTTGCCCCGTTTGGCCTTGAGGTCGAGGTGCTCAGCCGTTTCCGCACGCCGGCGCAGCAAAAGCGCGCGCTCAAGGCGTTTGCCGAGGGCACGATCGACGTGCTCATCGGCACGCACCGTCTGCTTTCGGCCGATGTGAACCCCAAGAACCTGGGCCTGGTGATCATCGACGAGGAGCAACGCTTTGGCGTGCAGCACAAGGAGCAGCTCAAGAACCTGCGCGAGCAGATTGACGTGCTCACGCTTTCGGCAACGCCCATCCCGCGTACCATGCAGATGGCTACGAGTGGCGTGCGCGACATGAGCCTGATCACCACGCCGCCGACTGGGCGTCGTCCCGTGATCGTGCACGTGGGGGAGTACGACCCCGATGTGGTGAGCGCGGCGATTCGCCTGGAGGTGGGTCGCGGCGGCCAGGTGTACTACGTGTCCAACCGCGTCAAGACCATCGACGACGCCGTGGCGCGCGTGCACGAGGCCGCGCCCGAGGCGCGCGTGGGTGTGGCGCACGGCAAGATGAGTCCGCGCGAGGTCGAGGACGTGATGATCGAGTTCGCGACCAAAAAGATCGACGTGCTCATCGCCACGACCATCGTGGAGAGCGGTATCGACAACGCGACCGCCAACACGCTGATCATCGAGGATTCGCAACGCCTGGGTCTGGCGCAGCTCTATCAGCTCAAGGGCCGTGTGGGTCGCTCTGCCACGCAGGCCTACGCGTACTTTATGTTCCCGGGCGAGCTGCCACTCACCGAGGAGGCGACGGCGCGCCTGACCGCACTTTCCGAGTTCCAGGACCTGGGCAGCGGCATGCGCATCGCCATGCGCGACCTGGAGATTCGCGGCGCCGGCTCGCTTATGGGCGCCGAGCAGCACGGCAACCTGTCGAGCGTGGGCTTTGACCTGTTTACGCAGATGCTGGGCCAGGCGGTGGCCGAGGCGCGCGGCGATGACGACGCCGGCGTGGAGGCGGCGAGCGTGGGCATTAACCTGCCGGCCGATTACTTCTTGTCCGAGGAGTACCTGCCGGCGGTGGACCAGCGCGTGCTCGTGTACCGTAAGCTCGCAGCGGCCGAGGACCTGGAGAGCATCGACGAGGTGCAGGAAGAGACCGAGGCCGCGCATGGTGAGCTGCCGTTGGCGGGACTCAACCTGTTCAACCGCGCGCGCATCCGCATTCGCGGCGAGCGTCTGGGGCTCGAGAGCGTCACGCTCAGCGGCGGCCGCATCACCTTTTTGGGCGTCGACGTGCCCAAGAAGGTGGCCTTTGAGCTAAAGACCCGCTATGGCGCGGTGAACTTCCCCAAGAGCCGCAAACTGTCGGTGCCCTACAAGGCGGGCGCCGGCGCGGGCAGCGGCCTGGGTCGCGGTCTCGACGCCAACGACGGTACCGGCCCCGTGGCCGCGGCACTCATGCTGTTGCAGCAGTTGGGTGCGAGCGACGACGACTAACGGGTCGACGCTGCAAACGCCCCATTTGGGCACTCTGGTTCCATCGAAAGGAAAGCATGTTCGGATACATCTACAAGAAAGACGTCGCTGCTATCGCGGTTATCCTTGCCCTTTGCCTGGGCGTGGGCAGCTTCTTCGATTATCAGATCTCGAGTGCGCTGTTCAGCGTCGGCAGCATGTACGGCCGCTTTATCGAGGCCGCCGGCGAGCTGCCGTTTGAGCTGACGGCGAGCGTCGCGGGCGTTATGCTCGTGCGCGCGGTGCGTCCCGACTCCGGGGGGAGCAAATGGCTCGCCGTGCTCGGCATCCTCGTCAACGTTGGCCTAGCCGGCTACGAGATCGTTTCGTCCCTGCGGGTTGGCGGTAAACTCATTGCCGTTCAGCTGGTGCTGACGTTTGTGCTGGTTATCGCCGCCAACCTTATCGTCTATCGCCTCACGCGCACGACCGAGCCCGATGAGCTCACGCGCTGGGCGTTGATGGTACTTGCTGTGTGGGTCGCTCAGGCCATTATCCTCAACGTGATCGTCAAGCCGCTGTGGTCGCGCCCGCGCATGCGCGTGATCGAGGTCACGCCAGGGCTCAATTTTCAGCCGTGGTGGGTGATCGGTAACCCCGACAAGTGGGCCTATATTGCCGCTGGCGTGATCAAGGACGGCTTCAAGTCGTTTGCGAGCGGACACACGGCGCACGCGGCGATCGGCCTTATGCTCGCCGGGCTTCCCGCAGCGGCCTTTAAGGAAAAGCCGTCGCGCCGCCGCGTGGTCTTTTGGACGGCGGCTGTGGTCGCGGCGCTCGTCGCCTTTGGCCGCATCGTGATCGGGGCGCACTTTTTGAGTGACGTGAGCTGCGGCTTTGCCCTGGTGCTGGCGCTTGAGTGCCTTGCCGCGCGTATTGCCTATCCCAACGGCGTACAATAGCTCCGTTTGAATCATCGGGCCCGTGCCCGGCTAGAGAGGATTGCCATGCTCGCGTTTAACAACGACTATTCCCACGGCGCACATCCGGCAGTGCTGCAGGCACTCGTCGACACCAACATGGAGCCGCAGCCCGGCTACGGTACCGATGCGCACACCGAGCGTGCCAAGCAACTTATCCGCGAGGCCTGTCAGGCCCCCGATGCCGACGTGTTTTTTCTGGTGGGCGGCACGCAGGCCAACGCGACGGTGATTGACATGCTGCTCGCGCCCTACGAGGGCGTCGTTGCTGCCGAGACTGGCCACGTCGCCTGTCACGAGGCAGGCGCTATCGAGTTTGGCGGCCACAAGGTGCTCACCATCCCCGGCTACGAGGGCAAGATGCATGCCGAGGACCTCGAGAACTATATCCAGGTGTTCTACGAAAACGAGAGCTACGAGCACACGGTGTTTCCGGGCGCCGTGTACGTGAGCCTGTCGACCGAGTACGGCACGCTGTACTCCAAGGCCGAGCTCGTGGCGATTCACGCGGTGTGCCAGAAGCATGAGATTCCGCTGTTTGTGGACGGTGCTCGCCTGGCCTATGCGCTGGCGGCCGATGAGTGCGACATTACCCTGCCCGAGCTGGCGCAGCTGTGCGACGTGTTCTACATCGGCGGCACCAAGTGCGGCGCTCTGTGCGGCGAGGCCGTGGTGTTTTGCGGCATGCACGCCCCGGCGCATCCCATTCCTCGCATTAAGCAACACGGCGCGCTGCTTGCCAAAGGCCGCCTGACGGGCGTGCAGTTTGAGGCGCTTTTTACCGATGGGCTGTATTTTGAGATTGGTCGACAGGCGATCGAGACGGCCCAGGCGCTACGCCGTGTGCTGCACGAGCGCGGTTACCAGTTCTTTTTGGAGACGCCGACCAACCAGCAGTTTGTGATTCTGCCCAACGAGGACATGGCCCGCATTCGCGAGCATGCGGCGATCGAGTACTGGGAAAAGTACGACGAAACCCACACGGTGGTGCGTTTTTGCACCAGCTGGGCCACGACACAGGAGGATATCGACGCGTTGGCGGCTGTCCTGTAGCCTGATGTAATGACGAGGGGCCGCCTTGCGCTTGGATTTGGCGCAGGGCGGCCTTTGCTTTTGGGGGAGAAGGGTTGTATGACCGAGATGTCCGAGCCGACGATCCGCCTGGCGACGCCCGAAGACGCGTCGGCGTTGCTTGCTATCTATGAGCCGTATGTGCGCCAGACGGCGATTACCTGCGAATACGAGGTGCCGAGCGTTGAGGAGTTCGCCGGGCGCATCGAGCGTACGCTCAGGCGCTATCCGTATTTGGTGATGGAGCTGGACGGGCATCCGGTAGGCTATGCCTATGTGAGTCCGCTTAACAGCCGCGAGGCATATGACTGGTCGGTCGAGACGTCGATCTACCTGGCGCGCGACGTGCGTCATGGCGGACTGGGCCGCAAGCTGCATGACGCGCTCAAGCAATGCCTGATCGCGATGGGCATCACCAACATGTGCGCCCTCATCGCCGTGCCGCACGACAAGGACGACGAGTATCTGACGCATAACAGTCAGGACTTCCATGCCCATATGGGATATCGCCTGGTGGGCGCCTTCGACCGCTGTGCCCAAAAGTTCGGCCGCTGGTACGACATGTGCTGGATGGAACTGGTCCTAGCCGAGCGCACACCCAACCAACCCAAGCCAACCTGGTTCCCCGACCTTCTCGCCTAAAACCACCACAATGGGGACAGGCACCTTTGTGGTGGTTAGCCGATGGGCTCGGTGTATTTGGCACGGTCGGTGCGCTGGATGCGCTTGGAGACATGGAGCGGGCGGCCGTCGGTGTCGTAGACGTAGTCGGTGATCAGGATCAGCGCCTGCCCGCGCTCGACGTTGAGCAAAAACGCCTCGTTTTGCGAGGCGTAGCACACCTCAAAGGTCTTGTGCCCCTGTGCCGGCGCGCGATGGAATTCTTGGCGCAGCGTGGCGTAGAGCGAACCGTTGATATCGCGATCGATGAGCGCCTCAAAGCTTGGTGGTAAATAGGTGGTCTCCAGGCACAGCGGCGCATCGTCCAGATAGCGCAGACGGACAAGTTTGACGAGCTTGCTGCCCACGGCGGCGTCAAAGAACTTAGCTATGCTGCCGCCCGCCTTGGTAAAGCCCGAGTCCACCGTGCGCGTGGTGGGCTTCATGCCCTGACCCTGGACCTGCGCCGTATAGCTCGAAAATACCAGGTTGTTCTCGTGGAGCGCCGGCGTGCCGGCCACAAAGGCGCCACGCCCGCGCTCGGTGCGCACCAGGCCCTCATCAACGAGCACCTTAAGGGCGTGGCGCACGGTGCTGCGCGACAGCCCCGATTCGTCCATGAGCTCCATCTCGGACGGCAGCTTGTCTCCGCGTGCGTAGATGCCGGCGGCGATGCGGTCGCGCAGTATGCCCGCCAAGCGTTCGTATTGGCTCAGTTTCTTTTTAGATGAAGCGTTCATACGATCAACCTGTATCTAACTTGTATGCTAACCTAATCAAACATGTATTCAATACAACAACAAAACCGCTGGTATCGAGCTATCGAAAACCTTACCAGCAAAATTTCTAAGATAAATATAGCATACAACTAGTCGACATAACCAAAACATGTATGTAACTTGTATGGCATCGAGAGCATCAAACGAGAAGAAAGGCTGATGCACGATGACTACTCAGGAACAGGTTAAGGATGTCGTCTCCCAGGTTTTGGCTGACAAGGCAGACAAGGGCGGCATCAAGCGCGTCGTGTGGATTGGCGCTGGCGGATCCAACGGCGGCAACTATCCTGCCCAGTACTTTATGGAGCACGAGGCCACGCAGGTCGTGAGCTCCAGCTACACCAGCAACGAGTTCGTGCACGCAACCCCTGCCTACGTCAACGAGAACACCCTGGCCGTCGTCGTGTCCATGCGCGGCACCAAGGAGACCGTCGTCGCCGCCCAGGTCGCCAAGGACCACGGCGCCAGCACCATCGCCATCTATGTCGACGAGTCCGGCCTCACCGAGGTCTGCGACTACAAGATCCAGTATGACAGCCTGGCCGTCGACGAGTCCTGCATGGGCCGTACCAACTCCGCCGTCGTGACCATGATCGCCATGGAGCTCACGCAGCAGACCGAGGGCTATGCCGAGTACGAGACCGCTATGGCCGCTTTCGACCTGGTCGACCCCATCTATCGCAAGGCCGTCGAGTACACCCGTCCGCTCGCTGCCAAGTGGGCCGAGCAGAACGCCGACAAGCCCTGCATTAATGTCATGGCTCAGGGTCCGCTTTTTGGTGCCGCTTACGTCTTTAGCATCTGCAACGTGCAGGAGATGCTGCAGATCGACTCCTGCACCATCAACACCTGCGACTTCTTCCACGGCCCCTTCGAGATCCTGGACAAGCGCACCTCGCTGTTCCAGCTCATCAGCGTCGGCCGCAGCCGCTGCAACGACGAGCGCGGCATCCGCTTCGTCAACCAGTACGGTGGCGAGCGCGTCTATCAGCTCGACGCCAAGGAGCTCGGCCTCAACGACATCAAGGACAGCGTGAGCGAGTACTTCAACCACCTGATCTTTGCCCCGATCCTCAACAACGTGTACATGCGCGCGCTCTCTGCCGTCACCCACAAGGACTACATGACGCGACGCTACATGTGGAAGCTGGACTACTAGGGGATATTGGTTCCGCCGTTCTACCGAACGGCGGACCGGCCGACGCTGCGCACCCGGCATTTGGCCAATCTGCCGTTCAATTTCAAAGGCGCGACCAGAAGGTCAGCGCCTTTTCATTTCACGGCGCCTTGGCTCAAATGACGGGCGCTCGCTGACATTGCCAAAACGTCGGCGTTGCCGTGATTGGCACTTGGGGACGTTCCTTTTGTGCCGGCACTTGGGGACACTCCTGGGAATCATTTCCTCGTTCGCCGATTTGTGTCTTGAAAAATGTATATAACGACTATAACGTAGTGTGAAACATATTGGAAACAATACCGAGGAGGCTGCGTTGAAGAAAAGCAATCTGGGCTATGTGCTGGTGCTGATCGCCGCGCTTATGTGGGGCAGCATCGGAATCTTTGTAAACGGCATCTCGGCCATGGGCGTTTCGTCCCAGAGCATGGCTGCCTTTCGCTTGTTGGTCGGAGCGCTTATCTTGGCGCCGGTCCTGATGTTTATGGGCTGCCGTCCGGGTGAGGGGTCTACCGTGGCTCAGGGTCCCCTGGCGCTATTCAAGGCAAGCCCCAAAGAGCTCGTCCCCTGCGCGCTTGTCGGTATCGTCGGTTTGGCCGCCGCCAACACCTGCTATTACGAGTGCATGGGCGAGGTGGGCATGTCCACGGCCTCGGTGCTGCTCTACACCTCGCCGGTGTTTGGCGTCATGCTCGGCCGCGTGCTTTATCGCGAGGACGTGACCCCCAACAAGCTCGTTGCCATTGTCTTTAACATCGTAGGCTGCGTGCTTGCAGTGACCAATGGCGACCTTTCCGGTTTTCATTTTTCGGTTTGGGGCGTCACGTCGGGCGTGATTGCGGGCTTTTGTGGTGCGTCGCTCGCGGTGTTTAGCCGGATAGCAACCAAGACGGTCCACCCGCTGGCTGTCACGTTTTGGGGCTTTGTTTTTGGCGGTGCGGTTATGGCAGCTATCGCGGCTCCGTGGCCGGATGTCGCCGCGGCAATGTCGCCACAGCTGCTGCTGTTGTTCCTTGGCTTTGGACTCATCCCCACAGCCGTGGCTTACATCTTATATATGCAGGGTCTGTCCATGGGGCTCGAGACATCGAAAGTTCCCGTCGTAATGTCTTTCGAGACGGTCGTCACCGTACTGGTGGGCATTGGTGTCTATGCCGAGCCCGCCGGCGCGATCAAAGTCCTGGGCATCGTGCTGGTGCTCGCGTCCATCCTGATCATGAACACCGACTTCTCCAAGCTGCGCAACAGTGTGTTTGTCGGTCATGTCATTGAGAGCATGACCTTTAAGCCCAACGCGTGGTGGACCGAAAAATCTCAGGACATGGATCTGTTTAAGGAACGCACCGGCATCGCGCTGGAACCCACCGTACAGGAAAGCCCCTGGTACTTCGTGCGATAGGGGATTGCGCGCAGGGTCTGACCTGGGGTTATCCAGCCAGCGCCGGCCTACCCAGCCCCAACGTTTCAAGTACGTTAAACCCGTCAACGGTCGATTTTCACCCGCGAACGGTCTTTATACTAATTAGCAATATCCGCAACGTATAAGACGTTATAATGACCATAACGAAAAGGAGGAGGCAAGATGAATCAGATCATTCTCGCATCTCATGGCGGCCTGGCCGCAGGCGCCAAAGACACGCTCGAGATGGTTCTCGGCGACGTGTCGAACGTCCACGTCGTGTCGCTTGCTCGTGACGACAAGGAGCCCATCACCAATAAGGTTGAGGCTATGATCGCCACGTTCAACGCGGGCGACACCGTCTATGTGCTGACCGATATGCTCGGCAGCTCGGTCAACAACAACATGGTCGAGCTTTCCAAGAACGGCACGAAGTTCACGGTTGTCAGCGGTTTCAACATCCCGTTGGCACTGACGCTCGCTATGAGCCCCGTCCCCGTCAAGGGCGCCGAGCTCGCGGCCCTCATCAACGAGGCCCGCACCGGCCTGACCAACCCCAACGCACCGGTCGAGGCTGCCGCGGCTCCCGCCAAGAAGGCCAAGGCGTCCCGTCACAGCTCCGGTCCCGCCAAGATCGTCCTCGCACGTCTTGACTACCGTCTGCTGCACGGCCAGGTCGTCTTTACCTGGACCACCAAGGTTCAGGCCGAGCGCATCATCGTCGTCGACAACGCTGCCGCCAACGATGACATCAAGAAGGGCGCTCTTAAGCTGGCCAAGCCCCAGGGCGTGCGCCTGAACGTCTTCACCGTCGAGCGTGCCCTCGCCAAGATGGACAAGCTCAACACCCTCGGCGAGCGCGTCATGTTCGTCTTTGGCAACACTGCCGAGATGTTGCAGTTCTGCCAGGGCTACAAGCTCGACGCCATCAATCTGGGCGCCACCGCCAACCACGACGGTGCCGATCAGGTCGGCGGCAAGGACAGCTCCGTCTTCCTCGACGCCACCCAGAAGGCCGACGTCAACCAGCTGCTCGACATGGGCATCAAGCTCTACGTCCAGCAGACCCCTACGTATCAGAGCGTCGACATCGACGCCAAGCTGTAATCAACCAGGCTTTTGCCTGACTGAAAGGAGAAGGGTATGAATACGTTCATCAGTGCGGTGCTCGTCGGCCTCGTCGGCGTGTTCTGCATGTGGGACTCCCGCCTGCTCGGTCGTCTTAACTTCGAGCAGCCCCTCGTTGGCGCTACGCTCGTCGGTCTGCTGCTGGGCGATGTGCCCACCGGTCTTGCCGTCGGTGCCGCCGTCGAGCTCGTGTCCATGGGCCTGGTGCAGGTCGGCGCCGCCGTTCCGCCCGATATGGTCCTGGGCGGCATCGTGGCCGCTGCCTTTGCGTGCCTGACCGATGCTTCCGCCGAGACCGCCATGACGATCGCCATCCCGGTCGCCGTCCTGGGTCAGCTCCTCGGCATCGTGTTCCGTTCCATCATCGCCGCCCTCACTCATGTGGCAGATAGCGCGATCGATAACGGAAAGTTCAAGACCGCCTACCGTATGCACATCTGCGCCGGCTCCGGTCTGTACGCCGTCATGTACTTCCTGCCGATCTTCCTCGCCGTCTTTGTTGGCACCGACCTGGTTCAGGCCATCGTCAACATGGTTCCCGAGTGGCTGTCCACTGGTCTTAACGTTTCGACCAAGATCATGACCGCCTACGGCTTGGCCCTGCTGCTCACCATGATGATCAAGAAGGGTATGACTCCGTTCCTGTTCATCGGTTTCCTGCTCGCCGCTTACCTCAACCTGTCCGTCATCGCGGTCGCTCTGATCGGTGTGTGCCTGGCTGTCGTCTTCATGGGCTTCAAGTTCAACGGTTCCCATGCAGCCGCCGGTGTCGATTCCGACTACGATCCGCTCGAAGACGACGAAGACTAAGGAGGAACACACTATGGCAACCGCAACCAAGGACGTGTCCCTGAACAAGAAGGTCAGCCAGTTCTTCTGGCGCTCCTGGGCCATCCAGGCCTCTTGGAACTACGAACGTCAGATGAACATGGGCTTCCTCTACGGCATGGTTCCCACGCTTGATCGCCTCTATCCGGATGAGTCCGACCCCAAGCAGCTCGCTGCTAAGAAAGAGGCTTACCACCGTCACATGGCGTTCTACAACTGCACCCCGCAGACGAGCGCTTTCATCCTGGGCCTCGCCGCCTCCATGGAGGAGGAGTACGCCAAGGATCCCGAGAACTTCGATCCCGATTCGATTAACGCGGTCAAGACCTCCCTCATGGGTCCGCTTTCCGGCATCGGTGACTCCTTCTTCCAGGGCACCATCCGCGTTATCGCCTTTGGCCTGGGCGTTCAGCTGGCTCAGCAGGGCTCCATCATGGGCCCGATCCTGGCCATGCTCATCTCCATCGTCCCCTCTGTGCTGATCACTTGGTTCGCAGCCAAGATGGGCTATCAGGGCGGCCACGAGTACCTGAGCAAGCTCCAGGGCGGCGACCTCATGGAGAAGCTCATGTATGTCTGCGGCATCGTGGGTCTTATGTCCGTGGGCGGCATGATCGCCACGCTGATCGGCGCCACCACCCCGCTGCAGTTCGCTGAGGGCACCGTCGTGATCCAGGACATCCTGGACGGCATGATGCCCCAGATGATCTCCCTCGGCCTCACCGGCCTTATGTACTGGCTCATCAAGAAGAACGTCAACACCGGTTGGCTTCTCGTGATCGCCATTGTGGGCGGCATCGCCCTCTCCGCGGCCGGCATCCTGGCCTAGTCGCGACCAAGCGCCTAACCGCTTTCCCCCGGGGGCCTGCCTGGCATCCCATACCCCAGGCAGGCTTCCATCCCTATACGTGACAATGGGACAGCCCCTGTGTCGCATCCTCAACGGGCCGGCGACTCGGTCCAAACCACGGTAACCCTGCGAGCGCCCGGCAATGTGGCGCCGCAAAAATCGAAAGGAATGTGTCAGATGTACGAGATCGACCTTAACCTCCCTAAGCAGATCGTCGCTGACGTCCTGTCCAACCACGAGATCCACAGCGTCGCTTTCGTCGGCTGCGGTGCCTCCATGTCCGACCTTTACCCCGCCAAGTACTTCCTGGCCAACAACACGGACAAGCTGAACGTTCAGATCTTCACCGCTAACGAGTTCAACTACGACACGCCTTCCTGGGTCAACGAGCACACCTTCGTGATCACCTGCTCCCTCGGTGGCTCCACGCCCGAGACCGTCGAGGCCAACAAGACCGCCAAGAAGCACAACTGCCCGGTCGTCTCCCTCACCAACAAGGCTGGCTCCGCTCTGACCGTCGACGCTGACTACGTCATCGTTCACGGCTTCCACGCCAACTTCGCTGCCAAGTGCGAGAAGCCCGGCTACGCCATCGCTCTTGCTGTCGAGATCCTTCAGCAGACCGAGGGCTATGACCACTACGAGGACATGATCACCGGCCTCACCAACGTCTTCGAGCTTTGCGAGAACGCCGCTCAGCACTGCAAGAAGCTCGCCAAGAAGTTCGCCGAGGACTTCAAGGACGACAAGATGATCTACTTCATGGCTTCCGGTGCCTCCGAGAAGATGGCTTATTCTCACGCCGCCTTCCTGTTCACCGAGATGCAGTGGATCGACGCCGCCGCCTACAACACCGGCGAGTACTTCCACGGCCCGTTCGAGGTTTCCACCGAGGGTAAGCCCTACGTCTTCTTCATGTCCGATGGCGCCACCCGTCCGATGGACGCCCGCGCCCTCACCTTCCTTGAGCGCATGGGCGCCAAGGTCGCTCTGATCGACTCCAAGGACTACGGCCTGGCTGACGCCGTGCCCGCGAGCGTCGTCACCTACTTCAACCCGCTGCTGCACCTCGCCGTTATGCGCGAGTACGGCAACCAGATCGCCGAGGCCCGTCAGCACCCGCTGACCATGCGTCGCTACATGTGGAAGCTTTCCTACTAATCACAAGTAAGTAGACCTTACGGGTTGATTGAGAGGGGATGGGGTTTGCGCCCCATCCCCTTTTTGCTTTGGGGAGGGCGTGTCCGTCGTGCCATAAAACCCCAGATAAAACCTACCAAAATAAACCTGTCCCTTTTTGGCAGGTGGGAGGAGATGCGTATGATCAAGGCAGTGCTGTTCGATATGGACGGCGTGCTGGTCGATACCGAGTGGTTCTACAACCGTCGTCGCGTGGCGTTTATGGAGGAGAAGGGCTTTCACTTTGACGAGATCCCCGATCTTTCGGGGTCTAACGAGCCGGCCATTTGGAAGGCGCTGGTGCCCGACGATGTCGAGCTGCGCGAGCGCCTGCGCGTGGAGTATAAGCAGGTCTACAGCCCGGACCACCCCGTTCCGTATGCCGAGCTGCTCAACGAGCAGACGGAGCCGGTGATGCGCGAGCTGCACGAGCGTGGCGTGAAGTGTGCCATCGCGAGCTCGTCCTATCGCGAACTGATCGACGAGCTGGTGGAGATTGCCGGCATCGCCGACGTGCTGGACTACACCATCAGCGGCCACGAGTGCAGTGCGTTTAAGCCAGACCCCGAGATCTACCTGCGTGCCATGGAGACGCTGGGGGTGGAGCCTGCCGAGTGCCTGGTTATCGAGGATTCGCCTTTAGGCATCGAGGCCGGCAAACGCTCCGGCGCCCGCGTCCTGGCGCTGCGTCCGCACGAGGGCGTCAACCTCGATCAATCGCGAGCCGATGCCGTTATTGATAATCTGACCGACATTTTGGCCGCTTTGTAGTGTCAATCCGCCGCGAGAAGCACGGGTTCAAACGTTTTTTGCGGTGGATTGGCTTAATTAGTCATCTATTTTGATCCGTTTGGCTTCGATTCGGACTAAGTGAGTAGACTTTTTGGTGTAGGACGAGCACAAAGTGCATCTGCTCTAGTAAAACCGCAGGTCACAGGGGTGGCGGTTTTGGGTGTGCTCGGCAGATCGTAAAAAGTCTACTCACTTATAATTTGGGCCTTTGGTCGTGGGGGTTGTTGGTCCCGCTTTGGTTGTCGAGGGAGGGTGAATTGAAGCGCCCCCGCACGCTCCATGCTACAATCGCGGGCATGCCCCACAACCACATCTGCCTTCGAAAGGAGCCTACGTGGCGAACGCCATCGATCAGCTCACGGACCGCGTGCTCATGCTCGGCCGTCTCACCATCGTTCGCCGCGCTATTACCGCCGTGGCGGTCACAATTTCCGCCGTTCTCCAGACATTCCTGATCCAGGCGTTCATTCAGCCCGCCGACCTGCTTCCGAGCGGTCTTACCGGCGTCGCGGTCCTGCTCGATCGCGTTACCTCGCTGGGCGGCGTTCACATCGACATCTCTCTCGGCATGCTTGCGCTCAACATCCCCGTGGCGCTCCTATGCTGGAGTGGCATTAGCAAGCGCTTCGTCATCTTCTCGATGATGCAGGTCGTGCTCTCGTCGCTGTTCCTCAACGTCTTTCACTTCGCTCCGTTTTTGGGCGACAAGATCATGCTCATCATTTTTGGCGGCGTGGTCTCGGGTCTGGGCGCTGCCATCGCGCTTAAATCCGGCGCATCCACCGGCGGCACCGACTTTATCGCGCTGTGGGTTTCCAACCACACGGGCAAGACCATCTGGGGCGTCATCTTTGGTTTCAACTGCTTTATCCTGGCGATCTTTGGTTTTATGTTTGGCTGGGACAAGGCGGCGTATTCCATCGTGTTCCAGTTTATTTCGACCAAGACCATCGACAGTTTCTATCGTCGTTACGACCGCGTGACGCTGCAGATCACGACGCGCAAGGCAGACGAGGTCATGACCGCCTATGTTGACCATTTTCAGCACGGCATTAGCTGCGCCGAGGTCATTGGCGGATACAGCCGCGAAAAGATGTATCTGCTGCACGCCGTTGTCTCGACCTACGAGAGCCAGGACATTATCAAGTTGGTGTGCGACATTGATCCCGGCGCCGTGATCAATGTGTTCCACACGCTCAACTTTGTGGGCGGCTGGTGGGGCGGTCATGTCGACGAGCCCATGCCCACGGCCGTACCCGATCCCGACAAGCCCGCACGCATGGCCAGCAGGCAGGCGCGCCTCAGCGAGCAGGACAGCCTGCAGCAGGACGACGGCAGGTAGGGTTTTGGCATTTTGCCGGCCTGGCGCAATCCTGTCCGCTTGAGCCTCCCGAAAGCCTCGCTGCTTTCGGGAGGCTCTCGTTTGCCCAGATAAAACCTGCCAAAATGAAGCTGTCGCTTTTTGGTAGGGAGGGTGTATCGTTTTATCAATATGAGGTAACATGAAACTAGACGTTATATACGTATTAGTTATTTCAATATTTCGATAAGAGTGATTAGATATGCCTGCGCCCAAAAATGCACCGCTTTACCAGCAGATTTACGACGAAATCAAGGATGCGATCGAGAAAGGTGTTTATGCACCCAAGGAGCGTATTCCGTCCGAGCTTGAGCTAGCCGAGCAGTACGACGTGAGCCGCATTACGGTGCGCCGCGCCGTCGAGGAGCTGTGCTCCGATGGCTACCTGGTTAAGCAGCAGGGCCGTGGCACCTTTGTCTCCACGCCGCACATCAACCGCCAGTTCCACGCTTCGACGCTGCAGACGTTTACCGCGCTGTGTGCCGATAATGGCATGAAGGCGGGCGCGCATGTGGTCGATCGCCAGATTGTGCCGGCACGTCAAAACGAGATGGAGTTCTTTGGCCTGCAAAAGGACGCGCTGCTGCTGCATATTAAGCGCGTGCGTACGGCCGACGGCGAGCCCATCTTTGAGGAGAACATCTTTGTGCCGTTTGACGCCTACCGTGAGCTGTTGACGGCCGATCTTGAGGACAAGTCGATTTTTGCCGAGGTCGAGCGTGTTGGCGGAACGCCGATTGTCTCGGTTGGCTACCGCACGGTCGAGGCCGTTCGTGCCAATACCGAGCAGGCGGCCGAGTTGGGCATTGCTCCGCACGATCCGCTGCTCAACCTGCGTGCCAGCTTTACCGGTCCCAATGGCGAGCCGGTTCTGATGGGTAAGCAGTACTACGTGGGATCGCGCTACGTTATGGTTATGTAAGTTACGCGGTTTTACCAAACCGCGTAACGGCTCGACGCTGCAAACGCCCCTAAGCGGCAATCTGACGTTCAATCGTCGGTCGCGTACCGAAGTACGCTTCCCTCCTCTTTCACGTCACCTTGCTCGCTTAGGGGCGTTTTCGCTGACTTATGCTCAACTTGCGACGTTTCCGTGCTTGTCAAGAGACTAGTCATTGGGGACGTTCTTAAACGACTGGTCATTCAAGAACGTCCCCAATGACTACCCGCAGAATGAGCGTGGCTGACAGCCGGGCGACGCCGGTCCGCGTGGCGGCGTATAATCGGCGGCAGATGATTCTGACGTTAGGAAACCATGACCGATAGCATGCAGCAGATGGCGCTCGACACGCTCGGCGCCTATTTTGGCTACACCTCGTTTCGCCCGGGGCAGGATCGCATGGTCGATGCGATTCTTGCCGGCCGCGATGCGCTCGGCGTTATGCCCACAGGCGCCGGCAAGTCCATTTGCTACCAGGTGCCTGCGCTTATGCTGCCCGGCATCACCTTTGTGGTGAGCCCGTTGCTGTCGCTTATGGAGGACCAGACCCGTGCGTTGCTCGCGGCGGGTGCGCGGCCCAGCTATCTCAACTCCAGCCTTACGCCGGCTCAGCAAAATACCGTGCTCAAGCGGGCGCGCGAGGGCCGCTATCAGCTTATGTATGTGGCACCCGAGCGTCTGCTCGAGCCGCGCTTTTTAGCCTTTGCGCAGGAAGCCGCGGCGGACGGTGGCATTGGCGTGCCGCTCGTGGCCATTGACGAGGCCCACTGCGTGAGCCAGTGGGGCCAGGATTTTCGTCCCGCCTACCTGCAGATTCGCGAGTTCATCGATTCCCTGCCGCAGCGCCCCATCGTGGCGGCCTTTACCGCTACGGCGACCGAGCGTGTGCGTGCGGACATTCAGCAGATGCTCGGTCTGCAAAACCCCGCGACGGTGGTGACGGGCTTCGATCGCAAGAACCTCTACTTTGGTTGCGAGGAGATGGGCGACAAGGCCAAGACCGCGTGGGTGCGCGACTACGTGATCGCGCATTCGAGCGAGAGCGGCATCGTGTATTGCTCGACCCGCAAGACGGTCGACGCGCTGGCAGGTGAGCTTGCCGAGGCACTGGGCCCCAGCGGCATTCGCGTTGGCCGCTACCATGCCGGCATGGGCAACGACGCCCGCCGCCAGAGCCAGCGTGCCTTTATCGACGACGACATTCAGGTGATGGTTGCCACCAACGCCTTTGGCATGGGCATCGACAAGCCCAACGTGCGCTATGTGATTCACAACAACGTGCCCGAGAGCATTGAGGCGTACTACCAAGAGGCGGGCCGCGCTGGCCGCGATGGCGATCCGGCCAGCTGTCACTTGCTGTGGAACGGTAACGATTTTCGCATGCGCCGCTTTCTGATCGATCGCGGCGATGCTGCCGACGAGGCGCTCGATGACGAGCAGCGCGCGTGGGCGCTCCAGAACCGTTATCGTCTGCTCAGCCAGATGGAGGGCTACTGCAATACCACCGGCTGCCTGCGCGAATACATGCTGCGCTACTTTGGCGACGAGGCCGCGGCCGAGCATGCTGCCGCGGCTGGTGCGGACGCCACCGCCACGGACGAGGCCGAGGGCTGCGGCAACTGCAGCAACTGCCTCACGCAGTTCGAGGTCGAGGACGTCACCGATATGGCCCGCGCCGCCGTGCGCTATGTGGCCACGCGACCCATGCGCTTTGGCAAGTCGCTCATCGCCGACGTGCTTCATGGCGGCAACACCGAGCGCATTCGCCAGATGCATCTGGACGAGGACCGCGGCTACGGTGAGCTGTCGAGCGAATCGGTCGGGCGCATCAAGGACGTCATCGGCCAGCTGTGCGGCCGCGGTTATCTGGCTACCTCGCAGGGACAGTACCCGGTCGTGGGGCTGGGCCCGCGTGCCGCCGAGGTCGAGGATGAGGCGTTCGCCTTTACCGTTAAGCGTCGCGCGTCCAAGCGCAAGGCCTCGGCCCGCGCCCGCCGTGCGGTGGATCTGCTGCGCGAGGAGGCCGAGCTGGATCAGCGCCCGCGCGTGGGTGACGATGCCGAGCTGTTCGAGCGCCTGCGTGCCCTGCGCAAGGAGATTTCGACCGAGCTGGAGATGGCGCCGTACATGGTCTTCTCCGACAAGGCCCTGCGCGGCCTGTGCCGTCTGCGCCCCCAGACGCGCGACGAGCTGATTCAGGTCAACGGCATTGGCGAGAAAAAGGCCGACGCCTTTGGCGAGCAGTTTATGACGGCGATCGAAGAGTTTGAGTCCGAGCATGCGCGGGATGGAGCGTAACGATGGCATTCGACGATAAAACCGAGCGCACTGAGGTATCCGCCGTGCCGCTGTACCAGCAGGTTATGGACGACCTAAAGGGCGAGATCGCGCGCGGCGTGTACGCATCCGGCTCGCGCATTCCTTCCGAGATGGAGCTCGCGAAGTCCTACGGCGTGGGACGCATCACCGTGCGCCGCGCCATCGAGGAGCTGTCGCGCGCGGGGTATCTCAACCGCCAGCAGGGGAGGGGCACGTTTGTGTGCGCGCCCAAGCTCAAGCGCAAGATTGTCCAAAAGGGTGACGTTCAGAGCTTTTCCGAGGGTTGCGCTGCCAACGACATGGTGGCCGGAGCACACCTGGTGTCGCGCACGGTGGTTGCGGCGACGCGCGAGGACGCGGCGTTTTTTGGGGTGGAACCCGGCTGCGAGCTCATCGTTGTCGAGCGCGTGCGCACGGCAGACGGCGTGCCCGTCATGCTCGAGAACAACGCCTTTGTGCTGGCCGACCATCCCTACCTGCAGACGCTTGCCGACAAGGACCTCACGGACAATTCCATCTTTGCACTCGTTGCCGAGCATTCGGGCCGCGCGCCGCTCAAGTCCGACCCTTGTACCGTGGAGATTGCGCTTGCCGATGTTCAGGCGGCCTCACTGCTGGAGGTGCCGGTCGGCGAGCCGCTGTTTTATATGGAGGCGTACTTTACCGATGAGGACGAGCGGCCCTTGCTGCTCGGACGCCAAAAGATCGTGGGCTCGCGCTACGTGTTCGACATCTAACGTCCACAGATAGAACAACATGGAACAAATTTGTCGCAATGGCTTCCACCGTGGCTGCTTGCGTGGTATATATAGAACAACATAGAATGACAGCAGGTACGAGCTGCCGTCGTTCAAAGCCGCCACACAAGGAGGAGCATCACCGTGAACGCACACGATCTGGTTCAGGAAATTATCGAGCGCAAGGGCAAGATTGAGAACGTCTTTTGGATCGCCTGCGGCGGTTCGATGATCGACCTGATGCCGGCCAACGAGCTGCTCAAGCGCGAGGCCACCACGTTTGCCTCGACGGTCTACACGGCGCGCGAGTTTTGCCTGATGGCTCCCAAGAGTCTTGGCGAGAAATCACTCGTCATCGCCTGCAGCCACAGCGGCAATACGCAGGAGGTCGTCGACGGTTGCGAGATGGCGCTGGCAGCCGGCGCCGAGGTCGTGGCCATGACCGACTGCGAGGGCTCCAAGATTGATAACGGCAAGTGGACCACCTGGGTCTATCCGTGGGGCGAAGGCGTGCCGCAGGCCGAGGTTCCGCAAGGCATCGGCGTCCTGATGGCTGCCGAGCTGCTCGACCAGCAGGAGGGTTACGAGGCGCTCGCCGACATGTACGCCGGCCTTAAGCAGATGGATGCGCTGTTGCCCGCTGCCCGTGAGAAGGTCAACGCCGAGCTGGGCGATCGCTTTGCCGAGCTCTGCCAGCAGCATAAGTTCTTCTATATCCTGGGTTCCGGCCCCAACTTTAGCCAGACCTACGCCATGGCCATCTGCTCGCTCATGGAGATGCAGTGGCAGCACTGCTGCTATATCCACTCCGGCGAGTATTTCCACGGCCCGTTTGAGGCCACCGAGCCCGGCGTGTTCTACTTTGTGCAGCTCGGATCGGGCGAGTGCCGCCCCATGGAGGAGCGCGCGCTCGCGTTCCTCAACACGCACACCGATACAGTCATGGTGCTCGATGCACTCGAGTACGGCGTAGGCGAGGTGCCCGCCAGCGTGCGTTCGTTCTTGGAGCCGATCTTCTTCTACAACATGAGCTGCGAGCTGCGCGCCGCCCGCGGCAAGGTGTTTGACCACAGCCCCGAGGTTCGTCGCTACATGGGCATCGAGCAGTACTAGGTAACGGGAAAAGCATTCACCTTCGATTCGCAAGTGAACAGCGTGCGTAAAAAGCGGGCCGCGCCGGGGATTTCCGGCGCGGCCCGCTTGGTATTGCGCTTAGATTCGCGAGGTGTCGCGGCAACCGACGCTTACTTGGCGTCGTAGGCCTCGGCATCCCACCAGTCGAGCTGGGCGATGTTGTCGCGAATGTGCTGGCAGCTCTTGTGGAAGCCCTCGAGCTCGTGCTCGGACAGGTCGAGCGTGTAGACCTCCTCGACGCCCTCGGCGCCGATCACGCACGGCAGGGAGGTAAAGATACCCTCCTCGCCATAATGGCCGGTCATGAGCGTGGATGCCGAAAGCACGGCGTGCTCGTTGTGCAGCACGGCGGCGCAGACGCGCGCGGCGGAGTTGGCGACGGCGTACTCGGTGCACTGCTTGCCCTGGTAGGTCACATAGCCGCCCTTGCGTGCAAGCTCCTCGATCTCCATGTGGTCGAAGGCGTACTTGTCGGGGTTCTCGGCCTGAAGTTCGTTGAGGCTCTTACCGGCGATGGTTGCGGCTTTAAAGGCGGCAAGCTGGCTAAAACCGTGCTCGCCGATCATGTAGGCGTCGATGGACTTGGGGCTCACGCCGACCTTCTTGGAGATCTCGGTGCGAAGGCGGGCGGAGTCCAGGCCGCAGCCCGAGCCGATGATCTTCTTGGGATCATAGCCGGTCAGGTGCCACAGCTCGGTGCACACGACGTCGCAGGGGTTGGAGATGCTCACGAAGATGCCGTCAAAGCCGGCGTCGACGATGCGCTTGGCAAAGGTGCGGGCGGCGTCGGTGGTAAAGAACAGCTCGCCGTCGCGGTTGCCGGCGGCCAGTGCGACCTTGCCGGCGGCGTTGACGATGACGTCGCAGCAGGCAAGCTCCTCGTAGTGGTCGTAGCAGTTGACGATCTTGGTGTTGTACGGGACAAACGAAAGGGAGTCGCGCAGGTCCTGGACCTCGGACGTCACCTTGGCCTGGTTGATATCGCACAGGTACAGCTCATCGGCAATGCCCTGCATGAGCAGACTGTTGGCAACATGTGCTCCTACGTGGCCCTGGCCGACCACACCGATCTTACGCGTCTGGTACATATATGTATCCTTTCGGCCGAGTTTTTCGCGTCGAACCATTGTAACGTCCTGCTGCCACTTTGCTAGGCTAAAGCGCCATAGATTTTTGGGCATGCCTTAATCTCTACTTTTGGAGTGATTTGGGCCGCTGACGGCATCGCTGGGCGATATGCTCGCGCGGATGGGGCCGCTCGTTGTACCATAGCTGCAACTGACTCGTAAGGAGCATCCATGCCCATTCGCATCCCCGACGCCCTCCCTGCCGCCGCGCAGCTCGAGAGCGAGAACATCTTTGTCATGACCGAGTACCGCGCGCTGCACCAAGACATCCGTCCGCTGCGCGTGCTCATCCTCAACCTCATGCCCACCAAGATCGCCACCGAGACGCAGATCATGCGCAAGCTCTCCAACACGCCGCTGCAGGTGGAGGTGGACCTGCTGCGCACGAAAACGCACGAGGCCACGCACGTGAGCGCCGGCCACCTGGAGACGTTCTATCGCACGTTCGACGACATCCGCGACATCCACTACGACGGCCTGATCATCACGGGCGCGCCGGTGGAGCAGATGCCGTTCGAGGAGGTCGACTACTGGCCCGAGCTCTGCCAGATCATGGATTGGTCCACCACGCACGTGCACTCCACGCTGCACATTTGTTGGGGCGCGCAGGCCGGTCTGTACCATCATTACGGTATCCAGAAGTATGACCTGCCGGCAAAGGCAAGCGGCGTGTTCGAGCATTATCTGGTGAAGCCGCAAAGCCCGCTGGTCCGCGGCTTTGACGACCGCTTCTATGCCGTACATTCGCGCAACACCGATGTGCGTCGCGAGGACGTGGAGGCCGAGCCGCAGCTTGAGGTCGTGGCCGTGTCCGACGAGGTGGGCCTGTACATCGTCAAGTCGACCGACAGCCATCGCTTCTTTGTCTTTGGCCATCCCGAGTACGATACCGACACGTTGCGCCTGGAGTACGAGCGCGACGTGAAGCGCGGCCTCAACCCTCAGGTGCCGGCGCACTACTTTCCGGGTGACGACCCCACCGCCGAGCCGCGCAACGTCTGGCGCAGCCAGGCTCAGCTGTTCTACACCAATTGGCTCAACTACTACGTCTACCAGACCACGCCCTACGACCTAGCCCGCGCCGGCGAGGAGCACTAGGCTACGGCTGCTGCTGTGCCGGCGGCGTGACGAGCGTGGATATCCGGACGGACGAGCGTGGATTTTCGGACATTTACAAATCGAGCGTGGATAATCTCCCACTATTGGCTTGAAACTAGGCTCAAAACGGGAGATTATCCACGCTCATTTTTTAGGCATGTAGATGCCGATGGCTCGGCTAAGCGACGGTGCGCGCAGAGACAAAGTCGCATTTGGCGTAGTCTTGAATCTCGACGGGTTTTTCTTTCTGATAATCCGATGGACCAAGGCCTCAAAATGTGGAGACAGGGACCTCTCGACAACCGCCCTACCTGCAGATATAAGCCATCAGCCTAAAACGTCCAAAACCGTCAAGCATTTGGTCAGCGCCTGGACGGTATTTGGTCAGACTTCGCATGAAACCGTCTGGTACGTTTGCGCCGTTCCAAGATTTGGGAGGCGACATGGGAAACATGACGGCGAATCAAAGGCTTGCAAGTCACATTAAAGCATGCGAACAGCAGATGAGCTGCGTGTACGCGCGCACGGCGGCGGAGGCAAAGCAGATTGAGCGGCGGGCGGAGGCGGGAAGTCTCGAAGCGGTCATGCCGGGGCTGTATGCGCGTCCGGAATACTGGTCCGAGCTCAAGTTTCGGCAGCGTTATCTGCATCGGGTGCGGGCGCTTGCGCAAAAGCACCCCGACTGGACATTTTGCTCCTATACGGCGGCTGTTATCTATGGCCTTTCGGTTTCGCATGCCAATTTGACGCACATCCATATCGCCGCGATGCCAGCCCAATCGACGACGCCGGGCTCTCAGGTCATTCGTCATCGCTATGCTCGTCAAACACGGGCCACCCAGATGGATATCGCCGTAACCGATATCGATCAAACGATTACGGATTGCTTGGTCGATGCATCGTTTGTCGAGGGACTGATCATCGCGGACTCGGCGCTCCATGAGCAACTTTTGTCGAAGGAGCATCTCGTTGAGACTGTCGACAAGCTTGGTCTGAATCGTCGCGGCGTTGTGACGGCGCGCAGGGTTGCACGATGTGCCGATGGGCTGTCGGAAAGTGGCGGCGAGTCCAAGGCGCGTGCCCTGATGATCGAGCGCGGTTGGCAGACGCCGGAGCTGCAAGTTGAGCTGTTCGACCCGGTTGAGCCGGGACGACCGTATCGCGTCGACTACTTGTGGCGTGTGGGCGACCGGCTGATTATCGGGGAGTTCGACGGATTCGTTAAAAGCGAGAAGGCGGCGGAGGAGGGCAAGCTCGCGAAGGCGCAGTTCGATGAGCGCCAGCGCGAGTCGAGACTTTCGCTGCTTGATAACTGCAAGATTGTGCGCTTGTGCTGGGATGATCTAAGGGATCCGACAAAGCTCGATCGCAAGCTCAAGGTCGCCGGCGTGCCGCGTGCGTGCTGAGGCAGTTGCAGGGCGTTTGGCTGCACAAGCGTGGAAAATCGGACGGACGAGCGTGGATTTTCGGACGCTTGTTGAATGAGTGTGGATAATCTCCCGTTTTTGGCTCGTAAGAGGGCTCAAAGTGGGAGATTTTCCACGCTCATCTTGCGGGTGCGATACAGCGGCGGCTAGGCGCTGACGATGTTGGGCAGTGGCAGGTCGTGGGCGTCGGTGGGAACGTGGTCGACACGCTGCTCGTCAAAGGCGATGCCGACGATTAGGCATTCAGGCGCAACTGTGGGCAGGTAGCGGTCGTAGCAGCCTCCGCCGTAGCCCAGGCGCGCGCCGGTGCGGTCGAAAGCCACGAGCGGCACGATAATCATGTCGAGAGCCTTGGCGGGCACGATGGGGAAGTGGTCGCTGTCGACGTCCATGGCTGCGAAGGCCCGCGTAGGGTGGGCGATAAACGGGGTCTCGGACGCATCGCCGGCAGAGACTGCCCGCATGCGCATGCGCTGGCCACAAGCCATGGCGTCTGTTGCCGAGAGCATGCACGGATAGGCCACGCGCCAGCCACGCGCGACGGCCGCGGCGGCAAACGCGGCTGGGTCGACCTCGGAACCCATGGCGGCATAGACGGCAACGGTGCGTTGGTCCGCAGTGTCGCTGGACTCCATCAGCTCAACAAGCCGCGCGCATACAACAGCAGACTTCGCTGCCCGAACATCCAGATCAATAGCATTGCGCCGAGCAATCACTGCCCGCCGCAACTCAGCCTTATCCATCCCAGTCTCATCTCCCAAACCTACAAAAAAGGGACAGGTTTATTTTGGCAGCTTTTATCTGGGCAAACGCGATATGGGCAGTAAAGTCACCGCAAATATGCCTGTGAACTGCGCCCTTTGTGGTTGTTTGGGCCTGTGCGTTAATGCTATAACGCCGCAGCAATCGCCTCAGTCACAAACTTATTGAGTGACTCACCCTTCTTTGCCGCTGCCAGCGCTGCTTGCTTGTGGAGCTCAGAGCCCGTTCTTACGTTGAACGACCCCTTAAAAGCCCGCTCGGGTTCCTTGCCCTTCTCGGCGCAAAACTCAAGGTAATCGTCGACGGCGTCGTGGAAGCATTGTTCCACTTCTTTAACCGTAGAGCCTTCAAACACAATTGCATCCCTAATGCCGGTGACCATACCTGTTAGCACATGCTGTTCGGCATCGAACTCGACTGGGGCGAAATAACCCTTGTATGCCAAAACGTTACTCATGACTACCTCCGACATCTTGCAGAAATCGAACGATGTTTCGAATGGTCCCCGCTGTCAATTCGTCAGATGGATGTGGCGCGTGCATTACGAACATCCTGCCATCCGATGGCCTGTAGAAGCGAACGCGCGATCCGGATGTCTTGCCTTTGTTGTCCATTTCAAAGCCATATGAAGCCATGACTTTTAAAAAATCGGTATACCGATACGTCGAAGGGCAGCTAAGCAGTTGGGCGATGAGTTTATCGGTCCGAGTCATCCCGCCTCACATTCTGCAACTATATCCTAGTTGCAATTTAAGCCCGATGCAAGCACCCCTACTATAGAACATGTGTACGTATAGAACAAGTGTTCGAATCAACACAAAGACACCTGTCCCCTTTGCGGTGGTTTTTGCTGAAGGGCGGGTGTCTGCGGCGGTTTGTCTCGATCTGTAACAGTAACTCGGCAAAAATGGGCCTAGATGTTACAGATCGAGACAAAACCGGCGGGACGGGGCGGGCCGAAGTCAGATCGCCTGCCCGGTCCGCGGCAAAAAGAAAAGGTAGATTTTAGGCATGTCCCAAAAATCTACCTTTGTGGTTAGCCCAGCAGGTCGACGACGTTGAAGCCGGCGTTGCTCTTGGCGATGACGTCGCGGCCGCCAAAGACGCAGGTGGGCGACGCGGCTGCAATGCGTGTCACGTCGGCGCCGAACGAGCGCAGCTCACCGGGCGTGGCCGCGAGCATCTGGGCGCGACGCTCCTCGCGCGCGTGCGGATCGAGCCCAGCCAGGTAGGTCGTATTGCGGCGCTTGGTGAGCGCGTACGGCTTCACGGGCGCGTCCATGCCGCTCACGCAGCTCACGATAAAGCCCTCAAAGGCGGCCTCGTCGGGCTCAAAGCTGCCGAGCCATGCGCCCGCGCGTTCCACGCGCTCAATCGAAGGATCGACCGCCGGGTCGCGGTAGGTGTAGAACGCCGTCTGGCGCTCGCCGGCCGCGCGGAATCCGCAGCCGTACGCACCGCCCATAACGCGGATCTCGTTCCATAGGTAGTCGTAGGAGAGCGCGTTGGCGGCAACCGCCCAAGCGCCCGTCACGTCGATGCCCAGGCGACGCGGGTCGCACGCGCGCGCCGCAAAGCAGATGTCGCTGGGGATAACGAAAGCCTCGTGACGGTCGTGCGGCTCCGGTACCACGAGCGTGCTGCTGCCAGCGCCGTCGCCAGCGCCAAGCCCCAGGTCGCCCGCGGCGGCCCAGTACGCGTCGAAGTCCTCGTCGCTGCCGGTAAAGCTCGCCATGCAGCCATCGGCCACAAAGATGCGGTCTGCCAGCGCGGCAAGCTTGGCGCGCAGGTCGTCCAGTCGCTCGTCAAAGTGCTCGAGCAGATCGCGCAGGAACAGATAGAAGTCCACGCCCGAAAGCTGCTCGCGCACCACGGCCGAAGGCGAGCTGTAGCTCATCG
>CBCTZJ010000008.1:0-71731 GCA_965151385.1 uncultured Collinsella sp. | reverse complement strand
TGCAGGGCGCTCTCAATCACAAACCCCACGATGGCAAGATGACTACCCGAGACAGCGATAAGATGTGCGGTGCCCGTTACCGAAAACCAATCGCCCGCCGGCTGGGCACGCAGCTCGGCCGAGCGTCCGCAGACAACGCCGGCAATGAGCGAGCGCGCTGGATCGGTCGCGGGCGCGATAACGGCAAGGAGCTCGTTTCGAAGCCAAGACAACGGGCCTGGAGGGCCCTCGTCGATCGATACCAACCGGACGACTTTAACCTTTCGAAGCTCGCCCCGAAGCACGCGTGAGCGCCCATACGCATCATTCTCAAAGCGCGAAATTCGACCGATAGCACGTACATGCGAACCGACGCCGAGCTCACGATCGCACGACAGCCATACCTGACCCAAATGCTTTTCGCCCGCAAACGCATCGCAGGTATAGGAGTACACACCGTCATTGATGGACGGATCGCCGTGCACAACAAACTCAAGACTGCTCGCAGCCCGATTATCCAGTGCCCTCGATGCGTGTAGCGCCCCTATCGCCCAAGCCGCGGACACGACCGCTCCCGCAACGAGGCCAAGGGCCGCGGCATACAGCCATCGCTTCCACCGCACAAGACGCATACAGGACCGTGCCAATACGATGCACGTCGCAGCCGCGAAGGGAATGGCCATAAGCAATGTGACGGGCGCCGCCCGCTCTCCCAGCAGCGCATCGGCCGCCATGTTAAGCACTAACCCACAGCTCGCACACAAGCCGGCACAAAGGGCTATCGCACACGGCATCAATGGGCGCGGTGGCATCACATGCTCGCGCTCGGTCGCACTCATACGCAGATGCAATCTTTAATTTTGGCGAGTTTCTTCTCACCGATCCCCGATACGCGCATAAGGTCATCGACCGAGGCAAAGGCCCCGTTTTGCGTCCGTTCGTCGATAATTGACTGGGCCATAGAAGGCCCGATGCCCGAAAGCGTCTGCAGCTCCGCCGCACTTGCCGTATTGATATTCACAAGTCCCGACGAAGACCCTGTACCAGGGGTCGTGGAAGCACTGCTTTCGGCGGCGCCGACGGCCGCAGCCGTTTGTTGCTCCCCTACCGTCGGCACATAGATCTTTTGACCATCGGTGATCTTGGACGCACGGTTAAGAACCGTCACATCCGCCTCGGCCGTAAGCCCTCCGGCGGCATCAATCGCCTGGGACACCCGTGCTCCATCTTTAAGCCGGTACACGCCAGGCTTCACAACGGCGCCATCAACATCGACGTACACCTCGGCAGCAGAGGAGCTCTTGGCAGACGGCTCATCGGCATCGTCAGGAGAGGCATCCCCGGCCCCGCGCACATCCGAGGCGCTCGCCTCATCACTACGCTCAAACGATACGTCGCTGGAGTGACCACCAAAACCTGCCATCGCCAAGCCGCTCGCGGCGGCAATGACAACCAGGATCGCCACGACCATCGCCTTATGGCCGAGCAGCTTTTCTGCCCAGCGGTCCATCCGTTTAACCCGTTCGTGTTGCTCGCGCTGCGCCATAGCAAACACCTCCCAACACCATCGTGTCAGGAAACGAACGCCGCAGCCTCCGCACGCCCACACCGGTTTTCGCGGTCAAACCAAAAGCTGACCAAAACCTTGCGGAAAAGTGTCCATTTATTCAGGCACACGTCGACAAATGAACCGTTTATCGCCTAATGCCCAGATAGAAAAAGACCGACGATGCAAAATCACCGCCGGTCTATACACAACATTATTCGTGATCTTGGTAAATCTCACGTGGAGCGAGCTCGGAATGTTTGCGTTTTAAGGTCTTAGGGGCCTTATACGTGTTGCTCTCGAAGTCGATATACTCGGTCTGCTTGAGCAAGCGCTCAATCATCTCCTCGTGATCGAACAGCTCCCACGCCTCATGCACGGCATCGAGTTTGGCGTGCGTCTCGGGGCGGCGCGGCATAAAGAGCGTGCAGCAATCGGGAGCGGCCTCGGTCGAGATATCGAAGGTACCGATTTCCTCGGCACGCGCGATGATCTCCTGCTTGTCCGAACCAATCAGCGGGCGGAACACGGGGATCTTGACGGCCTCGTTGACGGCCATGATGTTCTCGAGCGTCTGGGAAGCAACCTGACCGAGCGATTCACCGGTCACAATAGCCTTGGCGCCCTCGATATGCGCAATGCGCTCGGCAACCGAATACATAATGCGACGGTACATGATCACGCGCAGGTTGCTGGGGCAGGTCACCGAGATCTCACGCTGACAATCGCCAAACGGCACCACGTACAGGCGGCCGATCTGGACACCCGGCTCAAGCGCACGGATGATGTCCTGCACCAAATACTCGCTCGTGTCGGGCGTCTGCGGACGACCGGAGAAATGTACCGGCACGCACACCGCGCCGCGACGCGCGAGCATCCAGGTCGCTACCGGAGAATCGATACCCGATGACAGTAGCGTCACGACCTTGCCGGCAGATCCCACCGGCAGACCGCCCACGCCGCGCTCGGAGCGCGCGTACACATAAACGCTACCCTGGACCACCAGCACGTGCACCATTGCGTCGGGGTCGTGCATCTGGACCTTTTTATCGGGAAACGCCTCGCACAACACCTCTCCCACCTGACGATTGATATCAATCGAGGTGAGCTCGTAGTCGGTGTTCGAGCGCTTGGCATGCACCTTAAACGACTCAAAGGGACCAAACTCGCGCAGCGCCTTCACGGCGGCGGCGCAGTACTCCTGCGGGTCGCGGTTCGTGTGATATGCCAGGGACACGCGAGCAACGCCGGGGACGGTGCGAATGACGCGCGCCGCCTCGTCGGCCTGATGCTCGTTAAAGGTCACGAGGATATAACCGGAAATTCGAGACACGGCATTCACGGAAAAGGCGGCCAAGGCCGCCTTGATGTTATCCATGAGGATATGCTCAAAATGTGCGCGGTTCTTGCCCTTTAGTCCAACCTCGTGATAGTGGACCAGGCAGACGCGGGCTGCCATTTAGGCTTCAGCAACCTTATGGCCGAGTGCCTTCTCGTAACGGGCCTCGTCGTAGGAGATGTCGCCGTCGACAATCTCGTCCATAGCCATCGAGATGGTATCGGCGCCGGAAAGCGCAATAGTGATGTCATCGACATCCTGGACGGCGAGCACGCGGTTGTGCTGGCCACGCAACATGCTGTTAATGTCGCAGGCGCGCTTGGAGGCAAGCGAGGCGAGCAGGAAGCGGTTGTGATCGGTCTTCTCCAGAAGATCGTCAATGCAAGGCTTTACAACGGACACGGACCTCAGATCCTTTCATGCATATCGAGAACGCGAACGAGCTCATCGGTCGCGCGGTCGAGATCGTCATTCACCACGACGTCGTCGTAGCGGTCGGCAAGGGCAAGTTCATCGGCGGCGTTTGCCATACGCAGCTCAATCGTCTCGGGCGTCTCGGTACCGCGACCGACCAGACGCTCGCGGAGCACCTCGAGCGAAGGCGGCTTGATAAAGATCAACACGGCCTCGGGGAAACGCTCCTTGACCTGCAGGGCTCCCTGGACATCGATCTCCAAGATCAGAGACGAGCCAGAGGCGAGCTTGGATGTGACCTCGCTCACCAAGGTGCCGTAGCAGTTACCGTGGACCTCGGCCCACTCAACAAACTCACCGTTTGCCACGCGGCGGTCGAACTCCTCGCGCGTCAGGAAAAAGTAGTTGACGCCGTCGACCTCACCTTTGCGTGGTGCTCGCGTGGTAGCCGAAACCGTCAGGCCCAGGTTCGAGCGACGCTCGCGCACACGAGTGACGAGCGTGCCCTTGCCTGCACCTGACGGTCCAGAAATCACAAAGAGCTTTGAATCCTGAGCGCTCACTTATTTGGTCAGCTGCTCGAGGAGCTGCTCGCGCTGGCGGACGCCGAGGCCCTGGACGCGACGGGTAGCGGAGATGCCGAGCTCCTCCATGATCTTGGCGGCCTTGGCCTTGCCATAACCGGGGAGAGACTCGATGAGGGTGGAAACCTTCATGCGGGAAGCGATGGGGTCATCAGAGTTGAGCACGGACTCGAGGGACTTCTCGCCCTTCTTGATCTGCTCGCGAAGCTCAGCGCGGGCGTGACGTGCGGCGGCAGCCTTCTCAAGAGCCTGCTTGCGCTGCTCGTCGGTAAGCTGAGGGAGTGCCATTCGAACCTCCAAATAGTTGGGTTATATCTGATGCAATAATTGGCATTTTAGCACGTCAAACGCACTAAATGCCCAATCGACGGCACCATAGGTTAGACGATACCTGCGAAAAGTGCAATATACGGAGGTTAAAGTTGAGCCCCTGACCTGCGATTCCACACAAAGGATGGGAAAGTTTTCGCAGGCACAGGGGCTAATTTGTGCTAATGAGACCCAAAAGTGGTGACTTGAGGGAATCTTTTAGGCGACGTTTTCGACCAGCTCGGCAACGATAGCGTCAAAGGCGGCAACCGGGTCGTCGGCACCGGTGATGGGTCGGCCCACCACGATATGGCTCGCGCCGCGCTCGATAGCCTGAGAAGGCGTCGCCACACGGGACTGGTCACCAAGGGCGGCACCCACCGGACGAACGCCCGGAGTCACGATCAACGCGTCGGGGCCGAGCAGCTCGCGCATGTCATGGGCCTCCATCGGCGAGCACACGATGCCGTCGATACCGTTGGCCTGGGCAAGCTTTGCCAGGCGGGCGGCCTCCTCGGCCACGGGTGACTCGACGCCGATCTCAGCCAGCGAATCCTGGTTCATGCTCGTGAGCACGGTGATGGCGACGAGCTTGGCGCGGTCCTCGCGCGCCTCCTCGGCACCCTCACGGCACGCAGCGAGCATAGCACCAGAACCCAGGCCGTGGACCGAGAGCAGGTCGGCACCGGCAAGCGAGGCCGAACGGGCGGCACCGCGCACCTGATGCGGAATGTCATGGAACTTGAGGTCGAGGAAGACCTTAAAGCCCAGGTCCTTGAACGTCTTGACGATCTCGGGCCCCTCGGCGTAATAGAGCGTCATGCCCACCTTGAGCCAAGCGGCATGACCAGAAAGCTCGTGGGCGAGCTCGAGCGCACGCTCACGGTCGCAGTCGAGGGCGACGATAACGCGGTCGCGGGCGTCGGTCTCTAGCATTCGAAAGCACCTACCAGCTCGTTGATGTCCTTCACGCCCTGGGACTCCGCCCAGGCCTCGAGCTCGTGCGCGATCTTAATCGAAGCGCACGGATCGACGAAGTTGGCCATGCCGACCGACACGCAGGTAGCACCGGCCAGGATAAACTCGGCCGCATCCTCACCCGTCATAACGCCGCCGACGCCATTGATGGGGATATCGACGGCCTGGGCGACCTCCCAGACCATGCGCACGGCGATGTGGTGGCACAGCGGGCCCGAAAGGCCGCCTTTGGGCTTGGCCACGCGGGACTTGCGAGTGTGCACGTCGATGGCCATGCCCTGGATGGAGTTGATGACCGAAAGGCCGTCGGCGCCGGCGGCCTCGAGAGCCTTGCCAATCTCGGCGACGTTGACCGGAGCCATCTTTACGAACAGCGGCTTATCGGTCACCTTGCGGCAAGCAGCCATAACGGCAGAGGCACCCTCGGGCGTGGATCCCATGGCGGCACCGCCAGCAGCGATATTGGGGCAGCTCACGTTGATCTCGTAGCCGGCAGCCCAGGGGCACAGCTCGACATACATCTCGAGCGCGCGGATAAACTCGTCAACGGAGTGGCCGGCGACCTGACAAATGACCTGGCAGCCATCCTTGGAAAGCTGTTCGAGCCACGGGCCGGACTCACGGGCAAAGGCGGCCACACCGGGGTTCTGAAGGCCCACGGAGTTGATCATGCCGCCCGGGATCTCGGCCATGCGAGGCGCGGGGTTGCCGGGCCAGGGCTCGGCAGCACAACCCTTGGTGGTGATGGCACCCAGCTGGGAAACATCAAAGAAGTTCTGGAACTGCCAACCGTAGCCAAAGGTACCGGCTGCGGTGTTGATGGGGTTTTGCATCTTGACGCCGCCGAAATCGACGGCCATGTTCACGGTACCCACTAGAAGACCACCACCTTGGAAGCATCGAACACGGGGCCGCACATGCAGGCGCCCTTCATACCGTCGACCGTCTCGACATTGCAGGTGTTGCAGGCACCAAAGCCACAGCTCATCATGCGCTCGAGCGAAACCTCGCAGTACGCACCGGCCTCGGCGGCAGCGACGGCGACCTTCTTCATCATGACGGCGGGACCGCAGCTGGCGACGTAGTCGTAGCCGCCCTCGCCAAGCAGCTCGGCGGCAGGATCGGTGCAGAAACCCTGCATGCCGAGCGAACCGTCGTCGGTGCACACGTTAACCGTATCGCACAGCGAGCGGAACTCATCGACGCCCACGGCCTTGGACGCGGTACCAAAGCCCAGGCACACGTCGACGGCCACACCCTGCTCGGCAAGCTTACCGGCAAGGCACAGCACGGGCGGAACACCGATGCCGCCGGCGACAAGCAATGCCTTCCTGGTGCCCTCGGGTACCAGCCAGCCGCGGCCGCCAGGGCCCAGCAGGTTGGACTTGGAACCGGGGCCCATCTGCGACAGGCGACGGGTGTCGTCGCCCACGACGGCGTACCACAGCTCGACGGTGCCGGCCTGGGCGTCGGCGCGATAGTAGCTCAGGGGCACGCGAAGCAGCGAGGACGCATCGCCGGGTACGGCAATGTTCACAAACTGACCGGGCTTGAGCGCACTTGCAAGCTTGGGGGCCGAGATGACGAGCGAGAAGATGCCGTCGGCGATCTCCCGGTTCGAGACGACCTCGAAGTCGTGCATGCGTGCAGTGGAAGGTGTGGGCATAGACGCTCCAATCCCCCATGCGGTTGCATGGTCCAAACGAACAGAAAGCGCGGCACCGCAAGGGCGCCGCGCACAAAAGCGATAAGGCTATGCTAGCAGATGCAGCCGTCGGCAAGCGTCTGTTTACCGCCGACAAACACATCGGTGGCTCGACCGGTGAGCGTACGGCCGGCAAAACCGGAGTTCTCGGCGCGCGACTCGTAACCGTCCTCGCCGACCGTCCAGGTTACGGAGGGGTCGAACACGGTCAGGTCGGCAACGGAGCCCGCCTTGACCTGAACCTGGTCGAGGCCCAGGATCTCACGCGGTTTGATGGCCATGAGCTCGACCATGCGGCCCATGCTCATCTTGCCCGTGTTGACCAGCTCGGTGAGCACGAGCGACAGCGAGGTCTCGAGGCCGATCATGCCAAAGGGTGCGAGCTCGAACTCGCGGGCCTTCTCCCACGGGGTGTGCGGAGCGTGATCGGTAACGATCACGTCGACGGTACCGTCGATGACGCCCTGACGGATGGCCTCGGCGTCCTCGTCGGTGCGCAGCGGCGGATTGACCTTGAGCGAGGTGTTGTAGGTCTCGTCCAAGTCGTTCTCGGTCAGGAACATGTGGTGCGGGGTGGCCTCGCAGGTTACCTGGACACCGGCGGCCTTACCGGCACGCACGAGCTCGAGGCCGTGAGCGGTGGAGATGTGCTGGATGTGCAGCTTGGCACCGGTCAGCTTGGCAATCTCGATGTCGCGGGCGATCTGAAGCTCCTCGCCGGCGGCCGGCCAGCCCTCGAGGGCCAGACGGGTCGAGACCTTGCCCTCGTTGATCTGGCCATGGCCGACCAGATCCTCGTCCTGGCAGTGGCTCATAAAGACCTTGCCGAACATCTTGCCGTAGTCCATGCAGCGACGGAGCATGCCCGCGCCCTGCACGCCACGACCGTCGTCGGTGAAGGCGACGGCGCCGTGGGCGACCATATCGCCCATCTCGGACATGGCCTCGCCCTTAAGACCGCGGGTCATGGCGCCCGACGGATAGACGCGGCAGTGACCGACCTCGGCAGCGCGGGACTTAACGAACTCCACGACGGTGCCGTTATCGGTGACGGGATCGGTGTTCGGCATGGCGCACACGCCAGTGAAGCCGCCCTTGGCAGCAGCGCGGGTGCCACTCTCGATGTCCTCTTTGACCTCGTAGCCAGGCTCGCGCAGATGTACGTGCATATCCACCAGGCCGGGGACGAGATACTTGCCGGAAAGGTCGCGGACCTCGGCTCCCTCGGCGGCGAGGTTCTCACCGACCTCGGCGATCTTGTCACCGTCGATCAGGACGTCGACGACACCGTCAAGCTCGACAGACGGATCGACGACGTGGGCATTCTTAAGAAGCAAGGCCATTATCGGCACCTCCAAGCAGCAGATACAGGATAGCCATACGCACGCAGATGCCAGCGTAGACCTGCTCCAGGATGACGGAGCGTTGCGGGTGGTCGGCCATGTAGGAGTCGAACTCGACGCCGCGGTTGATGGGGCCCGGGTGGCAGATGATCGCATCGGGCTTCATGAGCTTCTCGCGGTCCTTGGTCAGACCGAAGAGCTTGTGATACTCACGAATCGTGGGGAACGGGGCACCCTCGAGGCGCTCCTGCTGCACGCGCAGCATGTAGACGACGTCCAGCTCGGGCAGGACGGAATCGAGGTCGCTCGTCACGTGGTCGCAGCCCAGGACCTCGGGCGCCGGCGGCAGCAGCGTGCCAGGAGCGACGGCGTAGGTCTCGCAGCCCATGATCTTAAGGGCGGGGATCAGCGAGCCGCACACGCGGGAGTGGGAGATATCGCCGACAACGGCGACCTTCAGACCATGGAAGTCACCCTTGTGCTGCCAAATGGTGTACAGGTCGAGCAGGGCCTGCGTGGGGTGGTTGTGCTTGCCGTCACCGGCGCAGATGACGCTCGCGGGCGAGTTCTGCGTGACGATGTAGGGCGCGCCGGCGTGCTTGTCGCGCACGACGATGCAGTCGATCTTATAGGCGTTGAGGGTCTCGACGGTATCGACGAGGCTCTCGCCCTTGACCGTGGAGGTCGAGGAGCCGCCAAAGTTGAGGCTGTCGGCCGAAAGACGCTTCTCGGCGAGCTCGAAGGAGCTGCGGGTGCGCGTCGAGGGCTCGTTGAACATGTTGACGATGGTCTTGCCCTTGAGCGTGGGGACCTTCTTGATCGCACGCTCGTTGACCTCGGAGAACGCCTTGGCGGTCTCGAGGATGAGCTTGATGTCCTCTTCGGAGTACTCGGTAATGTCGATCAGGTGCTTATGGTTGAACGCCACGGTACTACTCACCTCCCAGCGGCGCAGAACCCACATGGGAGCCCGGCGCGACGTCGTTGATCTCGACAGCGGTACGGCCGTCGACTTCCTTCATATATAGGTGCACGTTCTCCTCGTGCGACGAGGGAACGTTCTTGCCGACAAAGTCCGGCGAGATGGGAAGCTCGCGGTGACCGCGGTCAACGAGAACTGCCAGCTCAATGCGGCTCGGACGGCCCAGATCCATGACGGCGTCCAGAGCGGCGCGAATGGTACGGCCCGTGTACAGGATGTCGTCCACCAGCACGACGCGCTTGCCGTCGACGCTGAAGGGAATGTTGGTAGCGTGGATCGCGGGAGCGAAATTGGTCGCATAGTCATCGCGGTAGAAGCTGATGTCGAGGCTGCCGAGCGGAACTTCGACGCCCTCAATCT
The DNA here is from genome assembly GCA_965151385.1 of uncultured Collinsella sp. Lineage (GTDB taxonomy): Bacteria > Actinomycetota > Coriobacteriia > Coriobacteriales > Coriobacteriaceae > Collinsella. The sequence continues at coordinate 62,192 of CBCTZJ010000008.1, read as the reverse complement.
CCTTGATCTCCTCAGCGAGCTTCTTTGCCAGAAGGTCGCCGCGCGTGACGATGCCGACCAGAGCGAGGTCTTCACAGCCCTCGTTGCGCTCGAGAATCTCGTGCGCGATGCGGGTCATCGCTCGATTGACGGCGGTCTCGTCCATGATGACCGCCTTGGGGGAAGTCGTGCCCATCGATCTCCTTCCTCACATGTCTTGACTGCTGACACAGTCAAAAAAATAGATGCCCGACCGCTCAAAGCGGACCAGACACCCACAGGAAGGGCTGCTCATTGGCAGCTATGTAATTCCATGTGGGTATCTCGTACCCCTTTAATGGTCAAGGGATAGTGTAGCCAACCTCGAACTTAATTGCGAGCATAAATACAGAGCAATCCGTAAACGGAGCCCAATGCTCAATAAACCTATATATATTTGTGGGACGAGCTTGAAAACGTACGCACGAGCTGGCATAATCCCCTCTGCTGCACGCAAATCGGATCTACGTCCAGGGCCGTGGCGTGAGCACTATCGCCAAAAGAGAAATATCTCTGTGTAGATTACGCACAGGGAGCTGCTTCTGTGCTATAGTTCAGGCTTGTTTGTTAACGCGACATGTTCGTTTGTCGCCCAAGGAGGGTCAGTTATGTCCAAAGTTTGCGAAGTTTGCGGTAAGCACCCCGTTGCCGGTCGCTCCATCAGCCACTCTCACCGCGTCACCAACCGTAAGTTCCGCCCCAACATCCAGCGCGTCTACGTCGTCGTCGATGGTCACCGTCGCAAGATGAACGTTTGCTCCACCTGCCTCAAGTCCGGCAAGGTTGCGCGCTCCTAAATAAGGTCTTACCAACAAGTACCTCGGACTCTCCGGGCCAAAGACCTCGCGTTCACATAGAACTTACCAAAGGCGTCCTCCCCTACGGAGGGCGCCTTTTTGTACTCATTGGGCACTCATTGGGGACAGACTTGCATGAGTGTTTTCACTCATTGGGGACAGACATGACGCACGCATGCGGCGTCCCGATCGGCTACGGCCCCTATCTCACGCTGCATCCTTCCAGCTTGCAGTAGCCTTGGTCACGCTTGTGGCGCCGATACCGGTGATACGGGCAATTTGCTTGACCGTGAGATGTGCCCGCCTGAGCCTCAGCAGGCAGGCATCGCGTTCGGGGCGTGGCAGGGCCTTGAGCAGCGCAGGATCTATGCTCGGCAGGACTTCGCGCGCAACGGAAAGAGCCTCCTCATCGGGGATCCGCCGGCGCGGAAGAACCTCCACTGACCAGATGCGCCCGCCAACTTTCTTGAGATGCTCGCAATAGCGACGGGAGCCTCCGACAACATCGAGCATAGGGGCCGCATCACAGATGTCAAAGGGATCATAGCCCAGCTGATATGCCTTATAGCTTGACCAGCGGTACGCCTCGAGCGAGTCAAGCGCACCCTTCACGGGATTGAGATGAATATAGTCGAGCAGCTGCACTGCCTGCGTGTCCGACTCAACCGCGACCCGCGAATAGCGATTGTCAAACAGATGCCCCGTTCTCCCCGTTTTCCCATTGAAATACTTAGCATACGCCGTCAATGCGCACTGCATTGCCTTTGAAAGATTGTCAAACGGATCATCAACCATCAAATGGAAGTGATTGTCCATAAGGCACCAAGCCAACACCGCCACTTCATGGCGAGCGAATCGGTCCGAGATATCAGATAAGAACCGATAGCGGTCGGAGTCATCTTCAAAAATTATCTGTTTAGAATTGCCGCGGTCATAGACGTGGTAATAGCCGGTGAGAGAAACGGCGCGGGCACATCGGGGCATAGCCTCTCCTTTCAAAACTGTACAGGCAACACCTAAAAGGAGAGACGCAACGCGAAATGCTGAGCCTGTAACCTATTTATATCCAATGAGCGGCAATAACAGGCCCAGAACGGCAAAATGGCAAATCGATGTCTGTCCCAAATGAGTGAAAGCACTCATTTAAGTCTGTCCCCAATGAGCGGGGCGATGCGCAGGGCAGATAGATTTAGTTGAAACGGTTCATTTGATTGAAGCGTTTTAGTTTGTCTTTTACGGAAATCTGCCCGTTCACCGAATTATTTCTTGCTATCATGCATCTTGTAGGGTAAATCTCCGATCGCAAGGAGACACAAATGGTGAAAAAGTCACCGGAAAACACTACTCCCGCCATCGTGGACAACGTGGAGGCGCTTGAGGCCAAACTCAAATCTATGCGTGAGGCCCAGGCTAAATTCGCTGAGTACACTCAGGAGCAGGTAGACAAGATCTTCTACGAGGCTGCTATGGCCGCCAACAAGGCTCGTATTCCTTTGGCCAAGCTCGCCATCGAGGAGACCGGCCGTGGCGTTCTCGAGGACAAGGTCATCAAGAACCACTACGCCGCTGAGTACATCTACAACGCTTACAAGAACACCAAGACCTGCGGTGTCATCGAGCGCGACGACGCTTACGGCATCACCAAGGTCGCCGAGCCGATCGGTATCGTTGGCGCTGTCATCCCGACCACCAACCCGACCTCCACGGCCATCTTCAAGACGCTCATCTGCCTGAAGACCCGTAACGCCATCATCATCTCCCCGCACCCGGCAGCCGCCAAGTGCACCATCGCCGCCGCCAAGCTCGTTCTCGACGCAGCTGTCAAGGCCGGTGCTCCTGAGGGCATCATCGGCTGGGTCGACAAGCCGTCCATCGAGCTGACCAACATGGTCATGCGCGACGTCGACATCATTCTCGCAACCGGTGGCCCGGGCATGGTCAAGGCTGCTTACTCCTCCGGTAAGCCCGCACTCGGCGTCGGCGCCGGCAACACCCCGGTCATCATCGACGATACCGCGGACATCAAGCTCGCCGTCAACTCCATCATCCACTCCAAGACCTTCGACAACGGCATGATCTGCGCTTCCGAGCAGTCCGTGACCGTCATCGACACCATCTATGACCAGGTCAAGGCCGAGTTCCAGAAGCGCGGCTGCTACTTCGTCAAGCAGGGTGCCGAGATGGAGGCCCTGCGTGCCGCCATGTTCAAGAACGGCGCTCTCGATCACCGCATCCCCGGCATGGCTGCCGCCAAGATCGCCGAGCTCGCCGGCATCGAGGTTCCCGCCAAGACCAAGATCCTGATCGCCGAGGTCACCTCCACCGATCCCGAGAAGGAAGAGTTCTCCCACGAGAAGCTCTCCCCGGTCCTCGCTATGTATCACGCCAAGGACTTCCAGGAGGCCGTTGACAAGGCAGAGCACCTCGTCCTCGCAGGTGGCCCGGGCCACACCGCCTCTCTCTACGTGCACCCGGCACAGAGCGAGAAGATCGCTAAGTTCCAGCACGTCATGAAGGCCTGCCGCATCGTCATCAACACCCCGTCCTCGCACGGCGGCATCGGTGACCTCTACAACTTCGGCATGAAGCCGTCTCTAACCCTGGGCTGCGGCTCCTGGGGTGGCAACTCCGTCTCCGAGAACGTTGGGGTGAAGCACTTGATCAACGTCAAGACCGTGGCAGAGCGCCGCGAGAACATGCTGTGGTTCCGCGCACCCGAGAAGGTCTACTTCAAGAAGGGCTGCACGCCCGTCGCACTCGACGAGCTCGGCACCGTAATGGGCAAGAAGCGCGCCTTCATCGTTACCGACCAGTTCCTCTTCAAGAATGGCAACACGCGTGCCATCGAGGCCAAGCTCGATGAGATGGGCATCGCTCACGACTGCTTCTACGACGTTGAGCCCGATCCCTCCCTGCAGTGCGCACGTCGCGGCGCCAAGCAGATGACGCTCTTCGAGCCGGATGTCATCATCGCCGTTGGCGGCGGTTCCGCAATGGACGCCGGCAAGATTATGTGGATGATGTACGAGCACCCCGAGGCGAACTTCGAGGACATGGCCATGGACTTCATGGACATCCGCAAGCGTATCTTCACCTTCCCCGAGATGGGCAAGAAGGCTTACTTCGTCGCCGTCCCGACCTCTTCGGGCACTGGCTCCGAGTGCACGCCGTTCGCCATCATCACCGACAAGGAGACCGGCATCAAGTGGCCGCTCGCCGACTACGCGCTGCTCCCCAACATGGCAATCGTCGACGCTGACAACTGCATGACCGCCCCGAAGGGCCTCACCGCAGCTTCCGGTATTGACGTCATGACCCACGCCATCGAGTCCTACGTCTCCATCATGGCTTCCGATTACACCAAGGGCCTCTCCGAGCGCGCCGCAAAGCTCGTCTTCGAGAACCTCCCGAGCTCCTTCACCAACGGTGCCAAGGATCCGCACGCTCGCGAGGAGATGCACAACGCATCCTGCATGGCCGGTATGGCATTCGGTAACGCCTTCCTGGGCCTCAACCACTCCATGGCCCACAAGCTCGGCGCTTTCCACCATCTGCCCCACGGCCTCGCAAACGCAGTCATCCTGACCCGCGTCATGCGTTACAACGCCGCCGAGGCTCCTGTCAAGATGGGAACCTTCTCTCAGTATCCTTACCCCAACGCGCTGCACAACTACGCCGAGATGGCTCGTTACTGCGGCATCGACGGCAAGGACGACCGTGAGGTCTTCGAGAACTTCATCACCAAGCTCACCGAGCTCTGCGACTTCATCGGTGTCAAGCACACCATCGCTGAGTACGGCGTTGACGAGAAGTACTTCCTCGACACCCTCGACGAGATGACCGAGCAGGCATTCAACGACCAGTGCACCGGCGCTAACCCCCGTTACCCGCTGATGAGCGAGATCAAGGAGCTCTACCTTGACGCCTACTACGGCCGCGAGCCTCAGGACTACGCCGTCTGCTAGTTTTAGCACGGTTTTTAACGGCGGGGGTGCACGGGTGTTTCACACACCCCCGCCGTCGCTTCTATCGCATCGTTGAAAGGATGCAACCATGCTGCTACCCGATTCCAAGACCGAGCTCGTCCGCCGTGGCAACAAGGTCGTTTACGACCTGGGCGACAAGATCGTCAAGGTCTTTAACGAGACCAAGCCCGTCTCCGACGTGTTCAACGAGGCTTTGAATCTTGCCCGCATCAATGAGTGCGGCATCCGCAGCCCCAAGGCTCTCGAGGTTTCCCAGCTCGAGAACGCCAACGGCTGGGCGCTCGTGACCGAGAAGGTTCCGGGCACTACCCTTGCCGAGAAGATGACTGCCGAGCCCCAGCGCTTTGGTGAGTACCTCGAGATGTTCGTCGACCTCCAGATCGAGATCCACGGCTACACCTCCCCGCTGCTTAACCGTCAGCGCGACAAGTTCGCCCGCATGATCGACAGCCTTGATCAGCTCAATGCCACCACGCGCTACAACCTTCAGGAGCGTCTGGACGGCATGACCAAGGAGTTCAAGGTCTGCCACGGCGACTTCAACCCCTCCAACGTCATCGTCGGCGACGACGGCCAGCTCTATGTGTGCGACTGGGCACACGCTACCCAGGGCTCCCCTGCTGCCGACGTTGCCACCACCTACCTGCTCTTTGCCCTCAACAGCAAGGACCAGGCCGAGGCCTACCTGGAGCTCTACTGCGACCGCGCCGACATGCCCATGCAGGTCGTGCGTCAGTGGACGAGCATCGTCGCCGCTTCCGAGCTCGCTCGTAAGCGCAACGTGAACGATGAGTTCCTGAAGAACTGGATCGACGTCGTCGATTATCAGTAATATCTGAGCGATTTATTTCGCATCGGAGGCACAAAGAAAACCCCGCAGCTCATATGGGCTGTGGGGTTTTTCTTTTAGCGATTGAGCACGACGGCAAGATAAAAGGGCGGCCTCGCATCTCCCCAATCTGGAGAAATGCGAGGCCGTCCCGCATATCGAACTACAAGCGAAATCGTAGATTAACGGCGTGCTGCCTTCACCAGCTCGGCAACCTTGGCGACGACCTCGTCAATCGCCACGTCCTCACGCTCGCCGGTAGCACGGTCCTTGAGCTCCACCGTGCCATTCTTGAGGCCGCGCTTGCCCAGAACGACCTGATACGGGAAGCCCATAAGGTCGTTGTCGGCAAACTTAAAGCCGGGACGCTCGTCACGGTCATCGACGACAACCTCGATACCCTCGGCGCACAGACCCTCGACGATTTGGTCGCAGACGGTAGCGCACTCCTCCTTCTTGGGGTCGAGCGGAATCACCGCGACCTCGTACGGGGCAACGGAGACCGGCCATACGATACCGTGCTCGTCGTTGTGCTGCTCCACGACCGCAGCAAGCGAGCGGGACACACCAACGCCGTAGCAGCCCATGATGAGCGGCTTCTCCTTGCCATCCTCGTCCATAAAGGTGGCGCCCATGGCCTCGGAATACTTAGTGCCCAGCTGGAAGACCTGAGAGACCTCGATACCGCGGGCAGCGGAGAGCGGCTTACTGCAGTGCGGGCAGGGATCGCCGGCAACGACGGTCACCAGGTCGGCCCACTCGTCGACGGTAAAGTCGCGCTCGGGGCAGGCGCCGGTAAAGTGATAATCGACCTCGTTGGCACCGCAGGCCCACTGCTTGGACTCACGCAGGCTCTCATCGCAGACCAGGCGAATACCCTCGGGTAGGTTAACCGGTCCGATAAAGCCCTTATGCAGACCGTAGGTCTGGAGCTCCTCATCGGTCATCATGCGATAGCCCTTGCCAAAGACGTGCTCAGCCTTGCAGTCGTTGAGCTCGTGATCGCCCGGAACGATAGCCACAACCGGCTTACCCTCGGCGTCAATGAGAGCCAGGGACTTGCGCGTGCCGTTCTCGGGGAACCCAAAGAACTTGGCAACAGCCTCGATGGTGCCCATGCCCGGAGTCTTGACCTTGGTGAGTGTGCCGTCGCCGGGGCCCTCGGTCACAACGACCTTGGTGCTTGCAGCCTCGTCATCGGCAGCAAAGCCGCAATCGTCGCAGTAGACCAGCGAAGCCTCGCCGGCGTCGGCCAGCGCCATGTACTCGACGGAGGTATCGCCGCCGATCTCACCGGAGTCGGCGACAACGGGCAGGGCCTTGATGTAGCAGCGCTCGCAGATGTTGGCGTAGGCCTGCTTCATCTTGTCGTACTCCTCCTGCAGGCTCTCCTGCGTGGCAGAGAAACTGTAGGCGTCCTTCATGATGAACTCGCGACCGCGCATCAGGCCAAAGCGGGGACGGAACTCGTCGCGAAATTTATCCTGGATGTGATAGAGATTCACCGGCAGCTGCTTGTAGGAACGCAGCTCGTTGCGCACCAGGGCAGTCACGGTCTCCTCGTGCGTGGGACCGAGCACGAACTCGCGTCCGTGGCGGTCATCAAAGCGCACGAGCTCCTTGCCATAGGCATCGATACGGCCGGACTCACGCCACAGCTCGGCATCGACCATGATGGGCATCATGAGCTCCTGGGCGCCGGCAGCGTCCATCTCGTCGCGCACGATGTTCTCGATCTTGCGAATCGAGCGCCAAGCAAGCGGCAGATAGGAATAGAGACCGGCGGCCTCCTTGCGAATCATGCCGGCACGAAGCAGCAGGCGATGGCTCGCAAGCTCGGCGTCGGCCGGATCCTCTTTGAGCGTCGGAGCATACAGCTTAGACATATACATTGCTCGAGTCATTTATTTCTCCTCAATAAGCTTGTCGACCTCGGCCATAAGCGCGTCGACAATTTGGTCCTCAGCTACTTTACCAATGATCTGGCCGTGCGAAAAGAGCAGGCCCTGACCTCGTCCGCAGGCAACGCCCAAGTCGGCGTCAGAAGCCTCGCCTGGGCCATTGACCGCACAGCCCATCACGGCAATCGAAAGCGGTGCGGAGTAGTTCTTAAGCCGCTCAGTGACCTCCTCGGCGATAGGAATGAGGTTGACCTGGCAGCGAGCGCACGTGGGGCACGATACGATCTCGGGGCCACGGCGGCGAAGACCCAGCGACTGCAGGATACCCCAGGCGACCGGCGGCTCCTCGACCGGATCGGCCGTGAGCGAGACGCGCATGGTGTCGCCAATGCCCTCGGAAAGCAAAATTCCCAGGCCCACAGAGCTCTTAATGGTGCCCTGGAGCTTGGTTCCGGCCTCAGTCACGCCCAAATGAAGCGGAACATGGGGGATTTCGCGCGACAGGGCACGATAGGTGTCAAGCGTCGTGGACACGCTATGAGCCTTGGCGGAAAGCACGATATTGGTAAAGCCGCGATCCTCAAAATGTTTGACGAAACGCTCGCTCGACATCACAAGCTTTTCGGGCTGCGTAAGGTCATCGCGCTCGGCGATATCCTGCTCAAGCGAGCCGGCGTTCACGCCAATGCGAATCGCGCACCCAGCGGCGCCCGCGGCATCGATCACGGCATCGACCTTGGCCCAATCGCCAATGTTGCCGGGATTGATGCGGAGCTTGGCGGCACCGGCCTCCACGGCGCCAATGGCGAGCTTATGGTTAAAGTGGATATCGGCAACGATCGGCACCGGAGACTCCGCACAAATCGTGCGAAAGCCCTTAAGCGCGGCCTCGGTAGGCACACTCACGCGCACAACATCACAACCCGCCTGGGCAAGCGCACGCACTTGCGCAAGCGTTGCCTGGGCGTCGGCGGTATCGGTACAGGTCATGGACTGAACCACCACCGGAGCGCCGCCGCCTATCTGCACGTCGCCCACAAATACGGGGCGCGTCATCTCGCGCGGCAAAGGATGGGACAAAGACAATCCAAACACTCCCCTACAAAATAAATCGAAGGACGTCGGAACGAAGCATATAGACAAACAGCAGCGCAAAGAGCGCGATGCCGACATAGCTCACGATCGTCTGCACCTTCAGCGGCAACTCGCGACCGGCGACCTTTTGGATGATCTCGATAACCAGCTTTCCCCCGTCGAGCGGCGGAATAGGCAGCAGGTTCATAAAGCCCAGCGAAAACGAGATGAGCGCGGCAAACGTCAAGAACGTCGCAGGGCCGGCTGCCGCCGCCTGAGAAGACATGACACTGATGCCCACAATCGAGCTGGACTGATCGAGTATCTCCATCGTATGCTGCGGCTGCAGCAGGCGCATCACGCCCTCAGCTGTCTGCTGAACATAGGAGAACGACAGGCGCGCCGACGTAATGGGGTCCAAATGGACCACCTGCGTAGAGGCATAAACGCCCAAACGCTCGCCCTCCTTGAGCGCGACCGAGGTCGAAAGATTCTTACCGTCGTGCTGATACTCAATGGCGATATCGTTCTGACCGGCAGCCTTGCCGATGGCATCATACACATCCATCCAGCTGGAGCAGGACACGCCATCGACACTAAGAATTGCGTCGCCGGCCTCGATGCCCGCCTTAGCGGCTATCGAGCCTTCTTCGACCTGACCGATCACATTGCTATCGACCGGCGCCGATACGCCGGCGATAGAGTAGATGCTCATAAGCAGCAAAAAGCCCGTCAGGATATTGACGAGAATGCCCGCGAGCAGCATAAAGGCACGCTTGAGAAAACCCTGGCCCAGATAGGTATGCGAACGCTCCTGCTCAAGAAACTCCGAAGCAGTGACCGGCAGCTCCCACACATCGCCCTCGGCAGTCGCATGCTCTCGATCGAACTTGCGGCCGTCAAAGGTGGTATATCCTGCAGCATCGCGCGGCAGCGTCTGGTACCTAACCGGATAGTAACTGGGTGAAGGCTTCTCCCCTTCCTCGTACCAAGGCGCAATGGAACCCCAGCCCAAAAGCAAGGCACAAGCCTCGAGAACATCCTCCTCGGGCAGCTCCAGCTCGACGGAAAGGTCTGCAACCGAAACGCGACCATGACGATAGATCGCCGCAAGCACACGGTCGGCGCACGAGACATCGGTCGGGTCCATACCGCAGATAGCGGCATAACCACCCAGCAGCAGCGGCGTCACGCCAAACTTGGTACCGATGCGACGCGACGTATGGTGAATGTCGAAGCGACACGGCAGACCCAAGAAAAACTCGGTGACGCGCACGCCGCACGCACGAGCCGCTAAAAAGTGGCCGCCCTCATGTAGAAACACAAGGACGGATAGCATCAGCAGGCCCCAAAAGACCGAGGAGAGAACGCTCAGAACAGTATCCATAAAACGAAAAGCAATCCTTATGATTAAGAGCGGGTTGCAGCGAGCACCTCGGCGGCCTTGGCGCGAGCCCACGTATCGACATCGCGAAGCTGCTCAAACGATGCGACCGCCTGCGTATCGTGTGCATCCATGCACGACTCGACGATACGGTCGATATCGGTAAAGGTACAGGCATCGTGCAGGAAGGCATCGACGGCAACTTCGTTGGCGGCATTCAACACGCACGGCATGGTGCCGCCTGTCTTGCCGGCACGCTCGGCCAGCGCCAGGCAGCGGAATGTGTCCGTATCGGCCGCATCGAAGGTGAGCTGCCCGAGCTCGCGGAAATCGATTCGAGGAGCTGGGGTATCCCAACGCTCGGGATACGAGAACGCGAACTGGATGGGAATGCGCATGTCGGACGCACCGAGATGCGCCATCACGGAGCCGTCGGCATACTCGACCATCGAGTGGATCTTTGACTGGCGCTGAACGACCACGTTGATAAAGTCGAGATCGCACCCGAACAGGTGCATCGCCTCGATACGCTCCAAGCCCTTATTCATGAGGGTCGCAGAGTCGATGGTGATCTTAGCACCCATGGCCCACGTGGGGTGTGCCAGCGCATCGGCGCGCGTCACGCAATTGAGCTCGTCGCGCGTACGGCCAAAGAACGGACCGCCCGAGCAAGTAAGCCAGATGCAGTGGGCCTCGCGCGGATTCTCCCCCAGATAGCACTGGTAGATGGCGGAGTGCTCGGAGTCGACCGGGATGAGCTGACCCGGTTGCGCCAACGGCATCAGCAGGTCACCGCCGACAACGAGAGACTCCTTGTTGGCAAGTGCGAGACGCTTGTTCGAGGTCAGGGCCGCATGGCTCGCTTCGAGCCCGGCAGCGCCCACAATGGCAACAAGGACACAGTCGACGTCATCGCGACGCGCGAGCTCACAAACCGCCTGCGCACCAACACCGAGCTCGGTGCCCTCGGGCAGCTCCTGCAGTACAGCGTCCGCACCGTGGGTGGTGTCGGCCACGGCAACGGCCGGGACCGAAAACTCGCGGGCGGCGGCAACGAGCTCCGAAGTGCTGGAGTTAACGGACAACGCCGTCACCTGCAGTCGATCGGCATGCTGACGGCATACATCGAGTGCCTGCGTGCCGATAGAGCCCGTACAGCCCAGAATGGCAACGCGAAGACGCCCATCGGGGCCGTACGTCGTCTGAAAGGCCATTACAGCACGCCTCCGATCATCAAAAGCAGCTGCGCGGTAATGCAGCCAAAGATAAGCGAGTCGCTACGGTCGAGCATGCCGCCATGGCCCGGGATAAGGTTGCCGGAATCCTTGACGCCCACGCCACGCTTGATGCGTGACTCAATAAGGTCGCCGATAACGCCCAGGATGGACACAACCACGCCGCACAGCAGTGCGTAGGGCAAGCTCAGCTTATAAAAATGCGTCGCCCACAAAATGAGCCAGATAAGAACCGAGCCCAAGATGCCGCCGACAAAGCCCTCCCAGCTCTTTTTGGGAGAAATCTTAGGGACCATCTTGTGCTTGCCGATACGGCTGCCCACGATGTAGGCAAACGAATCGGAGACCCAGAGAGACGCGCAAACACCCACCGAAAGCAGGGCGCCGGCGAAACCGGGCACGGCATCACGCAGCAGCACGATGGCCGACAGCATAAAACCGGTGTAGATGGGACCCATGAGCGTCACAGCCACATCGGATATGCGGGTACGCGACGAACAGACATACCAAATGCCCACCGCAAGCATCAGAGCAAAAAGCAGGGAATTCAACAGCAGCGAGTCGCCCAGTGCCGAGAGCGGAAAGAGCACGGCGGCAGCGATACCCAGGCGCTCGTTGGCCACCTTGCCATCGCGCTTCGTCATGCGGAAAAACTCAAAGCAGCACAGGCCGCTCATGACGGAGACGAAGATGGCGGTGGGAACGATACCCAAAACCAGGCAGAGAATAAATACAACGGCGTAGACGATACCTGCAGCGGCACGGGTAATAAAGCCGGCCAGCCACGAAGTCGCAGCCGCGCCGCTTTTGGCGGCAGGCGCCTTGGGAGTTGACGCCTTGGGAGCAGACGCCTTGGGACGATCGGACACGATTAAGCCTCCTCGGTCTTGCTCAGTCCACCAAACCTACGGTCGCGGCCCTGATAGGCCAAAATGGCGTTGACAAGACCCCAACGATCAAAGTCGGGCCAATAGGTATCGGTGACATAAAACTCGGAATAGGCAACCTGCCACAGCAGATAGTTCGAAAGGCGAAGCTCGCCGGAGGTGCGAATCACAAGCTCCGGGTCGGGCAGCCCAGCGGTGTACAGGTGCGAAGCAACCATATCATCGTCAATAGCGGCGGGATCGATCTTTCCGGCAGCGGCATCGAGCGCGATCTGACGGACAGCGCGGGTGATCTCGGCACGGGCGCCGTAGTTGACGGCAAGCGCCAGCGTCATGCCGGTGTGGTCGGCACACTCGGCAAGACCCCGCTCAAAGACATCGCGGGTCTTCTTGGGCAGTGCGGAAATATCGCCCAAAAAGACAACGCGCACGTTTTCGCGCTTAAGCAGCGGCAGCTCATCGATAAACGTCTTGGCAAACAGATGCATTAAAACGTTGACCTCATGCTGCGGACGATTCCAGTTTTCAGTGGAAAACGCATAGGCCGAAAGGACGTCGACGCCCAAGCGCACGCATGCGGTAATGATCTCGCGCAGGGAGACGATACCGGCCTTGTGTCCCTCGGTGCGGGCAAGACCGCGCGCCGTGGCCCAGCGACCGTTACCGTCCATGATGCACGAAATATGATGCGGAATCTTATTGAGGTCAAGGTCGGAAAAACCGACGCCCGCAGGGGCGTCGGCAAAGTACTCGACCAGTTTGTTCTCGTCGTATTGCACCTTAGATCTCCATGACCTCGGCTTCTTTTTCCTTCAGAAGCTCCTCGACCTTGGCAACATACTCATCGGTATGCTTCTGGACCTTGGCCTGCTCGCGACGGACATCGTCCTCGGTGAGATCTTCGTCGCGCTCGAGCTTGTTGTTAAAGTCACGACGGATGTTGCGAATGGAGACCTTGGCCTGTTCGGCATACTCGCGGCACTCCTTGACGAGCTCGCGACGACGCTCCTCGGTGGGAGCCGGGAACGGCAGGCGCACGACGGTACCGTCAGAGTTGGGGGTAATGCCCAGATCGGAAGCGCTGATAGCCTTCACGATTGCGTTGACGAGCGCCTTGTCCCAGGGTTCGATGAGCAGCATGTGGGCCTCGGGGGTCTTAACGGCGGCAACCTGGGTAACCGGCGTGGGAACACCGTAGTAATCGACCGAAATGTCGGACAGAATATTAGCGTTGGCGCGACCCGTGCGAACCTTGGAGAAGTTGTGCTTGAGGGACTCGAGCGACTTGTCCATGTGGGCGGTGATGTTCTCTGCCATGCTTAATCCTCCTGATAGACGAGCGTGCCGACGGGCTCACCCGAAAGCGCGCGTTTGACGGTGTCCTCGCCATCAATGTTGAGGACCAAAATCGGCATACGGTTATCCTGGCACAGTGCCGTGGCCGTGGAATCCATAACCTGCAGACCGCGGACGAGAACCTCGTGATAGGTAATCTTGTCAAAACGGACGGCATCGGCGCACTTGACAGGATCCTTGTCGTAGATGCCGTCAACCTTGGTGGCCTTAATCAGAATCTCGGCACCGATCTCGCAGGCACGAAGAGCCGCGGCGGTGTCGGTCGTAAAGTACGGATTGCCCGAACCGGCGGCAAAAATAACGACGTTGCCCTTGGAAAGGTGGTTGATGGCGCGACGGCGAATATAGGGCTCGCAGATCTCGTTCATCTGGATAGCGCTCATCACGCGGCAGGGAACATCGTTGTGCTCAAAGGCATCCTGCAGGGCAAGCGCGTTCATAACGGTTGCCAGCATGCCCATGTAGTCGGCCTGAGCGCGCTCCATGCCACCGGCAGCGCCGGCCATGCCGCGGAAAATGTTGCCGCCGCCGACAACGACGCCGACCTCATGGCCAACGGCGAGCAGCTCCTTGACCTGCTTGGCAAGATGATCGGTAATCTTCGGGTCGATGCCATATTGGCCGTCGCCCATCAGTGCTTCGCCGGAAAGCTTCAGAAGCACGCGTTTATATCGGATGTCGGACAAAGCGATCCTCCTTTAATTAGACTCTCAATATGATAGCAAAGGCTCTGATAAGAGCCATGAAAAAGCAGGCTGTGAGTAAAACCCACAGCCTGCTCATTACCAGCTACAAGAGCTTATTTACTCGCCACGGACCAGACGGTCGAAGGCAACGACGGTAATGGTATCGCCGAGCTCCTTGGAGACCTGCTCAGCGTACTTCTTGATGGTGAGGGAGCTGTCCTTGATGAACTCCTGCTCGGTGAGCACGGACTGCTTGTAGAACTTCTCCAGACGGCCAACAGCCATCTTCTCCTGAATGGCCTCGGGCTTGCCGGACTCGGCAGCCTGAGCCATGTAGATCTGCTTCTCGTGCTCGACGGTCTCAGCCGGAACCTGATCGCGGGTAGCGCAGATCGGGGCGACGGCGGCAACCTGAAGGGCAACATCGTGAGCGAAGGTCTTGAAGGACTCAGCCTGAGCGGTTTCGGCCTTATCGAAAGCGAACTCGACGAGGACGCCGATCTTACCACCCATGTGGATGTAAGAAGCGAGAGCGCCGTTCTCGGCCTTGCGAGCGGCGAAACGAGAGATCTTCATGTTCTCGCCCATGATGTGAATCATCTCGGTGAGCTCGGAGGAAACGGTCTCCTCGCCCATCGGCTTCGCGAGCAGAGCGTCGACGTCAGCCGGCTCGGTGGTGGCGACAACCTCGGCGACCTTGGAAGCAAAGCCGGTGAACTTGGCGTTGGAGCCGACGAAGTCGGTCTCGCAGGAGAGCTCGAGCAGAGCGCCGGTCTTGCCATCCTCGGAGACGAACGCGGCGACAGCGCCCTCGTTGGTCTCACGGCCAGCCTTCTTGGCAGCCTTGGCGAGGCCGTTCTTGCGCAGAACGTCGACGGCGGCGTCCATGTCGCCGTCAGCCTCGACGAGAGCCTTCTTGCACTCCATCATCGGGGAGTCGGTCATCTCGCGGAGCTGCTTGACCATAGCGGCAGTAATCTGGGCCATTGTGGTTCCTTTCAAAGAGATGAAAAAGACTTAAATAGGACTGATTTACTCGGCCTTGGGCTCGGCGGCCATCTCGGCCTCGGAGACCTGCTCCTTACCGGAGCCAGCGAGGCAGGCGTCGGCCATGAGCTCGCACATAAGGGTGACAGCGGAGATGGCGTCATCGTTGCAGGGGATGCCGTACTCGACCTCGTCGGGATCGGAGTTGGTGTCGATCAGGGCGACGACGGGGATGCTCAGGCGCTGGGCCTCCTTGATGGCGTTCTCCTCGCGCTTGGTGTCGATGACGAAGAGAGCCTGGGGCAGACCCTTCATGTCGCGGGCGCCACCGAGGTTGGTCTGGAGCTTAGCGAGCTCCTTACCCAGAACAGCCTGCTCCTTCTTGGGCAGGACTGCCATGCGGCCGTCCTCGACCATGGCCTCAAGCTCCTCCATGCGGTTGATGCGGGAGCGGATGGTGACGAAGTTGGTCAGCATGCCGCCGAGCCAACGCTGGTTGATGTAAGGCATGTTGGCGCGCTCAGCGGCGTTCTTAACGGCCTCCTGAGCCTGCTTCTTGGTGCCGACGAACAATACGTTGCCGCCCTTGGCGACGTTCTTGACGAAGGTGTAGGCCTGGTCGGCGTCAAGGATGGTCTGCTTGAGGTCGAGGATGTAGATGCCGTTGCGCTCACCGAAGATGAACGGCTTCATCTTGGGGTTCCAGCGACGGGTCTGGTGACCGAAGTGGCAGCCGGCCTCGAGCAGGGTGCGGATATTAATCTTGGTAGCCATATTAAACCTCCTGTGGTTTGCCTCCGCGCGGGGTCATCCTCCAAAACCAACCCGGACATGTGCTACCAAAGCCCGGGCACCACGGTATGAAGTAGCCGCGCGTGCGTGATAAAAACCTGTTGCCGTGAAGCAACCCGATGAATGATAGCAGGATTGCCTCTTCCTGCCAACCCGCAATCAAAACCACACACCTCGGTGCGGCGCGGGAGGCCCTTCTCCTACTCGCCGCGGGGGTGGGCCTGACTCACGGCGCGTTTGAGTCGGTCGGGCGTGAGATGCGTATAGATCTGCGTCGTGGACAAGCTCGCATGCCCCAGCAGCTCCTGAACCGAGCGCAGATCCGCGCCGCCCTCGAGCAGGTCAGTCGCAAAGGTGTGGCGCATCGCATGCGGGGCGATGTCGGCAGGAATGCCGGCAAGTGTCGCAAGCATGTGGAACCGCCTTCTGAGCATGGCGGCACTCATGCGGTTTCCGCGCGCCGAGATAAACAGCGGATGAACGCCGTTCGCACCGTCGCCACGCTTTGCCTGTGCAAGAAGCTGCGGTCTCCCTTCCTCAATATAGCGGCGAGTCGCCTCGAGAGCGCGCCGATAGAGGGGCACGATACGCTCCTTGCTCCCCTTGCCCCAAAGTCGCAGCGTTCGCTCGGACCAACCAATAGACTCCACGTTGAGCGCCGCGAGCTCCGAGATTCGCGCGCCGGAGGCATAGAGCAGCTCGAGCATCGCCGCATCGCGCAGCCCCGCAGGCGTCGAGGTGTCGGGGGCCTTGAGCAACGACTCGACTTGCCGGGTCGTCAGCACACCGGGAAGATCGCGCGGCAGCTTGGGCGAGGATATCGCCGAGACCGCATCGCCCTCAACGATTCCCTCGGCAGCCATCCACCGATAGAGCGAGCGAATAGCAGACAGGTGTGCCGCAAGGGTCCGAGCCGCCACCTGGCCACGCGACAGCTCGGCCAAATAGGAGCGAACGGTCCGCACGTCGGCGGCGCGAGCGTCGATGCCCTCGCGGTCGCACCACGCGGCGAAGCGCTCGAGCCGCGAGGCGTAGGCGGTTACCGTATTGGGGGCAAGCCCTTCGACACGTGCAATGTAGGCAATGAACGAGTCGACGGCATCGTACAGGTCAAAAGCTATGACCTCTCGCCTCCAAACAGATCGGAGCGCGTTTCCAGATAGGCGTCCAGGGCCTTGAGGGCGCGATCCGCGTAGGCCTGGTAACGATCGCGCTTGCTGCGACGCTTACCGTCCTCGAGCGGCGGAACAAGGCCAAAGTTGACGTGCATGGGTTGATAGCCCACCGTAGCCGGATCGGTCGCATACCCCACGAGCGCGCCCAGGGCGCCCACGCGCGGCAGCTCGACGCCCGCGGCACCGATAGCCTCGGCATAGGTGTTGAGCGCGGCGAGCAGACCCGTCGCCACGGCCTCCATGTACCCCTCGGTACCGGTAATCTGGCCGGCAAGGCGCACGCTCGTGCCGGGAACGGCAAAGGTGCCATCGAGCACGTGTGGCGCATCGACAAAGGTGTTGCGGTGCATGACGCCGTAGCGGAAGAACTCGGCGTTCTCCAGGCCGGGAACCATATGGAAGACGCGCTTCTGTTCGCCGAAGGTCAGGTTGGTCTGGAAGCCAACTAGGTTATAGGCGGTCTTCTCCTTGTTCTCGGCGCGCAGCTGAATTGCCGCCCAGGGACGGCGACCGGTGCGCGGGTCGGTGAGCCCGACGGGCTTCATGGCGCCAAAGCGGATGGCATCCTTGCCCGTGCGCGCAACCTCCTCGGCAGGCTGGCAGGCCTGGAACAGGTCCCCGCCCTCAAAATCCTTGAGCACCACGCGATCGGCCGTTGTGAGTGCCTCGATAAAGGCCTCGTACTCTTCCTTGTTGAGCGGGGCGTTGAGATAGTCGCCACTCCCCTGCTCCTCGTAGCGCGACTGCGAGAACAGCACGTCCATATCGAGCGTCGAGGCATCGACAATCGGGGCGGCCGCGTCAAAGAACGCCAGGGCGTCACCGCCGACGAGCTTCATGACCTCCTCGCTCAATGCCGGCGAGCACAAGGGGCCCGCGGCGATAACCACATGACCCCCGGGGATCTGGGTGACCTCACCGTGGACGACCTCAATATTGGGGCGGGCGGCAACCTCGGCCTCGACGAGCTCGGAAAACTTGACGCGGTCGACCGCCAGGGCGCCGCCAGCGGGAACGGCCGCACGATGAGCGCAGTCGAGCAGCACCGAGCCCATGCGCTCGAGCTCGGCCTTCAGCAGGCCGGCGGCAGAATCGGGACGGGTCGACTTAAACGAATTGGAGCAGACGAGCTCCGCCAAGTGATCGGTATGGTGGGCAGGAGAGCTCACCTGTGGGCGCATCTCGCACAGCTTTACGGCGAACCCGCGATCTGCCAGCTGAATCGCGCATTCCGATCCCGCCAGACCGCCACCGATAACCGTCACCTGATCAAACAGCATCTGCAAACACCTTTCTAATTGACACGTTTTCCATTGTGACCGAAGGGCGTCTGGGCGTGAAGGGCAAACTTGGAGGGCGCATACCTTCCATCCATCATGCGCTCGATGAGGCCCTCGAGCTCGAGCGAGCCCAGGAGCTTGAGCACACCGACGGCATCGAGGGAGACGAGTGTGGCGATGTCTTCAACCTTGAGCGGCGAGGCGATGAGGGCATGCATCACAGTCTGCTGTGTGGCATCCAGGTCGGCGATGCCGGGCGCATCGGGACGCGAATAGCGCAGGGTACCGTAGATTCGAGAGATGGCCATCTCGATGGACTCCTCGTCAATAATGCAGCAGGCCCCGTTGGCAATGAGGTAGTTGGTCCCGCGCGACTCGGGCGACAAAATGGAGCCCGGTACCGCAAGCAGTTCGCGCCCCAGGTCCATGGCGGCCTCCGCCGTCGAGAACGTGCCCGAAGGCATGCCGGCCTCCGACACGAAGAGTGCCTGCGAAAGCGCGGCAATCACCCGGTTACGCCGCGGGAAGGCAAACTTACGTGGCCCCATACCCCAAGGCGAGATGGACACGACCGCGCCGCCCGTATCGATCGTGCGCGCGATGAGCCCCGCACTCGAGCGCGGGTAGACCACGTCGGCGCCCGTACCCAACACCACGACGTGCCTGCCACCGGCGTTGACCGCGGCCCAACCCGAGGCCTGGTCGCAGCCGACCGCGCCGCCCGAGACCACCGTCACCCCCGCCTCGACCGCAACTTTCGCGGCCAGTTCTGCCACGGCCAGGCCGTACGGCGAGGCCTTGCGAGCGCCGATGATGGAGAGCGCCGGCGTCGAAAGCACCTCCGGGTCGCCACGCACGAACAGCGTCTGGGGTACATCAGAGAGCTCCAAAACGGTATCTGGATACAACGCATCACCGGGATGCAGCTCAAAAGTCTCCTCACCCATCACTGATCCCTCCTTCCCTGGTACATCGCCGCCTCGAGCACGTGGTCTTGCGTCACCCGCTCGCTTTCTGCGACATCGGCAATCGTGCGCGCGATGCGAACCAGGCGCACGATGCCGCGCCCCGTGAGATGAGTGCGTTTCGACAGGCCAAGTACGCATTTCTCGGCGGCCTCGTCGAGTGCAAAGGTCGACACGACGCCGTCAATGGACCGTGACTCATCGTGCTCGGCCTCGGCATCCGCATCATCCATACGGGACTCGCGCCAGGCACGAAAAGCCCGACCGCGGACAACGTAGTCGCGCAGCTCGGCCGACGACATGCCCTCGGCGCCCTCGATAATCACCTGCGGATCGGGGCGGGTCACATCGAGCATCAGGTCGATACGGTCGGCCAAGGGACCGCGCAGCTTGGACCGGTAGCGCTCGACCATCGATGCCGAACAGCGACACGGGACCTCGCGATCGCCCAAAAAGCCGCAGGGACAGGGATTGCTCGCCGCAAGCAGCTGAAAGCGCGAGGGAAACGTAAAGGCGCCATCGACGCGCACGATCCTGACATAGCCGCGCTCGATTGGCTGACGAAGCGTCTGCAGCACACCGGTGGGAAACTCGGCAAGCTCGTCCAAAAAGAGCACGCCGCCATGGGCAAGGCTAATCTCGCCCGGATGCACCGGGCGCCCCCCGCCAATAAGGCCCGCTGTCGAAATGCTGTGATGGGGACTTCGAAACGGCCGATGCCCCGCAAGCAGGCCATCGATATTCTCACCCAAGACCGAATGGATACACAGCGCCTCTTGCTGATCCTCGACGGAAAGCTCGGGCAAGATACCCGTCATGCGGCGCGCAAGCATGGTCTTGCCCGATCCCGGAGACCCGATCATAAGCAAGCCCAGCTCCCCTGCCGCCGCAAGCGCTATGCCGCGCTTGGCGACCTCCTGCCCCAACACGTCGGCATAATCGAGCTCGGGCTCAAAGGTTGCCTCCCCGCCCTCAGAATCCAGATAATGCCGAGCTGCCTCGCCCATACCGTGAGCAAGCTGCGACAGATGGTCGATAAAACCGCAGTCGACCCCCGAAAGCGGAACATGCTGGTCGGACCTACCGGCGATAAAAGACAACCCCATGTCGCGAGCCAGCAGCTGAAACGCTACTTCGCCCTTGACGGGAAGCACCGTGCCATCCAAGCCGAGCTCGCCGGCAATGAGGCAGCGGTCGAGATTGTCGCGGGGAATCTGCCCATCGGCCGCAAGCACCGCAATGGCTATCGGCAGGTCAAAGCCGCTACCGGTCTTTCGGATATCGCCCGGTGCCAGATTGACCGTAATGCCCGAGCGCGGGATCTCGAATCCGGCAGAGCGCATCGCACAGCGAATGCGCCCGCGCGACTCCATGACCTCCATACTCGGGATGCCGAGCATCTGGATGCCCGGGATGCCGCCCGCGAGCGAAACCTCGACCGTAACGGGAATCGCCTCGACGCCGCGGATACAGGCCGCGTGAACGGCAAAAGTTTCGAACGCCATCACGAAACCTGCCAATCGAACGCATTGTACTGATGCTCAATCTCGGCGATATGCCCGCCGCGAATGGTGACGCCCACGGCATCGAAGCGGATTGCCTTGAGCGGATAGTGCTCCATGAGATAACAACTCGCGATGCGACGATAGCGCCGCTGCTTTTGGGCGTTCACCGCTTCCTCGGGAAACACCCGCGTATCGCAATCCAGCGCAACACGCCTGGTCTTGACCTCGGCCATCACCACCACATCGTCGAGCTCGTCGAGCAGCACCAGGTCGGCCTCGCCCTCCGAGCATCGATAGCCTTGTTCCAGCAATGCATAGCCGCGCTCGTTAAAGTAATCGATTGCGATAAGCTCGCCCAGCATACCGAGCTCGCGAGGACTGAGCCCCTTGATAAACTCAGGCGTGATCGACCCGCAATCGAGCTCCCCCTCTTCCCAACGTTCCTTGAGCTGCTGCGTCTTGCTCATTTTGGCTGCGGCACACATGGGGTCTCCTTTCCCACTCCCTGCATTGCCTCGATAATGAGGGCAGGTTTCATGCGGGTAAGTACCGGAAGCAAACCGAAAACCAACCAAATGCCGACAAATGAGGGGCCGCGCGCAACAATAGCGTTGCACACGGCCCCTACCAGCAGGTTTATAGAACCCTTAAGGTCCCTGTCTCCACAATTGGCCTAAAAAAGGCGCTCAGTCTGCAGAAAGTTTCCGCAAAAGCTCACACGATGCAGCGGAGAAAGACCATGTTTGCGAATGGCCTCGATGTGCTCGGGACTCGCATAGCCTTTCGATTCGGCCAAATGGTACTCGGGATACTCGGCATCGTACTCGACCATCATCTCGTCACGCGTGACCTTTGCCATGATGGATGCCGCGGCGATACAGGCGATCTTGGCATCGCCCTTGACCACGTCGCGCTCATGGGGCACGGCGCCCAGGGGGTTACCGTCCATAAGCACGCAATCGGGCTCAAGCCCCGTATCTGCCACCGCACCCGCGACAGCGGCTCGAATGGCGCGGGCCATGCCCATCTCATCGATATCCGCAGGAGCGATATGGCAAAAGCCGATAGCAGTCGCCACCTCGGCAATCTTCACCGAGAGCAGCTCGCGGCGCGCCGGCGTGAGCTTTTTGGAATCGTTGATGCCCCAGATGCGCGGCTCCATCGGAAGACACACGGCACACACGGTCAAGGGACCCGCTACCGAGCCACGGCCCACCTCGTCGACGCCCACGACCACGCCATCACCGCCGAGCTCATGCATAAGCTCGTACATGCCGTTGACGCGCTCGCGTTCGGAAAGTTCCTTGGCATGGCGCTTAAGGGCACGTTCGCAAGCCTTGATCACCTGCTGGCGCGGATCCTCGCGATAATGCTCCACGAGGGCGGGAATCTCCTCGAACGTGGCGCTCGCCAGCTCGCCGGCAACCTGCGATGCCGAAACCGAGCTCGTCATATTGGCCATACCAGGCCCTCCTTGCATGCAAATCAGATAAAAAGAAGGGCCACCCGAAGGTGACCCTTGTGTCCAAACGAGTGGACAGACGCTGCGATCTTCTTAGCGCTTCTCGGGGATGCGAGCAGCCTTGCCCACCTTGTCGCGGAGGTAGTACAGCTTGGCGCGACGGACGCGACCATGACGAACGACCTCGAGCTTGGCGATCTTGGGGCTGTGAAGCGGGAAGGTGCGCTCAACACCGACACCGAAGGAAATCTTGCGGACGGTGAAGGTCTCGCGGGCACCGGCGCCGGCCATGCGGATGACGTCGCCCTGGAAGACCTGGATGCGCTCGCGGTCGCCTTCCTTAATGCGGTAGTGAACCTTGACGTTGTCGGCGACGCGAACCTGAGGAATGTCCTCGCGGATCTGCTGACGCTCGATTGCGCGGATGTAATCCATGTGCAATTCCTTACTCTTCTAGAGGTGCCGTACCACCTTGGCCGGCACGTAGTTGAACAAACGTATTTGAGTATACACGCGCGGGTTTCTGCTGCAAGAACAATTTTTTACGCAGACAAAAAGACAAAACCCGCACATGATAACCGCCCGCCTCACGAATGAGACGGGCGGCGTGAAGGGGGCTACGCTAGGCGCCCAAACCCAAAACGTTAGGCGGAACGCTTGGCCTCGAGCTTGGCCTGGGCGGCCGCCAGGCGCGCGAGGGGTACACGATAGGGCGAGCAGGACACGTAGTCCACGTCGGCCACGTTAAACAGGGCCTTGATGGAGTTGGGGTCGCCGCCGTGCTCGCCGCACACGCCAAAGTGCATGTCGGGGTTGGTGACGCGACCTTTCTCGACGGCCATGCGCACGAGCTCCAGCACCGCCGAGTCGATGGTCTCGAAGGGGTTGTCTTTCAAGATCTTCTTGTGCAGGTACAGCGGGATGAACTTGGCCTCGGCATCGTCTCGAGAGAAGCCGAAGGTCGTCTGCGTGAGGTCGTTGGTGCCAAAGCAGAAGAAGTCGGCGTGCTGCGCGATCTCGTCGGCAACCATGCAGGCACGCGGCAGCTCGAGCATCGTGCCCACGGGAATATTGAGCTCGACGCCCTCCTCGGCGGAAACCTCGGCGATCACGCGCTCGATGACTTCGCGAGTCTGAACGTGCTCGGCCGTAATGGAAACGAGCGGAACCATGATCTCGGGGCGCGGGTCGACGCCCTCCTTGATAAGTCGAGCAGCAGCCGTGGCCACGGCGCGAACCTGCATGAGCGGCAGATCGCTAAAGACGACGGACAGGCGCACACCGCGCAGGCCGAGCATGGGGTTCGACTCGACTATGCCGTCGATACGGCGCAGGCGGGCACGCAGGGCGGCAAGCTCTTCCTCGCTGGCGCCAGCGGCTTCCTTCTTGGTGATGGCGACCTCGAGCTCACGCGGATTATCCAGGAACTCGTGCAGCGGCGGATCGAGCAGGCGAACGACCACATCGCGACCGGACATGGTCTTGAACATCGCCAGGAAGTCCTCGGTCTGAACCTTGAGCAGGTCGGCGAGGGCCTGCTGCTTCACGGCCTCATCGTCGGACAGGATGAAGCTCTGGATGATGTTCTTGCGATCGCCCAGAAACATGTGCTCGGTGCGGCACAGGCCGATGGCCTCGGCGCCAAACTCGAGCGCGAGCTCTGCGTCCTCGGGATTGTCGGCGTTGACGCGCACATGGTTGGCGTGGCCACAGGTCTCGTCCAGACGGATCTCGTCGGCCCAGGACAGGATGGTGTCCAGGTCGCCGGTGAGCTCGGCGGAGACCAAATCGACAGCGCCATCGACGACGATGCCCTGGGTGCCGTCGATGGAGATGACATCGCCTTCGTGCAGCACACGATCGCTACCCTCGATGCGCACGACCTTTTCGGCGGCGTCGATGTGGAAGCGCTCAACGCCGCAGACGCAGGGCGTACCCATACCGCGAGCGATAACGGCGGCATGGCTCGTCTTGCCACCGTGGCTGGTCAGGATACCCTCGGCGGCGACCATGCCCTTCAGGTCATCGGGGTTGGTCTCCCAGCGAACCAAAATGACCTTGTGACCCTCGTTGGCGCGCGCGACGGCATCGTCGCTCGAGAACACGACCTCGCCCACGGCGGCACCAGGGCTGGCGTTGAGGCCGCAAGCCAGAACCTCGTACTTCTTGGAGGCATCGAACTGCGGATGCAGGAGCTGGTCGAGCTGCGCGGGATCGATGCGGCTCACGGCCTCCTCGCAGGTGATCAGACCCTCCTCGACCATTTCGATGGCGATGCGCAGGGCGGCGGTGGCAGTGCGCTTGCCCACGCGGGTCTGGAGCATCCAGAGCTTACCCTGCTCGATGGTGAACTCGATATCGCACATATCGCGGTAATGATCTTCGAGCGTCAGGAACACGCGCTCGAGTTCCTCACCTGCAGACTCGAGGCCCGGAGTGTTCTTGAGGTCGGCGATGGGCTCGGTGTTGCGGATGCCGGCGACGACATCCTCGCCCTGGGCATTAACCAAAAAGTCACCATAGAACTCCTTGGTGCCGTCGGCCGGGTTGCGCGTAAAAGCGACGCCGGTCGCAGAGGTCTCCCCCTTGTTGCCAAAGGCCATAGCCTGCACGTTGACGGCGGTGCCGAGCTCGTCAGAAATGCCATGCTGCTTGCGGTAGATGCAGGCGCGCTCGTTCATCCAGCTGCCAAAGACGGCCTGGATGGCAAGGCGCAACTGAAGCTCCGGATCGTGCGGGAAGACGGGCTTGCCGTCGGCAACCTCGAGCTCGGGATACAGGGCGACCTCGACGTTCTCGGAGAAAATGCTCTTAAAGGTCTCGACGAGCTCCTGCAGGTCTTCGGCCGAAAGCTCGGAATCGACGCGAACGCCGGAAACCAGGCGTGCCTGGGTCAGCGCGTTCTCGAACAGGTCGGCGTCGACGCCCATAACGACGTTGGAGAACATCTGAATAAAGCGGCGGTAGCTATCCCAGGCAAAACGCGGGTTTTGCGTCTGGGCGATGAGTCCCTGAACGGAGTCGTCGTTGAGGCCTAAGTTGAGGACCGTGTCCATCATGCCGGGCATGGAGAACGGAGCGCCCGAGCGAACCGACACGAGCAGCGGATCGGAGGCGTCGCCAAGCTTCTTGCCGCAGCGGGCCTCGAGGTCGGCCTCGGCAGCAACGATCTCATCAAGTGCGCCTTCGGGCCAGAGGTTGCCGGCACCGGAGTACTCGACACAGGTCTGGCAGGTAATGGTAAAGCCACCGGGAACCGGCAGGCCGATGCGGCTCATCTCGGCAAGGTTTGCGCCCTTGCCGCCAAGCACAAAGTTCATGGACTTGTCGCCCTCAGTGACACAGGTGCCCTGGGCGTCGGTTCCAAAACGGTAAACCCTCTTGCAATCGCTCACGATACTTCCCCTTCCATGCGCTCTCGCGCACGACCGTGGTGACGAATCGACCCGCCGGATGCGGGCCGTGAGGGAACTATACGGCGGACGTTGAGCGGGCTTGCGTAGAGGGCGAGGGGTTTGGTAAACGTGATAAATGCGGCGGTAAACGGTAGGTAAAGGTGGTTACCTTATGAAGATACCACTGCAAGAAAATTGCAGGTCAAATGCAAGTTCTTTGCTAAATCGCTTTACCAATATCGTGCATTATTTTTAGATAGTATTTTAAGGCCGGTGAATTTTTAGCTACCCCAATGAGTTAGCTTTGCTGACCTCGGCGGGCGGCGCGGCGGGCACGGGCTTCTTGGATTTCCATCAAATGACCGATGATCTCGGAGGCGCTCTCCTCAATCGCTTTGCCATCGGTACGCACCACAAAGCAGCCCAGACGCTTCATGAGGGCACGGGCTTCCTCGAGCTCGCTGCGCACGCTCTCGGGCTCGGCATAGGAGCCGGCGACGGCGCGAGCATAGTCATCGCCCAAGCGGCTATCGCGAATCTCAGAGATCACATCGACAGTCGAAATCAGACCAAACAACCGCATCGGGTCGACCTTGTAAATCGACTTCGGCGGCTCCATGCCATGGGCCAACGGAACATTGGCAACCTTGTAACCCTGATAGGCCAAATACATCGACAGCGGCGTCTTGGACGTGCGCGATACGCCCAGCAGCACGATATCTGCCCCCGAAAGGTCGTCGCAGCCGCGCCCATCATCGTGCTCAACGAAATACTCCATGGCCTCGATGCGATGGAAATAGCGGTCATCGGTCCTGTGAATCACGCCCGCGACGCCCTTGGGCGGCACACCGATGAGCGATGACAGCACGGCAAGTGTCGGACCGATCAGGTCGACCGAACGGATATGAAGCATGCCCAGGTAATCGAGTACGCGGGCGCGAAGCGCCGGATCGACAATGGTGTGGAACACGGCAATATCACGATGGTCCGCATCGACGCGCGGACCCACAAACGACTTGACCTGCTCCACCGAGTTCACCTTGGGCAGGCGCAAGAGACGAAAAGCCCCTTCATCAAATTGCCCGGACGCCGCAAGCACCACCTCACAAGCGGTATCACCGAGCGAGTCGGAGATAACGATAACGGTGGGACGAGCGGTGACCGGGCAATCCATGCGGGGCTCCTTTTGCGCTTACGCGCAGGCTGGCTTACTTTTTGCGGGCAAGCTCACCGATGTTGGCGATGCCGGAGAAAACGGCCTCGAAGCGGTTGAGCAGCTTAAGGCGATTATCGCGGAGCTGCTCGTCCTTGTCCATGACCATAACCTCGTCGAAGAAACGGTCGATGGGCGCGCGCAGGGCGGCCAGAGCGGCAAACGCGGCAGGATAATCCTCGGCGGCGAGAGCGGCGTCGACGGCGGTCTGAGCGGCCTCGGAGGCATCGGCAAGCGCAAGCTCGACCTCGCCCATCAGGGCGCGATCGTACTCCGCGCCCAGCTCGGGCTTGGAGATGTGCGCCGCGCGGGCGTAGGCGGTTGCCAGGTTGTCGAAGGTCTCGGCGTCGTTCTTGCGGGCCTCATCGAGGGCGGCGCAGCGGGCGAAGAAGAGCGACGGGGCAATGATGTGCACCGCGGAGACGGCGGCAACGGTGTCGGCCGGAATCTTCTCGTCGCGGGCCATGCTCACCAGACGGCCGTGGAAGAAGTCACGAACCTGCTGGGCGACCTCGGCGGCGTCGAACTCAATGCCCTGCTCGCTATAGAGCTCGAGCGCAAAGTCGATGAGCGACGTGGGGTCGATCGGCAGACGGTCGCGCAGGATGTTGATGATGCCGATGGCGGCGCGACGCAGCGCGTACGGGTCGGACGAGCCGGTCGGGGGCTCGCCGATGGCAAAGATACCCGCAATGGTATCGAGCTTGTCGGCACAGGCCACGATGCAGCCAGCGGTGCCCTCGGGCAGCTCATCACCGGCAAAGCGGGGACGATAGTGATCGCGAATGGCGTGGGCGACCTCGTCGTTCTCCCCCATCGCGGAAGCGTAATAACCGCCCATAACGCCCTGCTGGCTCGTGAACTCAACGACGGCGTTGGATACCAGGTCGGCCTTGCACAGGTGTGCAGCGCGAGCAGCGTCTGCAGCAAGGTGGGCGCCCAGATGGGCCTCACGGGCGATGGCGAGCGCGAGCTGCTCAATACGCTCGGACTTGGCGAGCACGCTACCGAGCTTCTCCTGGAAGGCAACCTTGGCCAGACGCTCACGGAACTCATCGAGGGAGATCTTCAGATCCTCCTCGTAGAAGAACTTTGCGTCGTCCAGACGGGCGCGCACGACGCGCTCGTTGCCGTCGATCACGCGCTCGGCGTTCTCGGGCTTGCTGTTGGAAACGACCACGAACTCACGTGTGAGCTTGCCCTCGCCGTCATAGATCGGGAAGTAGCGCTGGTTGGTGAGCATGGACTCGCAGATGATCTCGTGCGGGACCTTGAGGAACTCCTCGTCAAAGGTACCGACGAGCACCGTCGGCCACTCGCAGAGGTTGATGACCTCCTCGAAGACCTTCTTGGGCGTGTCGACATGGCAGCCGGGGCGAGCGGCCTCGACTTCGGCGATACCGGCAAGGATAGCCTCACGGCGACGCTCGGCAGAGAGCACGCCGGCATCCTCGAGCACCTGCTCGTAGACGGCGGGGCTGGCGACCACATGGTCACCGGGGCCCAGAACGCGATGTCCGCGCGTGGTATTGCCACTCGTCACATCGGCAAACGACACGGGCACGACGTCCTCGCCCAAAAGGCAGCAGATCCAACGGACCGGACGAACAAACGTAGCGTGCTCGTGGCCCCAGCGCTGGCTGCGGTAGTTGGGCCACTGCAGGCCGGCGATAGTCTTCTCGCACAGAGACGTCAGGATCGGCGTAGCCGGAGCGGAGGGAATGTTCTTCTCGGCGAACACGTACTCGCGGCCGTCGGTGTCCTCGCGACGGACCAGGTCCTCGGCAGCCACACCGCACTTGCGGGCAAAGCCCTGGGCGGCCTTGGTGGCGTTACCGTCGGCATCAAAGGCAATGTTTGCCGCGGGGCCGCGCTTGACCTCATGGACCTCATCGGTCGCAGTGGCGACGTTGGCCACGAGCGCAGCCAAACGACGCGGGCTCGAAATCACGCGGACCTCGCCATGGGCCAGACCGGCCTCGTCGAGACCCTTGGCAATCATGGTGCCAAGCTGCTTGACGGCATTGTTCAGCGGTGCGGAGGGCATTTCCTCCGTACCGATCTCAAACAGGAAATCCTTAGCGTCTGCCATGGCTTACGCCACCTCGCCTTCCTGGTCGGCATTCTCGTTGACTCCGGCGACCTCGGCCATATAGGCCTCGCAGCACGCCTTGGCGACGGCGCGGACGCGCAGGATGTAGTTGGCACGCTCGACCGCGGACAGTGCGCCGCGGGCATCGAGTAGGTTGAAGGCATGGCTGCACTTCATGACGCAGTCGTAAGCGGGCAGCGGCAGCTTGCGCTCAAGGCAGGAGTGGCACTCGGCCTCGTAGTCGTCAAACTTCTGACGCATCATCTCGACGTTGGCGACCTCAAAGTTGTAGGCGCTAAACTCGCGCTCGTTCTCCAGGAACACGTCGCCATAGGTCATCGGCGTGCCATCGGGCAGATAGCTCCACACCAGGTCGTAGACGGAGTTGACGCCCTGAGCGTACATGGCGATGCGCTCCAGACCATAGGTAATCTCGACGGGCACAGGGTCGACCTCGATGCCGCCCACCTGCTGGAAGTACGTAAACTGCGTGACCTCCATGCCGTTGAGCCAGACCTCCCAGCCAAGGCCCCAGGCGCCCAGCGTCGGGCTCTCCCAGTCGTCCTCGACAAAACGGACGTCATGGTCGTTGGGGTCCAGACCGATAGCGGCAAGAGACCCCAGGTAAAGCTCCTGGGCGTTGACCGGCGAGGGCTTAATGAGCACCTGGAACTGATAGTAGTGCTGCATGCGGTTGGGATTCTCGCCGTAGCGGCCGTCGGCAGGACGGCGGCAAGGCTGAGCGTAGCAGGTGCGCCACTCGGCGGGACCGAGCGAGCGCAACGTGGTCGCGGTGTGGAAGGTACCGGCACCGACCTCGGAGTCATAGGGCTGCATAATGACGCAGCCCTGCTCGCCCCAGTACTGCTGGAGGCGCAGGATGATGTCTTGGAAGGAAAGCGATGAAGCGTTCATGCCTCTAATATCCCCTCGTCGAAACGATTACACGGTTAGGTACTGTACTATAGCGGTTTTTAGTCGATAGTGCCGATGCGGTTGAGCGGCCAGTAGCGCACAAGCGCCACGGCGATCAAATCAGAGCGATCGACGGGACCAAAGTAGCGTGAGTCGGCAGAGTTTTCGCGGTTATCGCCCATCACCCACACGCACCCGTCGGGAACGGTGTAGGGATAGCTTACCTGAGCGCCGGGAGCCTGGACCGAAAGCGGCCAGCTCATGCCGGTCGTGTAGCCCTCGTCGAGCGCCTGGCCGTCAACGACCACCTTGCCGTCCTGAAGGTCGACCGTCTGGCCGGCCGTGGCAATAACACGCTTGACGAGAACATCGTGCTCGGAGGTGCCATCGGGGTTGTGGAACACCACGATATCGCCTTGGCTGACGGGCTGGCCGAGCTCAAGGCTCACCTTTTGCGCCAAAATCTGGTCGCCGATCTCGATCGTGGACTCCATGGAGCCGGTGGGCACCACAAAGGGTTCGACCACAAACGAGCGAATCAGGAAGGTAGCGACCAGTGCGATCGCGACGACCGCGATCCACTCAAACGCACCCTTTAGCACGGAATGCTGCGATGGAACCATTCTCACTCCTCGCTCTGCGAATACGATGCGTCCAGGATGTCCTGCGCATATGCGCGCTCCTCGGGCGTAAGCCGCGCCGTCTCGATCAGGTCGGGACGCCAGCGGCAGGTGCGCTCGATGGCATTCTTACGGCGCCAGGCGTCAACCTTCGCATGGTCGCCGCTCACGAGCACCGGCGGCACGCCCTCGCCGTTGAACTCGGCGGGGCGGGTGTACTGCGCGTACTCGAGCAGGCCACCATCCTCGGCAGTCGAGAACGACTCATCGACGTTGCTCATCTCGTCACCAAGGGCGCCGGGAATCAGACGCACGACGGCATCGGCAACGACCATGGCGGGAAGCTCGCCGCCCGTGAGCACGTAGTCGCCGATCGACAGACGCTCGTCGGCATACGCATACGCGCGCTCGTCGACGCCCTCGTAGCGGCTGCATACAAACAGCAGACGCTCGCTTTTGAGCAGGCGCTCGGCCACATGCTGCGTAAAGGGCTCGCCACAGGGTGTAAAGAACACCACGGTGGGCTTGGGACCTTCGGAGCTAATAGCCTCGATGGCCTCGGCAATAGGCTCGACCTTCATGAGCATGCCCTGCCCGCCGCCGTACGGCTCGTCATCGACGGTGCGATGACGGTCGTGCGTCCAGTCGCGCAGGTTATAGGCCTTAAAATCAAAAAGGCCGGCCTTGCGGGCGCGGCCCAAGATCGACGTGGACATAACGGGCTCAAACATCTCGGGAAAGACCGAAAGGGTCTCGATCAGCATGTTTTCCTCCCTACTTGTCCATATCGATCAAACCGTCCATAACGTGGACGGAAATTGCCCCCTGATCGGGAAGATCGAGCACAACCTGCTCGATCACGGGAATCAGCACCTCGCCGTACCGATCGCCCTCGACAACCCAAACATCGTTGGCGGGCGTCGACATGATCTCGACAATCGTGCCGAGCGAGCCAAAGCGCTCGTCGGTCACCTCGCGACCCATGAGGTCGGTATAGGCGGCGTCGAGCGAATCGAGCTCAAAGTCGTCACGATTGGCCAGCACATAGCATCCGGTGATGCCCTCGGCGGCCGTCAAGTCGTCTATGCCCTCAAACGAGACCAGATCGCCATCGCCCGTATCGGTGACGGATGTGACCGTGCAAAAACGGTCGCGCTTGAGTGCCGGCGGCGTCAAGGCGACGCGCATACCCGGCGTCAATACAGAAGGAAGCCCCCGCAGCGGCTGCGCGAGGACCTCCCCCTTCCTTCCGTGCGGCTTGACCACACGGGCGATGTTTTTGTACTGGGACCTCAAGGTCCTAGCCCAGAACCTCTACCTCGACTGCAGTGTCGAGGCGAGCGGCCAGTGCACGGGCGAGCGTGCGAATGGCCTTGATGGTACGGCCACGACGGCCGATGACCTTAGCGACGTCATCCTCGGCAACCGAAACCTCAATCGTAGAGGCGTCGTCACCATCGATGACCTCAAGGCTCACGGAATCCGGGTCGTCGACGATCTGAACAACGAGATATTCGACGAGATCGGCGATGCGATCTGAGAGCATTGCCTCACCCTCGAGCTGTGCAGCGTCAACCTCAGGCACGATTTACTCCTCGGCGCCCTCAGCGGCCTCAGCGGCAGCCTTAGCGGCCTCGGCCTCTTTGGCGAGCTGCTTCTTGGACTTCTTGACGACGGTCTCGGTCTTCTCGCCCTCGTTGGCGGCCTTGACCAGAGCAGCGACAGCGTCGGTGAGCTGAGCGCCCTTGGACTGCCAGTCGGCGATCTTCTCGAGATCGAGGTTGATGGTCTTGGGGGCGGTCATCGGGTTGTAGCGGCCAACCTCCTCGATGATACGACCGTCACGCGGGGCGCGGGAATCGGCGACGACGACACGGTAGTACGGACGCTTCTTAGCGCCGTGACGAGCAAGGCGAATCTTGACTGCCAAAGGAAACTCCTCCAACCAAGCAGCTTTAGGCTGCAACTACAAACAAACAGTTGAACATAATACGCCATCGACGCGGGCAGGTGAAGTCCGTGAGACCAACTTCTTCGGTGTAGTCGAAGGCAAATCCATATCTTAGACAAGAATTCGCGATTTGCAAGCACATCCACGCACCCCACATGAGCTGCGCGGTATACTCATGCCATGAAAAGACGCGAACATACATACGGTTATGAAGATGCTGCGGGCGTCACGCCGCCGCCCTGGACGGGACCGGCGGTGGGCCTCATGGATCTCGACGCGTTTTTTGCGAGCGTGGAGATGCTCGATCATCCTGAGTGGCGCGGCAAGCCGCTCATCGTGGGTGGCGATGCCGATTCTCGCGGCGTCGTGTCCACTTGCTCATACGAGGCACGTCGCTTTGGCGTGCACTCCGCCATGCCCTCGGCCGAGGCACGGCGTCTCTGTCCGCAGGCCATTTGGACGCATGGGCATTTCGATCGCTACCACGAGGTCAGCGCGCAGGTCATGGCGATTCTCGCCGACGAGACCCCGCGCGTTGAGCGCGTATCCATCGACGAAGCCTTTATCGATATCACACCGGGTCGCTTTGCGCCCGAAGACCCGCTGCTGGTTGCGCGGCGCATCAGTGATCGTGTGGCAGCGCTGGGAGTGACCTGCTCCATTGGCGTGGGCTGCAACAAGACGGTTGCAAAGATCGCAAGCGAGCAGGACAAGCCGTTTGGGCTGACCATCGTGCGCCCAGGAACCGAGCAGCGCTTTTTGGCCGCGCTGCCGGTATCTGCCATGAGCGGCATCGGGCGCTCGGCCGAGGAGCGACTGCGTCGTATGCGCATCTACACGCTCGGCGAGCTATCACGCGCACCGGAATCAACCTTGGCCTCTATTTTTGGAGTCAACGGCGAACGCATGCGCCAACGAGCGCTGGGACTCGAAATCTCCGAAGTCACAAGCCTCGATGAAGAGCGCGAGGTCAAGTCGGTCAGCAATGAACGCACCTTTGCGAACGATTTAACTGAGCGCGGGGACATCGAAGCGGCGATTGCGCTGCTGGGAGAGTCGGTCGGACGTCGCCTGCGCCGTCAGGGACTAACGGGCGCCACGGTGACGCTCAAACTCAAGTATTCGTACGGAAACGGTCGCTCGGCACAGCGCCGGCTGCCGCATCCGACCGACGATGAGAACATCTTTGTAGCGGTGGCGCTCGAGCTGCTCGACAACATCTGGCAGGAAGGCATGCATGTGCGCCTGACGGGCATAGGCATGAGCGACTTCGATCATCAGGGCGGCATCCAGACCGACCTGTTCTGCGAAGTCGACGACCGCGGAGCCCAATCCAGCGACCGTCGCAACCTCTCCGTCGCCATCGACGCCGTCCGAGACAAGTTTGGCGACACCGCCCTATCCTTCGGCCGCCAATCCCGCTTCAACGATTAGTCCCTTAGGCAAAAAGAAAGCCGGGCAGCTGCGAATGGCGCAACTGACCGGCGAACGGTAGAGAGTGGCTAAAAAAGCCCCAGCCCAAATAAGGCCCTAGAGGAGGTCGAGTGGAAGCTGGGGGGCGTCACCCCAGAGCTTTTCGAGGCGGTAGAACTCGCGCGCCTCGGGAGTGAAGACGTGGACGACAACCGAACCGTAGTCCATGAGCATCCAGGTCTTCTGCTCGCGGCCCTCGATGGAGAACGGATGCTCGCCGCAAGCCTCGGCGACCTTCTCCTCGATCTCGTCAACGATGGAATCGACCTGGCGGTTGTTGGTGCCGGTAGCGATGACAAAGTAGTCGCACACATCGGAAAGCTCAGTCAGGTCGAGCACCTGAACGTCCTCGCCCTTCTTGTCGTAGGCGGCCTGCGCGGCGGCGCGGGCGACATCCTCGGCGGCAACACCGCTCGCGGACAGCGAGGCAGCGGTGCGGTCGGACGTGGCAACGAAACTCTTGTGCTCCACACCTTCAAGAATCTGCTCGTCGGTCATGGTCTCGTCGGCCATGGAATACCTCTTTCTAGACAGCCCGAGCTAGTGCAGCTGGGCGTAATGGTTGTAAATCGTAATAGCCGTGGGATAAAGATAACGCCCGGTCTGGATCACATAGACCAGACCCTGCGCAAAACAGGAGAAGAACAACTCGTCAAGCGAGGACTTCCCCACCATCTTGCGCAGCGCATGGGCATAATCGCCGTGCCGGTTGGGTTCGATGGCATCGGCCACAAAGACCACCATATCGAGCGGCGTCATGTCGCAAGCGCCCACGGTGTGACGGTCGACAGCCTGAAAGACCGCCGGCGACAGCTCGGGAAAAAGCTGCGGAAGCTCATAGGCGGCAACCGGGCCATGCAAAAGCGGCGTCGCGGCAGACGGAGAGC
Organism: uncultured Collinsella sp.; assembly: GCA_965151385.1. Classification (GTDB taxonomy): domain Bacteria; phylum Actinomycetota; class Coriobacteriia; order Coriobacteriales; family Coriobacteriaceae; genus Collinsella. Next base: position 27,327 of record CBCTZJ010000008.1, on the reverse strand, counting down.
CGGCAATCTTAATGCCATAATGCAGAGCGCGCGTAACCAGCTCGTCGTCGGAGAGCACCTTGTCCCAGTCATGGATCAGGCCGGCGGCTGCGGCATCAAAGCGGTTGACACCGTACACCTCGGCTAGGTGCAACGCAGTCTCGGCAACCCCGAGCGAATGCACATAGCGCTTACGTTTATCCTTCATGCGCACATCGAGCAACTCGTGGATACGCGTCAAGAGCGCGCGCTCGTCGCCCTCAAACTGATCTTCTACCGACAACGTTCTCCCCCATCAATCAAAATCGTCTTGCCCAAGATCGGCATACAGACCGCGTTTACGGATATAGCCGAGCACGGACTCGCTCGTAAGATAGCGCACGCTCATGCCGCGAGCAACCCGCTTGCGAATGTTGGTCGAGCTAATCGCCAGCGCCGGAATCTGAATATAGCGAACGTCGAACGGCAGCCCCGATTCCTTAATCCGCGCCCGGGCCGTATCGATGTCAAAGCCGGGACGAGTCGCAGCAATAAAGGTTGCCAGTTCGGCAATCTCATCTGCATTGTGCCAGGTCACAATATCGATAATCGCATCGGCACCCGTAATAAAGTAAAGCTTCACCTGTGGCGGGTAAAACTCGCGAAGGGCACGCAGCGTATCGGCTGTGTAGGTGACACCGGCACGATCGATCTCGAAGCGGCTTGCCAAAAAGGCCGGGTTCGCGGCGGTCGCGAGGACCGTCATGGCATAACGGTCCTCAGCAGGCGTCACCGGTTTGTCGAGCTTAAAGGCAGGAGAGCCGGCCGGCATAAAAAGCACAGCGTCCAAGTCGAGTGACTCGCGAGCCTGCTCGGCAGTAACCAAGTGCCCGTAATGAATCGGGTCAAAGGTGCCGCCCATAATGCCAAGCCGAAACTCGTGCCCATTCTTGATGGGAAGTTCAGGCAATCCGATTCCACCGCGCAGCGACATGGCTTACTCGCCCTCCGGGGTCTCAACAACGTCGGCTTCGGTAGTGCCTTCGGAGCCCTCGGTGGCATCGACCACGTCCGCACCCTCGGCCGCAACGTCAATAACCTCAATGCCTGCATCCTCGAGCTCGTCCTCAAACTCCGAGAAGTCCTCGGCGCCCTCAAAGTCAAAGGATCGCTGGCAAATGCGAACCTCGTCGCCGGCACGGCAGCCGGCCTTCTCGAGCGCGTCGTCAACACCCATACGGGCAAACTTATGCTGCAGGTAGATGACGGCTTCCTCATTTTCCCAGTCGGTCTGGATAACCAAGCGCTCGATGGCGCGACCGACCACGCGGAAGGCACCGGGCTCCTCTTGGACAATGCGGAACCGCTTCTCGCGCTGCAGGCGGCGACGCTCCCACTCGTCATCGCGAAGATTGACAGGCTCATCGGAAACCGCAAGTTCCGCGCGAAGCTTAGCCACCTGCTCGCCCACGGCAAGCATCAGCGTGTTGAGACCGGCACCCGTCACAGCGGACACGGCAAAGAACATATGGCCATCGTCGAGCGCCGCACGCTTAAGGTCGGCGATCTTGTCGGCCGTGCCCGGCGCATCGCACTTGTTGGCGACGACGATCTGCGGACGCTCCGAAAGCTCGGCACCATACTGCTCGAGCTCACGGTTGATGATGCGATAGTCCTCAACCGGATCACGATCCTCAAACCCGCCCGTCATGTCAACGACATGCATGATCAAGGCCGTGCGCTCAATGTGGCGCAGGAACTGATGGCCCAGGCCTTTACCCTCGCTCGCGCCCTCGATAAGACCCGGGACGTCGGCAACGACGTAAGAATATTCGCCGGCACGCACCATGCCCAGATTGGGCACGAGCGTGGTAAAGGGATAGTCGGCGATCTTGGGACGGGCAGCGCTCATACGCGCGATGAGCGAGGACTTGCCGACCGAGGGAAAGCCCACAAGCGCGGCATCGGCCATGAGCTTCATCTCGAGCTCGATCCAGTGCTCCTCAGCCGGCTCGCCGAGCTGGGCAAACGCGGGCGCGCGACGCACCGACGTCACAAAGTGAGTGTTGCCCAGACCGCCAGCACCACCGGGCGCCACGACAACGCGCTCGCCGTCGTGCACCAGGTCGGCAATCTCGAACATCGGGGTCTGCGTCTCGAGATCGAGCTCGCGGACTACGGTGCCCATGGGGACTTTCAAAATCAGGTCCTCACCGCTTTTGCCGTTGCGGCGGGCACCCTGGCCATGCGTTCCGCGCTCGGCACGGAAGTGATGCTTAAAGCGGTAATCGATCAGCGAGGACAGCTGAGCGTCGGCCTGAATGACGACGTTGCCGCCACGACCGCCGTCGCCGCCATCGGGGCCGCCCTTGGGAACAAATGCCTCGCGCCTAAACGACATGCATCCGGCTCCGCCGTCGCCGCCGCAAACGTTAATTCGGCTGATATCGGTGAACTGTGACAACAGAATCGCCTCCTACAAAAAAGAGGGAGACCCTTGAATCCTAAAACTCAAGTGCCTCCCACATATGTGCTCTATGAAGGGTGAATTACGCGTTCGCGAGCGGGCGTACGCTGACCCTGTGCTTGATACCCTTGTGGAACTCAACGGTACCGTCGACCAGCGCGAACAGCGTGTCGTCCTTGCCACGGCCAACGTTCTCACCCGGGTGGATGTGCGTGCCGTGCTGACGGACGAGAATCGTGCCCGTGGTTACCGTCTGGCCGGCATAGCGCTTCGTGCCAAGGCGCTGACCGCGGGAGTCACGGCCATTACGGGAGGAACCGAGTCCTTTTTTGTGTGCCATTGTGTATACCTACTCTTTCGTTACGAGTGTAATCTACTCGGCGACGGGAGCCTCGGCAACAGCCTCAGCCTCTGCCTTGACAGCCTTCTTGGCGCGGGAGGTAGCCTGAACCTTCACGATCTTCAGCTTGGTGAGCTGCTGACGGTGACCCTTCAGACGACGATAGCGCTTGCGCTTGTGGAACTTGAAGACCAGCTGCTTCTCGCCCTTGAACTGCTCAACGATCTGAGCGGTAACCTTGGCCTTGGCCAGCTTGTCGGGATCGGTGACGATCTTCTTACCATCGTTGAGGAAGATAACCGGCAGGGTGATCTTATCGCCCTCATTGCCCTCGATCTTCTCGACGGTGATGACATCGTCGGTGGCGACCTTGTACTGCTTGCCGCCCGTGTTAACGATTGCGTACATGTTTACTTGCCCTTCATGCATCAGTTAGTGCAACAGCCGAATATAGTAGCAGGCGATAATACCCCCGTCAACGAGTATGTGGAGCAAATCCACAAGTTCGCACAGGTATGGGGCTGACGAGTCGGACCTCGTCGTCCTCGCATGCTTGATTCTGACGCTCGACATCGTAGGAGCAGATGGTCACGAGGTCTTGCATACCGGTGGAAACGATAGGTGCATCGACGCCCGGGGTCAAGCCCTGCAACAAAACATCAGCGGCAGAAAGCAAAATTTCCGGACGCATGGAGCCCTCGTTGTCGGCATGGGTGTCGAGCATGAGCACCAGATGGTCCGGGCGCTCCCCTGCCGTGAGCTCATAGCCCACGAGCGTGTGGTCAAGGTCTAGGCGTTTGCTCTTCTTACCACGCGCGTAGTCGATGCCGTGGCCCGCGCGCAGCGTATCGATAGCACGACGCACCTCGTCGGCGGAGGCCGGTGCCTCAGGGTCAAGATGCAGGTCGATACGATAGGACAGACGCGTGAGCTGCGCCGTCAGCGCCGGTGTGCGCACGTCGATGTATGCCGCCTCGATGGGGGCCAGATCGGCCGGAGATGCCGCCGCCAGGCGCTCAAACGCCTCGTCGAGCGCGACGAACTCGGTCATAAACAGGTCATACCACTCGCAAGTCGACGACGTGCCCACCGGCAGCGCCGACGAAAAGCCCACGCGCATGTGCGGAGAGAAGCCCTGCGTCACGGCATAGGGCAGCCCCGCGCGACGCACGATGCGCTCAATGGTATGAATCACTTCGAGATGACCCAGGTACTTAAGGCGGTCGCGCTTGCCATAGCGAACGCGAAGCCTAAAGAGCGTGGGGTTGTCGGTCAGGCGCTCACTCATGCGCGATCACCCACCAATACGTTCTTGGCATGGAGCGTGGGGCAGATTCCGCAACCGGTGCACGACGTGCGGGTGCAGTCGGGCGTCGTGACGCCCTCCAGCGAGCGGCGGTATTCGCGCTCGAGGAAGCCGCGCGAGCATCCGGGGCTCACGTGCTCCCAGGGCAGACGCCAGTCCAGCCCATAGGGCAGGTGCACGAGCTCGTTGAGGTCGATGCCGTTTTTGGCCGCCGCCTCTTTCCAGTTATCGAGCGAGAAATGCTCCACCCAGGCGTCAAAACGCGAACCGGCACGCCAGGCATCGATGATGACAGGCGTCATGTCACGGCCGGCGCGAGACAGCGCGGCCTCAACGAGCGAGGTTTCGGCATCATGGTAGTGCACGCGAACCGCACGGTTGCGAACGCTCGTGATGAGCAGCTTTTGGCGGCGCTTGACATCGTCGTAATCGAGCTGTGGGCACCATTGGAAGGGTGTAGCGGCCTTGGGGATAAACACCGACACCGAGATGGACACCGAGATGGAGCCGCGGCGCGCCTTGGGAACCACGGAGCGGCCGAGCTCGAGCACATGGTCGGCCAGGTTGGCGATGGCCACGATATCCTCATCGCGCTCGCCGGGAAGGCCCATCATGAAGTAGAGCTTCATGCGGTTCCAACCAGCCTCGAAGGCCGCCTTGGCCGCACGGTCCAAGTCCTCCTCGGTCACATTCTTGTTGATGATGTCGCGCATGCGCTGACTGCCGGCTTCGGGGGCAAACGTCAGGCCGCCCTTCTTTTCGCCAGCGACCGACTCGGCCATATCCACGCCAAACGAATCCAGGCGCTGTGAGGGAATGGACACGCGAATACCCGTATCTTCCAGACGGCGGTTGAGTCTGCCGAGCACATCGCGGATGCATGAGTGGTCGGTGGTCGAGAGCGAGGTGAGCGACACCTCGTCATAGCCGGTCTTCTGCAGGCCCTGGATCACCGAGGACACAATCTGGTCGGCCGAGCGCTCGCGCACCGGACGATAGGTCATGCCGGCCTGGCAAAAACGGCAGCCGCGGGCACAGCCGCGCAGAATCTCGATAGACAGGCGATCGTGGACGAGCTGCGCGTAGGGCACGCACGACTGCGACAGCGGATTGGTAGCGCCAAAGTCCTCAACGACGCGCTTATAAACTACCGGCGGGACGTCCTTGCCTTCGCGCGGCACGGTGTAGCCATGCGGCGAGCAGGGCTCGTCATAGCGCACCTCATACAGAGACGGCACATAGGTACCGGCGACCGTCGCGAGCTGCTCGACAATCTGAGCGCGCGAGACGCCCTCATCGCGCAGGCGACGATGCAGCTGGCAAACCTCGAGCAGCGACTCCTCGCCCTCACCGATCAGGATGGCATCGAAGAAGGCCGCATACGGCTCGGGGTTATAGACCGAGGGGCCACCGGCGACGATGATGGGATCGTCCTCGGTGCGGTCGGCCGCAAGCAGCGGAATGCCAGCGAGATCGAGCGCCTCGAGAAAGTTTGTCACGGCCATCTCGTGCGGCATATGCATGCCGACGATATCGAACGAGGCCACAGGCGCCGCGCCCTCGAGCGACAGCAGCGGAATCCCCGCCTCGCGCATGGCATCGCCCATATCGGGCCACGGCACATAGCCGCGCTCGCAGGAAATGCCCTCGGCCTGATTAAGGATGTTGTAGAGAATGGCGATGCCCTGGTTGGGCAGACCGACCTCATACACGTCCGGATAGATCATGCAGCAGCGGTAGTCGGCATCGGCCTTGGAGAGCGTGCCCCACTCATGGTCGATATAGCGGCTCGGCTTCTCGACCTTTGCGAGCAGGGGCTCAATCAAATGAAAACAGTCTTGGTACACAGCGCGCAAAAGAAACCCCTAAGCAGCGAGATCAGATGCGTCCTCAAAGGGACCCATGGGACGAGTAGCGCCGGCAACCGTGGTCACCAGGTCGCGGACGCGCGAGAACGTGGCGGCAGCCACCTCGTTGGCACGGCTGTAGTCGATGTCGCGCTCATACAGCGAAACGAGCGCACGGCCCATACCATAGGTTCCCGCGGCGGCGGTCAGCGCCTTGACGGCAAACCCGATATGCGGCGTCTGCTTTACCAGGGCGCGGGTGACGGCGCGGAGCACCAAGCCGCCGGCAAGCACGCCCGCGACCTCGTAGCCGCGCTCGGGCTTAATGCCGCGTCCAAAGATGGCCGCCAGCTCAAAGAGCATGCCAACCTGCGCCAGCGCCATAACGGGATAATCGGCCCCCGGCAAAAACACCAGCGCGCCCGTCGCCATATTGGTAAGCGCGCACGAGGTGATGATGCGGTTTGCGGCAGCGATACGCATGAAGGCGAAGTTTGCCGCAAATGCCGTCTCCTTGTCCGTACGATCGAGAATCCAGCGGGCAAGCGTCTCGAGCAGATACGTCTTATCGGTAGCCGCCACCGCGCCGAGCATGGGCGTGGACTCCTGGATAAAAGGCACCTCGACTGCGGACTCGGCCAGCACGCACACGGGGGCGCCGGCAATCACGAGTTCCTGCACGGCGCTCTCAAGGCGGTCAGACCCACACGAAAGCACCAGAACCACATCGGTATCGGTCTTGGGGACGATACGGTCCTCACCCAGGCGCTCAACGCGCACAATGCCCGACGTCGTCTGCGGCACGAAGGCATCACGCACCGTCTCGACCAAAAAACGCGAGGCAGACGAATCGAGGTAGACGGACACGCGTACCGGCGTGTCGGAATCCTTCTTGGTGGTCGCGCCCATCTTAAAGACGCGGGTCAGCTTGTCCACGGGAATCTTCATAGCAAACCCCTCCAGCGGTTACGCGGCGCCCGAACGATGCCGCCATATGGATTGTACGATACCCACCGTCAGCAACTGGATCATCATCGAGGACGAACCAAAACTAATAAATGGCAGCGGAATACCGGTAATCGGCATCATGCCAATGCACATGCCGATGTTCTCGAAGGTCTGGAACGCCCACATGCCGACGATGCCCACGCACGATAGGCGCAAGAACAGCGACTCGCACTTAAAGGCAACGCGGATCGTCGAGAAAATCAGCAGCACGTAGAGGCACAGGAGCAAAAAGGAGCCGCAGAAGCCGAACGTCTCGGACAGGAAGGCGAAGACGAAGTCGGTGTGGAACTCGGGCAGAAAGCCACCGGCAGACTGCGTCGCATGGCCCAGCCCTTTACCGAAAAAGCCACCCGAGCCGACGGCAATGAGCGACTGCTGCAGGTTGTAGGCATCATCCGAATCGGCATTATCGGGGTCGATAAAGACGGTCAGTCGGTTCATCTGGTACTGCTTGATCAAAACGTCATGGCCCAAAAGAGAATCGAGCACCGAATCGAGCGCCAGGATGAGCGCCACCAAACCCACGAGCAGAGCCAAGGTCGACAGCACCCATTCGCGGCGCGCACCGCTCATGCAGATCACAACGGCACCCGAAACCAACACGACCAGGCCCGAACCTAGGTCGCCCATGGCGACGACGGCCAAAAACGGAACGGAGAGCATGCCGCAGAGCTTAATGTAGTCGCGGGCAGTATCGATGCGGCCGTTGTACTGCGAACCAAGCGTGGCGATAAAGAAGATCGTGATGAGCTTGGCGAGCTCGACCGGCTGGAAGGTAAGACCGATACCGGGAATCTTGATCCAGCCCGTCATGCCCAGACCGCCCGTATAGGACAGACCCGGAATCTTAGGCGAGAAAATCACAATGAGGTCGATGACGAGCAGCGCCGTCGAGAAGTTAGAGATGCCGCGCAGATCGGTACGCCAGACGAGCACCGCAAGCACCGTACCGATGCCGATGCCCAACAGGTGGCGCGAAAATGAGGCGTCGGCCTTAAACTGCGATGCAGACCAAATGATGATGGCACCATAGGCAACGAGTGCTAAGGTTGCCAGCAGCACGCCGATGTGCACCTTCTGGCGAAACGTGCCGCGCGAGGCCGAAAGCTGCTTGTTGACACGGTCCAGGCTGCTGCGAGAACCGGATTTGGTTGAGCGGAACAGGTCCGCCGGCGAAAAGTTCATCGCAACCTCCTATCGAACCGAGGAATCGCCCGTGGCAGAAGATGTGTCAGGCTCATCATAGATAGCACCAAGGACATCGCGCACGACGTGCAGCGCGGTATCGGAGCCACCACCACCCTGTTCCAAGACAGTGACAATCACGTACTTGGGCTCATCGGCCGGCGCGTAGGCGCAAAACCACGCGTAATCGTCCTCGCCGCTCTTCTCGCCCGTGCCGGACTTGCCGTAGACCGTGGGGGTCAAGGAGTTAAAGTGCGCGGCAGTCGAAGTCGACGCCGAGTAAATCACATCGTGCATGCCGTTACGGACCAGCGCCAGGTCGGCATCGCTATTGATGTGGGCCTCCAGGCGCTTCTTTTTGCCCTTACCGTTGTACTTATAGGCATCTCCGTCGCCATCGCGCGACACCGCCGACAAGAAGACGTGGGGCACATACTGTTTGCCGCCGTTGGCGAGGCCCATGTAGGCACACGCCATCTGCAGCGGCGTCACCAAAATGTCGCCCTGGCCGATAGCGATGTTAGTCATATCGCCGGCATTCCACTTGCGGTCCTCGGCCGAGGCGTCGGTAAAGTAGGACTCTTTCCACTTGGCGTCGGGAATGCGGCCCGTTCCCTCGCTTGGCAGATCGATGCCGCAGGTCTTGCCCAGGCCCCAACGGCGAAAGACCTCTTGCAGACCCTCGGGATGCTGGTCGTTGTAGAAAAACGCCTTGCCCATATCGTAGAACACGGGGTCGCACGAGTTGGCGATACCGGACTGCAGCGTCATAGTGCCGTGACCGGAATGCAGCCAGCAGTACTTACCCCATGACTTGCCCAGGCCCGTCCAATAGCCCGTGCAGTTCGTGGTCTGGCCTGAGGTATAGGTTCCAAACTCAAGACCGGCCAGAGCCGAGAGCGGCTTGATGGTCGAAGCCGACATATACTGGCCGCTAATGGCGCGGTTGAGCAGCGGATGCGAACCCTTGTCGTCGTTGAGCTCGGTCCACACGTCGTTGGAAACGCCGCCGATGAACACCGACGGATCAAACTTGGGCTCGCTCGCCATGCCCAGAATCTCACCATTGTTGGGATCGAGGCACACTACGGCGCCGTTGCCGGCATCGCTATGGCCCGTGGTCTTGGCAAGCTCAATGGCATTCGCCAGAGCCGTCTCGCAGGCCTGTTGAATCTTAAGGTCGAGCGTAAGCTTAATGTCAGAACCGGCCTTGGCGGGAACGGCGCCGGCTTGACCGGTCACGTTACCCGAGGCGTCAACTTTCACGGTCTGCTCACCACGAATGCCCTGCAGCAGATTTTCGTAGTAAATCTCTACGCCCGCCTGGCCCACAATATCGCCCGATTGATACGAGATCTGGCCAGCCGCGCTATCGCTGCCGTCCGACGACTTCTTGTTCTGCGCCTTGAGCTGCTCGGAGGTAATGGTGCCGGTATAGCCCAAGATATGGCAGGCGGTCTCGCCATACGGGTATTGGCGCTCGGTGCGCTCGGCGATCTTCACGCCGGGAAACTCACCGGCGTGCTCCTGAATGTAGGCGACAGTAGAGCGGCGCACGTCAGTCGCGATCGTATGCAGGCTCTGCGCGCCTTCGGAATTGTCCTGGATGTTGCGCAGCACCGCGATATACGGCATGCCGAGCGCGTTGGCAAGATGACGCACCAGTACCTTGTCGTCGGCAAGGTCGCGATAGGCGACGACGGCGAGCGAGGGGCGGTTTTGCACCAGCGCGACGCCGTTGCGGTCCAAGATGCGGCCACGCACGGCAGGCGTGGTAACGGTACGGGTCTGATTGCTCTTGGCCTGCTTGTCGTAGTAGTCCGACGAGACCATCTGCATGCCCCACAGCTTAACGGCAAGCGCGGCAAACATCGCACCCACGCCCGCGGTGAGGATGGAAAAGCGGCCCTTGAAGGCCGTAGCGGCCGTATTGCCCTCACCCTCGGTGGCGCGCGGGGCCGTTCCGTGCTGCGTGTCGTAGGTAAAGCGGGAGTCGCCGCGTCGCATGATGACCAGCGCGACCACAATGGCCACGACCAGGACGATGCCAGCGACAACAACCGTCAACTGGGAAGACATCTACAGACCTCCCCTATTTGAGCTTACGGGTCTTGGGCTTAAAGCGCATACCCGTCTGACGCCCACCGCGCGCGGAGAACCCATAGCCAGACTGTGGCGCGACGCCAGACATCAAAAACGGAACGGCGACCAAGCCGGTCAGAATCGAGGACGGCAGGGCGTGTCCAAAGATCGCCACGACAAAACTCGATTCCAGTCCCATAAACAGCAAGATAATGCTGTAGATCACGTTAATGGCAAGCGCAAAGGCGCCCACCGTGATGCCGCGAGCGCTCGGGGTGCCGCCCGTCTGACCGGCGGCACTGTGTGTCAGGGCAAAGCTGCCCACTGTCAGCAACAGCGACATCACGCCCACCGGCACGGCTGCCGACAGGTCGTAGAACAGGCCACTGCAAAAACCGCAGATGACGGCCCGCGTGGGATCGCCCGAAAACACACTCAGGCACACCAGGATAATCATAAAGTTGACGCGACCGCCCGCGATGGAGATCTGCGGCGCCAAGCCCGCCTGCAGCAGGACGCAGACAATGGCGGCAATCGCAAAAGTGCGGGAGCCAGTCCCCTGTTCGTGTAGATCCATGGACATGCCTCCCTATTCGCTCGAGCCCGAGTCAGTCGTGTCGGACGCATCGGAGTTTTCATCCGAGCTTTCATCTTTGGACTTGGTGGCCGCATCGCGCGAGGTGCCCTGCGGCGTACTGTTGGCGCTGCTCACATCCTCGTCCGAAGCCGACTGCTCATCGGTCAGCGACGTAATGACCAGCACTTCCTCGTTGTTTTCGGCCGTTGTCTGAGCGCGCACGACGATGGTGTAGTACACATCGTTGGCAGACTTCTCCACCGACGAGACCGTACCGAGCGGCAGGCCCTTGGGGAATACGCCGCCGATGCCCGAGGTCACGATGATGTCGCCCACCTTCACGTCGGAGTCGACACTCACGTGCTCCAGGCGCAGGGTACCGTCGGGCTGCCCCTGCAGCATGCCCTGAGCACGCGTATCCTGCACCATGGCGGACACGCCCGAGTTCTCGTCACTAATCAGGCGGACGGTGGAGGTCTTGGCCGAAACCTCGATAATCTGACCGATGACACCGGCAGAACTCGTCACGGGCATGTTGATGGTAAGACCGTCGGCAGAGCCTTTGTCGATGGTAACGGTCGAGGTCCAGGCATCGCCCGACGCGCCGACAATGCGAGCCGCTGTGGACTTGAGGTTGTAGGTCGACTGAAGACCGACCAGGCCCTCGAGTCGCTCGGCGGTCTTTTGAGCCTCGGAGAGCTCGGCAACCTTTGACGTCAGGACCTCGTTTTGCTTCTTAAGCTCGTCGAGGGTGTCTTGCGAAGCCGTAAGGTTTGAGAACACGTTTCCGATTGCGTTAAAGGGCGCGGCCACAGCCGAGCCCACAAAACGCACCGGCGAGGTAATCGTCGTCACGCCAGAACGCACGGCATGAATCGGCCCCGCCTCGCCCTCGCGAATGTAAAACGTGAGCAGCAGCACCGAAATTACGCTGAAAACAATCAACGGGCGCATACCCGTTGATTGTCGCTTGGTATTCAGATTTGAAGAGAAACCCGAAGATCGTGCCAAATGGAATCCACCTTTTGGAAATTAAGCATTGGTCTGGACGAAGCCACCGTCAAACGCGTTGGCCTCGAGCACGCGGGCGCAGCCGTTGACGACGTTGTCGAGCGCCGTAGGGCTGACGTTGACCGAAACGCCGGTCTCGTCGCGCAGACGCACGTCGAGGCCGCGCAGCAGCGCACCGCCGCCGGTCAACAGGATGCCGTAGTACATAAGATCCGAGGCAAGATCGGGCGGCGTGGCATCGAGGGCGTCCTTGACGGCCTTGGCCATCTCGTCGAGCGGCTTATTGAGCGCGCGACGAATCTCCTCGCTCTCGATGCGCACGGTCTTGGGCAGGCCCGTGATCACGTCGCGGCCGTTGACCTCGACGTCGAGCTCGTCCTTGAGCGGCACGGCAGAACCGACCTTGATCTTGATGTCCTCGGCCGTGCGCTCGCCGATAGCCAGGTTATAGGCATCGCGAACGTGGGTAAGGATGGCCTGATCAAACTCGTCACCGGCAATGCGGATGGACTGCGACACGACGATACCGCCCATGGCGATAACGGCGACCTCGGTGGTACCGCCACCGATATCGATGACCATGGAGCCGGTGGGCTCCTCGACAGGCAAGTCGGCGCCGATGGCAGCAGCCATGGGCTCCTCGATCAGGTATGCCTGGCGGGCACCGGCCTGAATCGTAGCCTCAAAAACAGCGCGTTTCTCGACCGACGTGACACCGGAGGGGACGCAGACGACAACGCGCGGACGCGGGGTCCACGGATAGCGCTTCTCGGACGCCTTGTCGATAAAATAGCGAAGCATGGCCTCGGTAACGTCGAAGTCAGCGATAACGCCGTCCTTAAGGGGACGAACGGCCACAATGTTACCGGGCGTACGGCCGAGCATGCGCTTTGCCTCGATACCGACAGCCAGGATGCGCTCATCGTTCTTGTCGATGGCGACAACGGAGGGCTCGCGAATGACGATGCCCTTGCCGCGCACGGAGACAAGCGTGTTGGCGGTGCCGAGGTCGATGGCAAGATCGCCCGCATAGCTACCGAAGAACATATCCATCAAAGAAAACAACGCAACTCCTGATGTGTTGGATGATTGCTGGAAAACTACTAGCCCATCATACTAGCGCAAGCCCGGCACTTCACTTGCGGTGAAGCACCGGGCAGCGCCAAATCTCATAAGGTCACTACTGGTTGTCAGCAGCCGAGAAATCGATGTCGAGCGAGGAGACGGCCCAACCGATATGGTTGTCGGAGCGCACGAACTTGACGGTGTACTCCTGCTCGCCGCCCTTGGACAGCGACGCCTTGACCTTGGCGGTGGTCTCGGTCATAGACTGGTCCATGCCCTCAATGGAGACGGTGGCGCCCTGCGGAATCGAGGAAATGATCATCGACTTGGCGTCCTCGGACAGGCTGGAGGCCAGGCAGGACTCGGCCTTGGCGGTATCGCCGTCACCGGCAGCCTGGAACAGGTCGGTGACAACAGACTCCTGCGAGGGAAAGCCCAGGCCGCGCGTGTAGGCAAAGCCAAGACCGCCTGCGGCAATGACGATCAGCAGAAGCAGCACCAAGAAGACCTTGAGGCCCGTGTGGCGATGGCGACGACGGACCTTAGCCTCCTTGCGGTCCTGCTGAACCATCTCGGACTCAGACAGGGTGAAGAAGCCGGTGTCCGATGGGTCGGGCATAAACTGACCGGTAGCACCCGTGGGGTCGAGCGGGTCGACGGCGGGAGCATCCATCGCGGGAGCCGGCGCCGTGGCCATGGCCGTCTGGGCCGAAAGCGCAGCGAGGGAATCGTGCACGCGGGCAAGCTCGTCGGCCTGCTCGGGCGTGAGCTGGTAGATGCCATCGGCGGTGGCGGCGTTAAAGGCATCGAGCGCGTCAGAGGGGCGACCGGCGGCAGAGAGCGCCTCACCCATACCGGCGTTAAGCGCACGCGTGTCATCGCGCGGACCGGCAAAGTCAATGGCCGTGCGGTAGGTCTCTACGGCGTCTGCCGGACGGCCGAGCTTAATGAAGCAGCGGCCAAGATCGCCAAGGGCGGCGGCGGGAGCCGGGTTGGCACCATCGATGGCGGCCTGGCGGAAGGCAGTGCCGGCGTTGGCATAATCGCCCGACTGGAACAGGGCGTTGCCCAGACCCAGATAGGCCTTAAACGGCGTGGCATAGGATGCATCCTGCGTTGCGGCAGAGAACGCCTGGGCTGCAGTCACATAGTCACCCACGGCAGCAAGCGCCTTGCCGCGGTTGGTGAGCAGCGCGCCGCGCTTGCCATAGGTACCGTCGTTGAGGGCGGCGGCGTAGGCCTCGGCGGCCTCGGCATACATGCCCAGGTGCATCAAGGCGTTGCCGCGCAGATGATCGGCCTCGCCCATAATCTCGCTGGGGGTCTTTGCCGCACCGAGCATCTGGGCGGCAGCGGAATAATCACCCGCGCGATAAGCGGCGCGGCCCTGTTGGATCAGCTGGCTATTCAAGGAAGTCCCCTTTACTCGTGAACGATCTCGACGTGGACGATCTCGTCGCCGGCACGCAGCTGCGAAATCACATCGAGGCCCTCGACCGTGGTGCCAAAGACGGTGTAGCCGGAGTCGAGGTTATGCTGAGCGCCCAGGCAGAAGTAGAACTGCGAACCCGCGGAATCGGGATCCATCGAACGTGCCATGGCAAGCGCGCCGTCGACGTGGCTGTTACGCGGGTTGGTAGCGAACTCGCCCTTGATGCAGTAGCCGGGGCCGCCGGTACCGGGCATGCCGTCGGGGCCCTCAAGACCGGCGGCGACATCGGCGCCGGACATATCGCGGGTATTGGGGTCGCCGCCCTGGATCACAAAACCGGGCACATAGCGATGGAACTTAAGGCCGTCGTAAAAACCCATCGTGGAAAGCTCGCAGAAGTTCGCCACGTGGATGGGGGCGCCCTCGCCGTCAAACTTGACCTTGATGGTGCCCTTCGACGTCTCGATCACCGCGCACTCATCGCCGGCAAGCTGATACTCGGGCGTGTAGAGCTCTTTCATAAAACCAAACATGTGGTTCCTTCCTCGTGCGTTTAAAGCATATTTGGTCAAATTGTAGCAATAAGCACGGACTTCCATCAATTGCGCACGCAGGTTATGCCGCCGGAGGGCAACAAATTACGAACGTCGCTGCGGTCTCCATGCGCTCACGTTGGCGTCGTACTGGTTAAGCGCGCTGTTGCCGCCTTGTGCGATGGGCGCCAGGATCTCGCTCTGACGGGCGCTCAGCGACTCGCCGTCGGGAATGGACAGCGAGATATCCCAGCTCTGGCAGATCACGTCGACACGCTCGTACATCCACTGGGCAAGCTGCTTTAGATGATCGATGTCCTCCGCATAGACGGTGTCGTCCTGAACCTTGAGGTTATTGAGCTCATCCTGGGTCTTTTTAACCTGATCGCGCAGGGCATAAGCGCTCTGCGACAGCTCCTGGCGGGTGGAGAGCGGCGTACGCAGATAGCCGTTATTAAACGAATCGATGACCTCGCCGATCTGATCATCGTCGCTGTACGACACGATGGTCTGGTACAGGCCATCGAGCCTGGCGTAGAGTTGGTCGTCGGTTAAGACGGTCTCCTCCTGAACGACCTCGGACGCATCCTCTTGCTTGGACTCTTTCTCGGTGGCCTCGCCCTTTTGGCGCGACGGGAAGGTGGTCTTGGCGGCCTGGCCAAACTGGTCGTAGAAGCCGGGCATGACGCCCATAGGATCGGCAGTCACAAACCAATACGCACCACCGCACACGGCGGCGAGCACCGCGATGACGATAAGCGGTTTGGGGATATGGCGCTTGTGCTTGTGATAGGCATCCTCGTCGGGATGGACCTTGCGCTTGGCCTTTTGCTTTTTGGGCTGGACATCATCGCGCAGGGACACCGGTGTGGGGATATCGACCTTGGGGATGCCAAAGTCTTTATCGAAGGCAGGCAGCACGCAGGTCTCGTTGGGATCGGCGGCATCCGAGAGCACCGCGGCGGCAGAGGCCGGCGCATGGGGCACCTCGGTATCGATCTGCTCCTGCGTCAAGCGCGGAAAGCCGGCCGTGCGGCCTGCTGCCAGATCGGATGCAGCCGCGTCTTTGGAAAGGATGCCCGGGGCGGGGCGCCCGCACTTGGGACAGGTGCGATCATGCGGGGACAGGCGTGCGCCACAACCATCGCAGAATACGAACTCGGTATGCTCGGGACCGTCGCCCGGACCAACGTATGCGTTGCAATAGGGGCAGAACGAGGCGCCGTCCTCTATGGTCTTAAGGCAATGCGGGCAGATCACGGCTTCCTCTTTTCGGAGCAATTCATACAGTCGAGGTTAGAGCATAACATCGCCACGCCCCCACAGGAGCAAGGCACCAATTCAACATCGCCAGGGTAGTCTTTGTGGAGGGATGATTTTTCTGGGACGGGGATTAAAAAATCATTAGGTACACAATGATTTTTTAATCCCCGTCCCAGAAAAATCATCCCCCGGGCGGCTGAAGCTAGGCTTTATTTGCGGGCTTTTTCTTCTTGCTTGGCATCGAGACCTTAATGCCCTGGGCGGACTTGGTCACACGCGAGCGAGTGACGCCCGCACCTTTCTTTTTCTTGGGCTGGGCCTTTTCCACACCCTCGAGCGCGCGAACCTCGGCCTCGCGAGCAGTGCGCTCCTCACGGCGCTGCGACATATCGGCGGCGACGCGCTTGGCAAAACGCTGGGCGGTTGAACCCGTCGAGCTCACCTTACCGCCACCACGACCCAGACGGACGCGAACGCCACGGCCAAAGCCGGTGGCAGCATGGCGACGACGCGGCTTAAGCGAATCCATCATCGTGGCGAGCTTAAAGAACACCGTGCAGGTAAAGACGACGATCGCCAGCAAGATAACGGCCTCGCCCATCGACAGGTTGGCGATGGACAGCAGCTGCGGGAATCCGATAACACCCGCCAGGATGCCGACAACGACAAACACAAAAAGCACCACACGCAAGGGCGTAAGCGGCTGCGAGATACGCCAGATCAGACTCACGCTCGCCGCACACGACGTAAGCAGGCACATGGTCGAAAGCGTGAGCTGGTTAAAGCCAAACACGCGCGCTACAAAGATATCGAGCGCCGCAGCCATAATAACCGCCAATGACGCCGGCAACGCACGCTTGAGCACGTTGGTCAAGAATGACCCCTTCACGCGGGCGTTGTTGGGCTCCAAACCCAGCACAAAGCCCGGCGCGCCGATGCAGAAGAAGTTGATGAGTGTCATCTGAATCGGCTCGAAGGGATACGGCGGAAACGCGATGCACAGCGCCGCCAGGCCCATCGAGAACAGCGTCTTAGTCAAGAACAGCGCCGCAGAGCGCTGCAGGTTGTTGATGGAACGACGGCCCTCAGCCACCACGGCGGGCATCGAGGCAAAATCGTTGTCGACCAGCACGATTTCGGCCACGTTGCGCGCAGCATCGGAACCGGCGGCCATGGCCACGGAGCAGTCGGCCTCCTTGAGCGCCAGCACGTCGTTGACGCCGTCGCCCGTCATGGCAACGGTATGGTCGCGACGCTTGAGCGCCTGCACGAGTTCGCGCTTTTGCTGCGGCGTCACGCGACCAAAGACGTGATAGCGGTCCACCGCCGCATCAATCTTGGACGGCGTATCAAGCGTCGTGGCGTCAACGTAGGCATCGGCCCCCGGAACGCCCACCACGCGCGCGATCGATGACACCGTGCGCGGGTCGTCGCCGCTGATCACGTTGAGGGTCACACCCTGCTCGTTAAAGTAGCCGATGGTCTCGGCAGCCGAGGTACGGATCTCGTCGCGAATGGTCACAAAGCCCACGGGCTCGGCCTCGCCCGCCATATCGCCGTCGGGCGTAAAGCCGTCCACACGGGCCACAACAAGCACGCGGCAGGTGTCGGCAAGCTCGGCCACACGATTCTCGACCTGCGCAAAGACGCGCTCCGAAAGCACAAATTGCGCTGCGCCCATCACATAGGAGCCCTGCGCAAACGAGGCGCCGCTCCACTTTTTGGACGAAGAGAACGGAATGACCGCCAGCGGCTCGGACACCTCGACCGGGCGGTCAGCGTAATAGTTGAGCAGCGCCTGACAGGTCTCGTTGGCGTCTGCCGAGGTGGCACGCGCCACGTTGGCGAGCGCAAAATCGAGGACCGTGGTCTCGACGGGGACAGCTGCCTCGTCCGAGTCCGCGCCAAAGCCAACGCCCTCAACAGGCAGCGGGTAGGTACCCTCGACCTCCATACGGCCCGAGGTAATGGTGCCCGTCTTGTCCAGGCACAGCACGTCGACGCGCGCGAGCGTCTCGATACAGTAGAGCTGCTGCGCGAGTACCTTGCGGCGCGCCAGGCGCACCGTGGCGATGGCAAGCACCGACGAAGTCAGCAGCACCAGGCCCTGCGGAATCATGCCCAAAAGAGCGCCCACCGTAGACAGCAGCGCCGACGAAGGCACGCGACCGGCAAGCAGCTCGGAAAAGCACCACGAAAGCGCGCTATCGCCCGGCGTACCGGCGGCATCCCACAGCTCGCTCACGCTCGAGGCAAAGAGCGCCAGGCCGAGCGGAATCATAATGAGGCTCGCAAAGCGCACGATGGCGTTGAGCGCATTCATGATCTCGGAATTGACCTTTTTGACGTACTTGGCCTCGTTGTTGATCTTGGCCACGTAGTTGTCGGCGCCAACATGGATCACGCGGGCGCGCAGCAGGCCCGAGTCGATAAAGCTGCCGCTCATGAGCTCGGAGCCGGGCTGCTTTTTGATGAGATCGCTCTCGCCCGTCAGCAGGCTCTCGTTCACGAGTGCCTCACCCGAAACCACCACGGCGTCGGCCGGAATCTGGTCACCGCGCCCCAAGCGGATGATGTCATCGAGCACGATCTGGTCCAAGTCGAGCTCCACCTCGGCACCGTCGCGCACCGCGATGGCCTTCTTAGAGGTCAGCAGCGTAAGCTTATCGACCATCTTCTTGGAGCGCATGGACTGGATGACGCCGATAGCGGTATTCAAAAACACCACGAACAGGAACGTGAGGTTCTTGAACGATCCGGTCAGCAACACCAAAATCGCCAAGACAGCGTTGATCAAGTTAAACAGCGTGCAGAGGTTCTCGATGATGAGCTCTTTGACCGATTTGGTCTTAAGCTCCATGTTGCGGTTGATCTTACCGGCGGCGATGCGCTCCTCGACCTCGGCGGTCGAAAGCCCGCGCTCGATATCCGTTGCTGCCATACCACGTCCCATCATGTCGCGTCGGTATAAGAAAACCGCCCGGACCATGCGAGGTTCGGACGGTCTTACGTTCGATGGTGCCCCATGTTGGATTCGAACCAACGGCCTTCTGCTCCGGAGGCAGACGCTCTAATCCCCTGAGCTAATAGGGCGAACGGTTGGCATTATACCCAAGTGCGCCACGGGCTAACAAAAGAATAGAAAAAGCTTTGCAATTACGTAGGAGACACGGCGCAGAGGCTCACCTTAGAACGCAAAAGTGAAACAATTAGTATAAACTCTCATGCACATATATAACGGCTCGCGATGCGGGCCGTTTTTGCAAGAGCTATCCATCGAGGTGAGAGGCACACCATGATTGCGATTTTAAAGCAGAGCGCCAGCGACGAGGCCGTCGGCCATATCGTCAGCTGGATTGAGAAGAAGGGTCTCAAGACCGACGTCTCGCGCGGCGAGAACGAGACCATCATCGGCCTGGTGGGCGATACGACCAAGATCGACCCGTTCCTGCTCGAGTCCATGGATGTCGTCGAGCGCGTGCAGCGCGTCTCCGAGCCCTTTAAGCGTGCCAACCGCAAGTTCCACCCCGAGGACTCCATCATCGACTGCGGCCACGGCGTCAAGATCGGCGGCGACCAGTTCCAGGTCATCGCCGGCCCGTGCTCCGTCGAGGGCGAGAACCTCATCCGCATCGCCCGCCGCGTGAAGGCCGCCGGCGCCACGATGCTGCGCGGCGGCGCCTACAAGCCCCGCACCTCCCCGTACGCCTACCAGGGCATGGGCCCCGCCGGCCTGGACCTGCTGTGCGAGGCATCCGCCGAGCTCGACATGCCGATCGTCACCGAGATCATGGACCCGCGCGACGTGCAGGTCTTCTTGGATAAGAAGATCGACGTCATGCAGATCGGCGCCCGCAACGCGCAGAACTTCCCCCTGCTCAAGGAGGTCGGCAAGACCAAGACCCCGGTCCTGCTCAAACGCGGCATGTCCGGCACCGTCGACGAGCTGCTCATGGCTGCCGAGTACATCATGAGCGAGGGCAACGACAACGTCATCCTGTGCGAGCGCGGCATTCGCACCTTCGAGACCCGCACCCGCAACACCTTCGACCTCAACGCCGTGCCGGTGCTGCACCACCTGTCGCACCTGCCCGTCGTCGCCGACCCCAGCCACGCCACCGGCTACACCCGCTATGTCGAGCCCATGGCGCTCGCTGCGACCGCCTGCGGAGCCAACGGCCTGGAGATCGAGGTCCACGACGACCCGAGCCACGCTTGGTCCGACGGCGCTCAGGCCCTCACGCCTGACCAGTTCGATGACACCATGCGCCGCATCCGCGCCATCCGCGAGGTCGTCTGCCAAGAGACCATGGAGTAGGCCATGGGTACGGTGAGAAACGCACGCGTCAACCAGGGTGGACCCAAGTGCGCCGGCATCGTGGGCCTGGGCCTCATCGGCGGCAGCTTTGCCCGCGGCTATGCGCAGGCGGGCGCTCGCGTGCTTGCCTGGGACCCCGACGATGACGTGATGACGGTCGCCAGCATGGGTACCGTCGCCGGCGAGCTCAACGACGAGACGCTCGGCAAGTGCGACATCATCGTCCTTGCCTGCTATCCCGAGGCATGCATCGAGTGGCTCGAGGCCCACGCCCAGGCGCTCGCCGACGCCACCGACACCGAAGCCATCATGGGTCCCGTGGTAATCGACACCGTGGGCGTCAAGGGCATTGTGTGTGAGCGTGCCTTTGAGCTCGCACGAGAGCACGGCTTTTACTTTGTGGGCGCACACCCCATGGCGGGCACCCAGTTCTCGGGCTACGCGCACTCCCGCGCCGACTTGTTCCAGGGCGCACCGCTCGTGCTCGTTCCGCCTGCGGTAGACGATGCCCTTAAGCTGGAGCTCTTGGGCCAGGTGCGCGAGATGGTGCGTCCCTTGGGGTTTGGCAAGTTCAGCGTGACCACCGCCGCCGAGCACGACCGCGTGATCGCATTTACGAGCCAGCTCGCACACGTGGTGTCCAACGCCTACGTAAAGAGCCCCACCGCCCAGGTCCACCACGGCTTTTCAGCCGGTAGCTACCGCGACCTCACGCGCGTGGCACACCTCAACCCGCAGATGTGGTCCGAGCTCATGATTGACGACGCCGACGCTCTCGCCTTCGAGATCGACCATCTGATCGATTCGCTCGGCGCCTACAGCCGTGCGCTCAAGAACCGCGACCAGCGTTATCTTGAGAATCTCCTTGCCGAGGGTGATCGCATCAAGCGCGCACTCGACGACGAGAGCGCCCACTAGACCACCCATCACGCCAGGTCGAAAGGACCATAGCTTATGGCGATTACCATCGAAATCGATACCGCACGCCCCTACCAGGTACACGTGGGCACCTTTTTACTGGAGCAGGCAGGGCCGCTCGTTCGCGCCACCGCCGGAGGCACCCGCGCCGTCATCGTGACGGACACCAACGTGGGTCCCCTATACCAGATGCCCGTTAAGCAGAGCCTTGAATCCGCAGGCTACGAGGTGAGCATCTGCACCTTCGAGGCTGGCGAGGCCCACAAGCGTGCCGAGACCTACGTTGCCATTCTTGAGTTTGTGGCCGAGCATGAGCTATCCCGCTCCGACGTGATCGTGGCACTCGGCGGCGGCGTTGTGGGCGACGTGGCTGGCTTTGTGGCCGCCACCTACATGCGCGGCTGCAAGTTTGTGCAGATCCCCACGAGCCTGCTCGCCATGGTGGACTCGTCGGTGGGCGGCAAGACGGCCATCGACCTGGCTGCCGGGAAAAATCTCGCCGGTGCCTTTTGGCAACCGAGCGTGGTTATCGCCGACGTGGGATGCCTTGCCACCCTCACGCCCGAGCAGTTCGCCGACGGCTGCGGCGAGGTCGTCAAGCACGCCGTCATTGCCGATCCGGAGCTTTTCGCCGAACTGGAGAAAACCCCGCTCACGCTTGAGCTGCTTAACCAGGACGTGGCCCGTGTGGCGCTCATCATCGCCCGCAACATCGACATTAAGCGCGCCGTGGTCGTTGCCGACGAGCGCGAGACCAACCAGCGCAAGCTGCTCAACTTTGGGCACAGCGCCGGACATGCCGTCGAGGCCTGCGAGCACTTTGAGCTGGGACACGGCAACTGCGTGTCGATCGGCATGGGTATCATCACGCGTGCCGCAGCCCTGCGCGGCATTTGCGACGCCGAGCTGCCCGGCCACATCGAGGAGCTCTGCGCACGCCACGGTCTCAAGACCCGCTGCGAGCTTTCGGCCGACGCCATCTTTGCCGAGGCGCTGCACGACAAAAAACGCGCCGGTGACACCATCGATCTGGTGATTCCGCACGGCATTGGCCGCTGCAGCATCGACCGCACACCACTTTCCACCTTCCATGATTTAATTGCCGAGGGCCTCGGCCAGAAGGGAGACACATCCGTATGCTAGCCCGCATCACCCCCTCCCCGCTCAAGGGCACCGTTCCTGCCATCGCGTCCAAGTCGATGGCGCACCGCCTCATCATCTGCGCCGCACTCGCCAACGGCGAGACGCACGTCACTTGCAACACCACCTGCGCCGATATCGAGGCCACAGTGCGCTGCCTCACGGCCCTGGGCGCCCGCATCGAGGCCGTCGAGGATGGCTTCCAGGTCCACCCCACCATGAAGAGTATTGAGTTTGGCCTGCTCAAGGCACTTGCCGGCGGTACGCTCGACTGCGGCGAGAGCGGCTCCACGCTGCGCTTTATGCTGCCCGTCGCCTGCGCGCTGGGGGCAGAGGCCACCTTTGTGGGCCAGGGCCGTCTGGGCGCCCGCCCCCTCTCCCCGCTCTCCGACGAGATCATTGCCGCCGGCTGCGACCTGCAGGGCCTGGGCGGTTTTCCGCTCAAGACAAGCGGCCGCATGCGCCCGGGCACCTTTATCCTGCCGGGCAACGTGAGCTCGCAGTACATTTCCGGCCTGCTGCTGGCGGCCCCGCTTTTGGCCCAGCCCTCCTGCGTGCAGGTGACCGGTCTTATCGAGAGCCGCCCCTATATCAACCTGACCATCCAGGCCATGAAGGCCTTCGGCGTCGAGGTCAACGTCGAGCGCATCCCCGCCAAGGACGGCCAGCCCGAGATCACGAACTTCCGTGTGAGCAGCGGCTCGTACCGCACGCCCGGCAGCGTGGCCGTCGAAGGCGATTGGTCCAATGCGGCCTTTTGGCTGTGTGCCGGCGCCATCGGCTCCGACCCCATCACCGTCGAGGGCGTGTCGCTGAGCTCTGCACAGGGCGACCGCAACGTGCTTGCCGCGCTTTCGCGCTTTGGCGCCCGCATCGTGCGCTCCACGAACGCCGCCACCGTCCAGTCCGACAAGCTCGCCGGCTTTGAGATGAGCGCCCACGACATTCCGGACCTGGTGCCTGTTATCTCGGCCGTGGCATCGCTGGCTCAGGGCCGCACGTTCATCCGCGATTGCGCCCGCCTGCGCATCAAGGAATCCGACCGTCTGGCCACTACCACCCGCGAGCTCACCGCACTGGGCGCGCAGGTGCGCATTGCCGGCGACGACCTCATCATCAAGGGTGTCGACTCCTTTACTGGCGGCGAGGTCGATTCGCACAACGACCACCGCATCGCCATGATGGCCGCCATCGCCGCGAGCCGTGCCACCGGCGAGGTCGTAATCCACGGCGCCGAGGCCGTCAACAAGTCCTATCCCGATTTCTTCGACCACTACCGCCTGCTGGGCGGCAAGGTCACGCTCGAGGAGGAATAGCATGTCCTCAACCTTTGGCAACGTTTTGCATCTGAGCATTTTCGGCCAGTCGCACTCCCCTGCTATCGGCTGCTCACTCGACGGCATTCCTGCTGGTATTGCCGTTGACCAAGAGCAGCTGCAGGCCTTTTTGGACCGTCGTGCCCCCGGTCGCGACGAGACCGCAACCAAGCGCCGCGAGGCCGACGCCGCGCATATCATTGCCGGTGTGGTCGATGGACACACCACCGGCGCACCCATCGCCGCGATTATCGAGAACACCAACACGCGCTCCAAAGACTATTCCGAGCTGCGCCGCAAGCCCCGCCCCGGGCATGCAGACTTTCCGGCGCGCGTGAAGTACCACAACATGCATGACGTCGCCGGCGGCGGGCACTTCTCCGGCCGCCTAACGGCCCCCTTATGCATCGCCGGCGGTATTGCGCTGCAGGCACTCGAGGCCCGTGGCATCAAGGTCATGGCGCACGCCGCGCAAATCGGCGGCATCTCCGACCTACCCATGGACGACATGGTCTATCGCGAGGCCGACCGCAAGGCGATCCTTACGAACGACCTGCCCTGCATTGACGCCGCCGCTGCTGGTCGCATGCGCGAGGAAATTCTGGCCGCGCGCGATGAGCTCGATAGCATCGGTGGCATCGTAGAGTGCGGCATCTACGGGCTTCCTGCGGGCATCGGTGACCCCATGTTCGACGGCATCGAGAACCGCATCGCGCAAATCGCGTTTGGCATTCCCGCTGTGAAGGGCGTGGAGTTTGGCATGGGCTTTGCCGTGGCTGCCATGCGTGGCAGCGAGAACAACGATCCGTACCGCGTAGATGCCGAGACCGGTGAGGTAGTGGTCGAGTCCAATAACGCCGGCGGCATCTTGGGCGGCATCTCCACCGGCGCGCCCGTCATGTGGCGCATGGCCGTAAAGCCGACGCCCTCCATCGGCCGCGAGCAGCAGACCGTAGATATGGACGCCATGGAAAACGCCGAGCTCTCGGTCCACGGCCGTCACGATCCCTGCATCGTCCCGCGCGCCGTCCCCGTAGCCGAGGCAGCCGCCGCCCTCGCGATTTGGGACGCCCTCCTCGAGGACGCCGCCCAGCGCTAAAAATCTCCGGGGGCCAACTCCGGCCCCCACGCCCACCCAGTGATTTTTCTGGGACGGGGATTAAAAAATCATTGTGTACCTAATGATTTTTTAATCCCCGTCCCAGAAAAATCACCGACACGTGAAAGGGGCCTCCATGGACCTTGCCGATATTCGCCAGGCCATCGATGGCATCGACACTACGCTGCTCAACAGCTTTGTCGAGCGCATGGACATTGCCACCGAAGTCGCCAAATCCAAGATCGAGATGGGTAAGGCCGTCTTCGACCCCGCCCGCGAGCGCTCCAAACTCAACAACCTCGCCAGCCGCGCACCCGAGCGCTACGAGGCCCAGACCATCACCCTGTTCCGCCTTCTCATGAGCATGAGCAAGGCCGAGCAGCAGCGCTACATCAACGAGGTCAAGGGCATCACAGTGTCGCAAAAGGCCCATGCCACGGCCGTAGCCTTTGACACGCCCTTCCCACAGACGGCTACCGTCGCCTGCCAGGGCGTCGAAGGCGCCTACAGCCAGATCGCCGCGTGCAAGCTCTTCGACGTACCCGATATCGCCTTCTTTGATACCTTCGAGGGCGTCATGCGCGCCGTACGTGACGGCTTTTGCGAGTTTGGCGTGCTGCCCATCGAAAACTCCACTGCCGGCTCGGTCAACGCCGTCTACGACCTGCTTGCACAGTTCGACTTCCATATCGTGCGCTCGCTGCGCCTCAAGATCGATCACAACCTGCTCGTCAAACCCGGCACCAAGCTCGCCGACGTGCGCGAGGTCTACAGCCACGGCCAAGCCATTGCCCAGTGCGCCGGCTTTATCGAGGGCCACGGCCTGCATGCCACCAAGTACCCCAACACCGCCATGTCGGCCGAGATGGTCGCCAACTCCGAACGCACCGACGTCGCCGCCATCGCCTCGCGCAGCTGTGCGGCGCTCTACGGCTTGGAGGTGCTGGAGTCCAACATCCAGGACTCGGACAACAACTACACGCGCTTTGTCGTCATCAGCCGCGAGCCGCGCGTTTATCCCGGTGCCAACCGCACCTCGCTCATGATCACCACGGCCAACGAGCCGGGCGCCCTCTACCGCGTGCTCGAGCGCTTCTACGCGCTCAACATCAACCTCATCAAGCTTGAGAGCCGCCCCATCCCCGGCCACGACTTTGAGTTTATGTTCTACTTTGACCTGGACTGCCCCTTTGGCAGCAAGGCCCTCGACGACTTGCTCGATTCCATCGACGACGTGTGCGAGAGCTTTACCTACTTTGGCAGCTACACGGAGGTGCTCTAGATGACCGATACCGCCACAACCCGCCCCTACGGCGTGCTAGGCCGTGTGCTGGGCCACAGCTACACCCCGACCATCTACAAGGAGCTCGCAGGCCTGGAGTATGTGCGTTTTGAGCGTGAGCCCGAGGATCTCGAGGCTTTTATGACGGGCGATGAATGGGAAGGCACCAACGTGACCATCCCCTACAAGCGTGCCGTCATGGACTACCTGGACGAGTTGAGCCCCCTGGCCGAACGCATGGGCAACGTCAACACTATCACGCGCCTGCCCGATGGCCTCCTGCGCGGCGACAACACCGACTACTTTGGTTTTCAGTGTCTGGTCGAAGAGCTGGGCGTTGAAGTTGCCGACAAGAAGGTCCTTGTGCTCGGCGCCACCGGTGGCGCGGGCACTACGGCCAGCATGGTGCTCGGCGATCTGGGCGCCATCGTCGTACCCGTAGGTCGCACGAGCGAGGTCAATTACGACAACATCGCGCAGCAATCCGATGCCGCGCTGCTCGTCAACTGCACGCCTGCCGGCATGTTCCCCCACTGCCCCGACGCTCCCTGCGCGCTCGAAGGCCTCGATGCGCTCGAGGGCGTCATCGACATTGTCTACAACCCCGCCCGCACGGGTCTGATGCTCGAGGCCGAGCGCCGCGGCATCCCCTGCATCGGCGGCCTGCTCATGCTTGTGGCACAAGCAGCACAGGCTGTTGAGCGCTACACCGGCAAAGCCACCCCGCACGAGCGCATCCTGGATGTGACGGAACGTCTGTCCCGCCGCGAGCAAAACATCGCGCTCATCGGCATGCCGGGCTCGGGCAAGACCCGCGTGGGCGAGCAGATCGCCCAGCTCACGGGCCGCGAGCACATCGATCTCGATCGCGCCCTCGAGGAGCGCCTGGGTATGCCCTGCGCCGACTTTATCGTCGAGCACGGCGAGGTGGCCTTCCGCGAGCAGGAGACAGCGGCGCTGGCCGACATCTCCAAGCGCAGCGGCCTGGTGCTCTCCACCGGCGGCGGCGTGGTCACGCGCGATGAAAACTATCCGCTGCTGCACCAGAACAGCCAAATCGTGATGCTTAACCGCAAGCTCGACGAACTCGCTCATAAGGGACGCCCCATCACTGCCCGCGATGGCATCGAAAAGCTCGCCGAGCAGCGCATGCCGCGCTACCGCGCCTGGGCCGACCACA
>CBCTZJ010000007.1:0-76546 GCA_965151385.1 uncultured Collinsella sp. | reverse complement strand
TATCGTGCCGCTGCCGCAGGACGTGGTGGATGGCTGCGAGGCCGTGCTCGATACGCTGTTCGACTTGACGGCGGCGGTCAAGGCCGTGCGCTAGACAATTGCGGAGCTGAAACGAACAATCGGTTGACTTTGCGCTTAAGCAAAAAGAGGCCCGGCAATGGTCGGGCCTCTTTTTGCTTAAGCGGCGTTTTGGCATACTGACCGACGTGCTATAGATATGCGCCGAGGTTGATG
Source organism: uncultured Collinsella sp. (assembly GCA_965151385.1). GTDB lineage: Bacteria > Actinomycetota > Coriobacteriia > Coriobacteriales > Coriobacteriaceae > Collinsella. The sequence goes on along the minus strand of CBCTZJ010000007.1, from coordinate 76,312 downwards.
GCCGTGGCGTCGGTCTGGCTGCTCGCCTGGGTGCTGGCGCGCTCCAAGAGGAATGGCCGCACGAGTTCCTGGCGGTTGATATCCTCGGCGGCGGTGACTGCGGTGACGGTGCGCGCTGCAGAGCCGACGCGGATATGCTTGGTCTTTGCCGGGGCCTTGTTCTCGATTTGCTCCATCAGCAGTTGGACACCCTTGCGGCCAATCTCGTAGCCCGGGGGCGCTACCGTAGTGAGCGGAACCGATCCGCTCCAAGCGAGCGGGTTGCCATCGCAGCCTGCTACGCGTACTTGCCCGGGGACAGAGATGCCCTTGTCGACCAGTGCCGAAACGACGCCCGAGGCCAGCACGTCGGTTAGACCGACGACAAAATCGGGGCGTTCGTCGGCGGGGCGCGCGGCGATTTGGGCGCCGATGCCGTAACCGTCGGCGGCGGTATTCCATTCGCCGGCGTCGATGACTTCGATCTTGATATCGGGGTGTAGGGCGAGCGCCTTATGAATGCCGAGGACGCGCAGGGTGAGTTGCATAAATGCTGCTCGGCCGACGACGACAATATGGTGCACGCTGCGGGCGATGGCGAGTTCGGCAATGATGCGACCCTGGGCCTCGTTGTCGGCCGCTACGTAGTAGCCGGGCTCGGAGCAATGGATGTCCAGGTGGACGATCGGCACGGGCATCTTGGCCATGGCGGGGTGCCAGTCGGGGGATGCCATGGGCTGAACCATGACGCCGGACATCTGGGTGCCCATAAAGTAGCGCAGGTAATGGTCCTCGAGAATATCGTCGTTATCGGCGTTGGCGATGAGCAGGTCGTAACCGTGCTTGCGGGCCTCGTTATGGGCGCCGCTAGCAATTTGGAGCGAGAAGCCGTGATCGAGACGGGGGAGGACCAGGCCAAAGGACTTGGTGGTGCCGCCCGCGAGCTGACGGGCGCTTTGGTTGGGCAGGTAGCCAAGGCGATTGATGGTCTCGTTGATGAGTTTGAGGGTCTCGGGGCGCAGCTTTTCGGGATGGTTGAGCGCGTTGGATACCGTGCCCAGCGAAACCCCTGCCTCGCGCGCGACATCGCTGATTTTAACCTTTGCCATAGCGGCCCCTTTGATGCGTTTCAAGTACGAGTCAGATTGTAGCATCGCCCGTCCCGAGGGTGTCAAAACCTGCCAATTGGGGATAGGTTTATTTTGGCAGGTTTTATCTGGGCAAACACCGGAGTCCAGACCACACCACCGCAAGGGTGGCGCAGCGCGCTGCCTCCTTTGCGGTGGTCGCGTTGCCTGGCCCTTCAATTGTCTCGATCTGTAACATCTGGACGACAAAACAAGACCTACCTGTTACAGATTGAGACAGATCGCCGGGGCCGGGCGGAAAATCTCGATCTGTAACAGCAAACCCTCTTTCGGCGCCCCAGATGTTACAGATTGAGACGTTTCGGCGGAGCTTGTTGTCAGACACCCGAACCACCACAAAGGTGCCTGTCCCCTTTGTGGTGGTTTTGCCGCAGCTGGGCTGCTCGCTAGACAGTGGAGTGTCTACAATAGAAGCCGTTTTGATCGTAGATTGAAAGGCTTTGGTATGACTCGCGCTGTTTCTCGTCGTGATTTCCTGGGTTTGATCGTCGGTGCTGCAATGGTTGCGGCGAGCGGTTGCGCTGGCAGTGGCGCTGACAAGGGCTCTGCCGCCGGTTCTGCCGCGGTTGCGGGCGACGATATCAAGGGCGCCAAGCTCACCTTTGTGGGCGACGATGCCTTTGCGCCCTATCGCTATCTGGAGACGCAGTCGGACGGCAAGCAGAAGGTTGTCGGCCTGGATATCGCCATTGCCGACGAGATGGCCTCGCGCCTGGGCTTTTCTTACGACTTTGAGCCGCAGGACTTTGCCGCCACGCTTGCATCGGTGCAGAGCGATGACAAGGCCTTTACCATGGCGATGAGCTCCAACGAAGAGCGCGAGCAGACCTACGACTTCACGCGCGGCTACTATCAGCCGCTTGTGGGCGTTCTCACGCTCGGCGGCGATCCCGTCAAGCGCGTTGAGGACCTCGTCGGCAAGTCTATCGCCTGCACCACCGGTACCGTGCAGAACAAGTTCATCGCCAAGGTCATGCCCGATGCTGATATTCACACGTACGACGGTGGCGACCAGTGCCTGCAAGAGGTGCTCGCCGGGCGCATCGATGCCTACCTGTGTGACGGCGCCGAGGGCCAGTCCATGCGCGATGCGAATGAGGGCCTGGTGCTGGGCCTGCTCGATCGCTCCGAGGCGAGCGATCACGTGGGCGTGTACCGCCTGATGGCCAAGAAGGGTGCCGGATTTGTCGCGGCGCTTGACGAATGCATCGGCGAGATGCTCGAGGACGGCACCATCGATGACTGCATCAAGCAGTATGTGGGCGCCGACTTCATGTGGAACGGCGACTATTCCGCTTCCGGTACGTCGACGGTTGCCGGAAAATAGCGAGCCGGTGAGGCGCGCGCCAAGGGCATGCTGATGAAGTTTGAACTGCTAGAACCATATATACCGATGTTTATGAGCGGCCTGGTCGTGACCTGTCAGGTGACGGCCGCCGCGCTGGCCATAGCACTCGTCCTGGGCTTTCTCATTGCCGTGCTCAAGGTTTTGCCCTGTCGCCCGTTGCGTGCGGTGCTCAACTTCTACACCTCTATCTTTCGCGGCGTGCCGCTCATCGTGTTGCTTTTTTTGGCGTACTTTGCGACGCCGCAGCTCACGGGCTTCAAAATTTCGATGTTTGCCGCCGGTGCCATTACGCTGGGGCTCAACGGCTCAGCGACGGTGTCCGAGACGGTGCGCGGTGGTATCGAGGGCGTTGACCGGGGGCAGTACGATGCCGCTCGGGCCATCGGGCTTCGCTATGTTCCCATGATGCGCAAGATCATCGTTCCGCAGGCGATGCGCTCGATTGCCCCTGCTCTGGTCAACGAAGTGATCACGGTCCTCAAGAGCTCCTCGCTGGTGGCAACCATCGGCCTGATGGATATGATGCGCGCCGCCCAGAGCGTGCAGGCGCTCACCTATCGAGCCTTTGAACCGTTTTTAGTGGTGGCCGTGGTCTACTACGTCATTGTTATGGCACTCACGGCCCTGGGCAATCGGCTCGAACGCCGCCTGCGTCCCTAGGGGAGTGCCAACCACCGCAAAGATGCCTGTCACCGTTGTGGTGGTAGGGTGTGTGCATCGAGTGGTATCCAGTTTAAGATACCACTTCTGGTATATCAGCTTGCGTTTGTGTGAGTACAATACTCGGACGTTATACGTCTCAGCGCCCGTCGTGCGTGGGCGTTTTGCAGTCACGCGAGCGAAGGGATTTATCCTATGTGCGGAATTGTCGGCTACACCGGCTCTGATATTGCAAAGAACATTCTGGTCACGGGCCTTAAGCGTATGGAATATCGCGGTTATGACTCCTCGGGCGTCGCGCTCGAGGTGGGCGAGGGCGCCGCGGCTCACCTCGACGTCATCCGCCGCGTGGGTAAGGTTGCGGGCCTGGAGAGCGAGCTTTCCAATATCGACAGCGACGCTACCTGCGGTATCGGCCATACCCGCTGGGCCACTCACGGCAAGCCTTCCGTTGTCAACGCCCATCCCCACACCAGCTGCGATGGTCGCATCGCCATCGTCCACAACGGCATCATCGAGAACTTCGCCGAGCTGCGCGAAGAGCTGGAGGGCCGCGGCCATCACTTTAAGAGCGAGACCGATACCGAAGTTTTCGCGCACTTGATTGAAGAGGCCTATGCCGAGACGCGCGACCTGATGGCTTCCGTGCGCGAAGCCTGCACCCACGTGGTGGGCGCCTATGGCCTGGCCGCCGTGTGCGCCGACGAACCCGGCGTGATCGCCGTTGCCCGCAAGGACTCTCCGATTGTGGTCGGCGTGGGCGAGACCGGCTCCTACGTTGCCTCCGATGTGATCGCGCTTATCGATGCCACCCGCGATGTAGTGGTGCTCGAGGACGGTCAGTTTGCCAAGCTCACGCCCGCAGGCGTCGAGTACACCGACGAGGCCGGCAACGTTATCGAGCCCAAGGTCACCCACATCGACTGGGACCTGGACATGGCAGAAAAGGGCGGTTATCCCGACTTTATGCTCAAGGAAATCCACGAGCAACCGCGCGTCGTGCGCGACACACTGGTCGGTCGTATGACGCCGGCCGGCGAGCTCGACATCGACGAGCTGGGCCTTTCGCTCGAGGAGCTCAACGACATCGACCGCGTCTACGTGATCGCTTGCGGCACCAGCTATCATGCTGGCCTCATTGCCAAGAATCTCATTGAGGGCTGGGCTCGCATTCCCACCGAGGTGGAGGCGGCCAGCGAGTTCCGTTATCGCAACCCCATCATTACGCCGACGACGCTTGTCGTTGCCGTGTCCCAGTCGGGCGAGACGGCCGATACCCTTGCCGCCATTCGCGACGCGCGCATCAAGGGTGCCAAGGTCTTCGGCATCACCAACGTGGTGGGCAGCCCCGTGGCGCGTGAGAGCGACGGCGTCATCTACACCAAGGCCAACAAAGAGATCGCGGTCGCCTCGACCAAGAGCTTCATCGGCCAGGTCGTGAGCCTCACGCTGCTGGCTTTGCTGCTGGCGCAGGTCAAGTACCGCTTGACCACCAAGCAGGCGCGCATGCTGTTCCGCGAGCTTTCCGATACGGCCGAGCAGATCCAGTGGATTTTGGATACCCAAACCGAGGCCGTTCATGAGGCCGCCCTGCTGTGCAAGGATGCGCAGTCGGCGCTATTCGTGGGCCGTGGCATGGGTGCCGCTATTTCCTACGAGGGCGCGCTCAAGCTCAAAGAGGTCAGCTACCTGCACGCCGAGGCATATGCCGCCGGCGAGATGAAGCACGGCCCCATCGCCCTGATTGACCCGGGCTTCCCCGTCATCGCTGTGGCCACCAAGAGTGCCACCTACGACAAGACCGTGTCGAACCTTATGGAGTGCAAGGCGCGCGGCGCCAAGGTCATCGTCGTTGCCACCGAGGGCGACGAGGAGATCAACAAGATCGCCGACTGCATCATCCGCGTGCCAGCAGTCCGCGACGTGTTCAGCCCCATCACGGCGAGCGTCCCGCTGCAGCTGCTCGCCCGCGAGGTCGCCATCCTGCGCGGCTGCGACGTCGACCAGCCCCGCAACCTGGCCAAGAGCGTCACGGTAGAGTAGTTGGCTCCGCCGTTCTAGCGACTAAGGCCCAGCTCCGCATCAAGACGGAGCCGGGCCTTGTTGCATTTGCCCAGATAAAACCTGCCGAAATAAACCTGTCCCTTTTTGGCAGGTTAGCGGAGCTTGCTGGTCTCGAAGTACTTGGGATATTGGTCCAGGACCTCGGTCTGGTTGCGGAACATCATATGCAGGTGCTTGCTGACCAAAAAGCTCGCCTCGATGGGGTCGCGGCCGGCGATGGCGCGGCGGATTTGCTTGTGCTCGTTAACAATCTCCTGATTGTCGAGCCTCTGCGTGGCGGCGCGCAGCCAGCGGAAGCGCTCCAGGTCGGCATTGGTCGCCTCGAGCCACGACCACACGGTGCTGCGGCACGCGATGCTAAAGATCATGCGGTGCATGAGGTTGTCGCTTAAAAAGAATCCGATGCGATCCTCTTCGGCCATGGCCTTTTCCTGCAGCGCGATGGCTCGGTCGAGCTGCTCGATGCCTGCCGAGGTGGCACGGGCGCAGCACTCCACAATCACCTGTTTTTCCAGGTGTTCGCGAATGTAGCAGGCGCTCTCGGCAAAGGTGAGGTTGATGGGCGAGACATAGGTGCCGCTTTGGGGCACGGTGCGCACCAGGCTCTCTTGCGCCAGACGCACCAGTGCCTCGCGCACAGGGGTGCGCCCCATATCCAGGTCGTCGCAAAGCTGCTTGACGCCTAGCTTTTCGCCCGGCTTATAGTCCAGGTAGACGATTTTGCGTCGAATGGTGTGGTAGGACTGGTCCTGTAGGCTCGTTTCCTGCTCGCCGACGTGCATCGATTCTTCCATAGCGCCTCGCAACTGTTCTATCAAACTCATGTGTCAGTTGTTAATTATGCCGCGAATCAGCTCTCCGCGGTGGGTAATTCGGCTGTTGCCTGAGAACTATTGCGGCGTCCTAGTCTTTGTTTGCACAAGGCTGTGCTCAATATTGCCGTATCATAAGCCGTCGCAAACGTGAAATAGAAAGAAGGAATCCCATATGCAACTGACAAATATCGTACGCGAGCGCTGGAAGGGTGTCTTGTTCTGCCTGATCATCGCCATCCCCGCGACGTTGCTCGGCAAACAGATTGAGGTGGTCGGCGGTCCGGTATTTGCCATCCTCCTTGGCATGGTTCTGGCGCTTGTCTTTCCCAAGAATCGCCGCGAACAGCTCGCCGCCGGTGTCACCTATACGTCTAAAAAAGTCTTGCAGTACGCGGTTATCCTGCTTGGCTTTGGCATGAACCTCTCCCAGATTCTGTCCAAGGGCGCCCAGTCGCTGCCGATTATCGTGGCGACGATCTCGACCTCGCTTGTCATCGCCTTCGTGCTCTGCCGCGTTATGAACGTGCCGGGCAAGATCGCGACGCTTGTGGGTGTGGGCTCGTCGATTTGCGGCGGTTCGGCCATCGCTGCGACCGCGCCCGTCATCGATGCCGACGATCGCGAGATTGCCCAGGCTATTTCGGTCATCTTCCTGTTTAACGTTATCGCGGCGCTCGTGTTTCCGACGCTCGGCGGCATGCTCGGGCTGACCAACGAGGGCTTTGGCCTGTTTGCCGGCACCGCCATCAACGACACCTCGTCGGTAACGGCTGCGGCGAGCGCCTGGGATAGCATGCATCCCGGCGCCAATGTGCTCGAAAGCGCCACAGTGGTTAAGCTCACCAGGACGCTGGCCATTATTCCCATTACATTGGCTCTCGCATGCTGGCAGATGCATCTGGCGCGCAAGGCCGGCGGCGACGCCAAAAGCACGTTCTCGCTTAAACGTGCGTTTCCCATGTTTGTGTTGTTCTTTGTGCTGGCGAGCGTGATCACCACGGTGCTTCAGCTTCCTGCGTCCATTACGGCGCCCATCAAGGAGCTGTCGAAGTTCTTTATTGTGATGGCCATGGCGGCTATTGGCTTTAATACCGATATCGTCGAGCTGGTCAAAAAGGGCGGAAAGCCTATCGCGTTGGGCTTTTACTGCTGGATTGGCATTGCATGCATGAGTTTGGGAATGCAGCACGTGCTGGGAATCTGGTAGAGAAGTAGCTGATTTGCGTGTTGCGTGCTGGCGAGCGCATTCTCACGGTGGAGCGATAGGAGCTCTTGCGGGTATGGCTTGTCCGCAGGTTGATAGGTCCCGAAGAGCTCTTATCGCCCCGCCAGGATGGCGATGCGGGGCAATTCATATACTCGCAGGACGGCGACTTTTGCCCTATAGTGTTTGGTGAGTAATATCGTTCAATTTTGAAACACTCGGTCGTGCGACCGTCGGCGGTTGCACGTCGCCGCGGACAGGGACAAATCATGGATAGCGATGCCAAGCTGCAGATTCTGATTGAGGCATTGTCCGCAGCCGGAGCATCGGCGCTGGCAATCGACGAGCGCGGTGGCGTTGTGATCTCGACTATGAGTGACGCGGCGCTCGAGCAGGATATCGCTGCTTTTGTTTCCGAGCGTCTCGCTCGCGTGGGCGATGGGGCGCGCCTGGTGATGGGCCACGAGGGCGTGCGGTTGAGCTTGACGGTGCGCCCGACGGCCAAGGAGCGCGGAGCGCTTTGGGTGGTCGTGGCGCATGAGGTGCGCGCCGCTGCGACGCATGCGGGCATCGAGTGGCTCAATGCCGACGAAGTCGAGGCTCGCTACGCGTCGAGCACGTACGGCATCGTCGAAGACACGGCGGCGGTCGCTGCCCCCGTACGGGAGAGCTATGCGCGTGGGGTGCCCCTTATGCTCGAGGGCGAGCTGGGCGCGGGGCAGGATCAGATTGCAAGACGCCTGTACCTGGATGGACCCTATGCCGATCAGCCCTTTGTGTCCGTTGCGCTCGATGAGCTTACGGATCGCGGCTGGCGCCATCTGCTCAAAAGTTCCGAATCGCCGCTATTCCAAACGGGGCTGACACTTTGTATGGGCGGCTGGCATGCTGTTGGCCCCCAACGTCTGCGCGAGCTCGTGTCCGCAATGATCGACACGGCGCTCGCAACTCGTTGCCATGTGGTGTTGACGGCAAACGATATGCCGGGCGGCGGCGAAAGCGATCAGGCTGCTTTTGTAACCGAGCGTCTGGCCTGTGCCGTGAGTGTGGCGCCGGCGATTGCCGAGCAGGGCGGCGCGTCGGAAAAGGTTGCGCGCTATCTGGGGTATCTGGCAGATATGTTTAAGACGGGTGCCCCCATGTTGTCCGCCGCCGCGGCAGAGACGCTCGATGCGTACCGTTGGCCCCGCAATTACCTGCAGCTGCGTGAAGTCTCTGAACGACTCTATATATTAGTGGGGGCTGGAACGGTGGAGCGTGCCGTGGCGAAAGAGGTGCTTGCCCAGGAGGACGTTATCAAGACCGCGACCTTTGGCGCCCCGGCGCTCGAAAGCGATTTGTACATCTTGCGTCCCCTGGCCGATACCGAGCGCGATGTCGCACGGTTGGTTCTGCAGCACCTTCACGGCAACAGGACACGTGCGGCAGAGGTGCTCGGTATAAGCCGCACGACTTTATGGCGCCTGCTGAAGGACAACGACCGCTGAGCGAGGCGCCGTGACCGCGTGCGGCGCGTGTGATACAGTCCAAAGAAGCATTGTTTCGATTGTGTTACGGCGTGCGGGGGAGTATGGCGGAGACTTCAAAACCGAACCGAACAAAGCGAAGTGCGGCGCCGGTCAGCCGACGTACGACTTCTCGGACGTGGGGCAAAAGCGCCTCGGGGTTCGACGGCTCGTTCAAGCGCACAAAATATGGCTATCCTTCGGCAAGCGCTCGCTTGGCCATGCAGGCCGAATCCTCGTTATGGGGACGAAGGCGCGTGGTGGGCTCAAAGCTCAAGCACGATGGCACGCTTGGCTACATTAGCCGCGGTGCTGCCCGCCGTAGCGGCCTCAATCCTGCAGGCTGGCATCGTTACGTGCCGGTCGCGGTCGTTGTTGCGGTGATTGTCATCGCGCTCGCGGCGCTTGGCTATGCCGGCGGCGGCGCGAGTCTGGGCGCGATATTCAAATCGCCTGAACTCGCGCATGTTGGCACAGAGCTTGTTGAAGGCGCACAAGACCAGACGGGTGTGGCGCCCCAGCGCGGTATGGTCGCAGCTGCTGCCACCATTGCCGATGCTCAAAAGGACGAAGGCGAGCAAGGCGACGGCGCCAAAACGACTCACACGAACGAAACGACGACAACTCCATCGGCAAGATAAGTTGCGAGTGGGGCAGCAAATTTGGGACGGGGCTTTTTAGCTGCCCAAGACAGTGGCTCACTCGATGTCAGGCACCAACAGCGAGCGGGCCGCATTTGCGCCAAGGTGACGTGAAATGAGAGGGCGCTGACCTTTTGGTCGCGCCCTCGAAATTGAACGTCAGATTGGCGTGAATGCGGCTCGCGCAGCGTCAACGGGTCCGCCGTTCGTTAGAACGGCGGAACATACACCACGTTGTCGCGGCGAGGCTTGGCCTCGGGAAGCGCGTCCTCGGCATAGCCAAGAATGCAGTTGCCGACGCCGCGCAGGCTTCCGTCGGCGGGCAGACCCCAGCTGGCCAGCAGCTCCAGGCCCTCGGGCGAATCGAAAACCTCGTGGGCGCGATGAATCCAGCACGAATCAACACCCAGCGCATAGGCAGCATTGAGCAGGTTGCCCATGGCAAGCGAACCGTCTTCCAGATGCGTGGGCACGCTGCGGTCGACCAGTACCACCACAACGGTTTTGGCACCGTAGAAGGGATCGCCGTTGCTGCCCATGACTTGCGCATTGAGTTGCGAGAGACGCTCGACGGTCGCGGGGTCGGTGACGGCGACAAACGTGACCGGCTGACGTCCCATGCCACTCGGCGCGTACTGGCCTGCCTCGATAATGCGTGCGAGCTTTTCTGCCTCGACGGGGCGATCGCTGTAGTTGCGGCAGCTACGGCGATGGATGAGCGCTTCGATGGTCTCCATGGGTTCTCCTAGCGATGACGTTGCAGATGCTCCGTTCTTACCCGTCGTGCCGTAGCCGTAATCGTGCAGAGGGCCCCAAACAGCAATAGCCACCAATCGGAAAAGTCGGCTTGCATAAAACTGCGGCAAGAATGTGAGAAGCTAATGAGATGGTTAAACGTTTTATCCCATCTACCCTGCGGTTTTTTACCACTTGCCTAAAACATGGGCGCATATCCGTTGATAAAGGTTTTACTAAAGGGGTACCAACGTTTATCAATGCGCTGTGGTGGCGCTGGGCCAGGAGGTAACTATCATGTTCCAGGCTGGAGATGTCGTCGAGACTGACTTCGAAGGATTTCTGAAGCTGCTGCGTTCCAAGACGCGCGCTTTCGTGTCGATCAACGATCACGAGTACTACATCACGCACACCGATGGCTATTGGCGTGTTCAGGATTGCGAGACCCTCAACGATAAGGGCCACTTTACTGATTGTTCCGAGCTGGTCAACACGGTCTGCGAGGTCGTCGAGCTGCCTTGGATCTGCGGCAAGAGCCTGCACGACAGCTTTGCGGGCGCAACGGTCTACGAGGCCGTCGCTGCCTAACGGGCAAATACATCGCTATTCTCGCGTGACCGCCGGCGCCGCCCCCGCGCCGGCGGTCCTTTTCTATCGATATGCAATGTAGAGCCGACCATATATATCGAGCTTATTGACGATAGTCAAAACTCGGACTAATCTAGAAATACAAATTGGTCAAAACTCGGACAATCGAATGGTGGGATAGATGAATAGTGCGGTTACGCTGGTCGATTTCGACCGGATGCTCAACGGACTCGACCATATCTATTCGGAGTTCTCGCGCACCTGCGGTCTTTCGGACTGCGCCTATTGGATGCTCGTCGACACCAGCACGGCGGGCGGTAGTATCGCCGTGAGCCGTCTGACAGGCGAATGGTTCTATAGCAAGCAGACCATTAACTCGGCGATCAAGACGCTTAGGGCGCGAGGGCTTGCGACGTTGGAGTTTGCCGAGGGCAGTCGTAAGAATAAGGTCGTTTGTTTGACCGATGAGGGCCGGCGGTTCGCCGAGCACTATGCGTTGCCGGCGGTTAAAGCCGAGCAGTGTGCTTTTGGCGCGCTCGAGTCTTGGGAACAGCGTGAGATTATGCGCCTGGTCGGCAAGTTCTCCCATGTTCTTAACGAAGAGTGCGAGGCGTTTAAACAGCAGATGGCCGCCGAGAGCCAAGTGGAAAAACAAGAAGAGGGGGAAACGTGCGACTCTTGATGAGGTTTATGAGGCCGTATCGCGGGCTGATTGCGGTGACGCTGTTTGCGGTGCTGATAGATAACGTCGGTACGCTGTTGGTTCCCACGATGCTGGCGAACATGGTCAACACCGGTATTACCACGGGCGATGTCGACTATATTTTACGCAACGGCCTGTACATGCTTATCGCGACCGGCATGGCCAGCGGCGGCACGGTGCTGGGCTGCTATCTTTCGGCGCGCCTGGCCGCCAACGTGGCCTGCGATATCCGCAATGCCGTGTACGACAAGTCGCTCGAACTCGCGGCCAGCGACTTTGAGCGCTTTGGCACGGGTTCGATGATTACGCGCTCACTCAACGACATCAACGTGATTCAGCAGGCTATCCTTCAGACGATTCAGTTGGTGCTGCCGGTGCCGTTCTTGGCCGTGGCGGGCATCATCTTTGCCTGGTTTATCGATCCCGCCATGGGAACGCTGCTGGGCGTGGTCGTTGCGATCGTGCTGGTGGCGGCGGTCTTTACCGTTGCCAACGCCGCGCCGATCTTTATGCGCCTGCAGAGCTTTATCGACCGCATGAACGTGGTGCTGCGCGAGAACATCGTGGGCGTGCGCGTCATCCGCGCATTTAACAAGGAGCGCCACGAGGAGCAGCGCCTGGACGAGGTGTTTAGCGATTACGCGGCCAATGCCATCAAGGTCAACCACCTGTTTGTGGGTCTCGACAGCTCCAGCTTCTTTTTGATGAACATCGCCGAGGTGGCGGTGCTGTGGGTGGGCGGCAACCGCGTGGGCGTCCATGCCATGCAAATCGGCAGCATCTCGGCCGTGTTGGAATACGCGATCCTGATCCTGTTCTTTGTGATGATGGCGCAGATGGTGATTCTGACGCTTCCGCGCGCTGCGGCGTGCCTCAACCGTGCGCAGCAGGTGCTCGAAATCGAGCCGAGCATCGTGGACGGCAAGGCTACGCTGGGCGACGGGGCGCCTGAGTCCGCAGATGGGGCCGACGCGGTGGCCGTGTTCGACCATATGTCGTTCCGTTTTGACGATGCCGACGAGGAGACCCTGTGCGACCTGAGCTTTGCCTGTCGCCGTGGCCAGACCACGGCGATCGTGGGCTCAACGGGTTCGGGCAAGTCGACGGTGGCCAAGCTCTTGCTTCGCTTCCACGATGCCACGAAGGGCACCATTCGCCTGAACGGCGTCGATCTGCGCGACCTTTCGCAAGGTGAGATTCGCGGGCATATCGCTTACGTGCCGCAGAAGGCGTGGCTGTTCTCGGGCACCGTTGCAAGCAACCTGCGCTTTGGCAACGAAGACGCGACTGATGCCGACATGCTCCACGCGCTGGAGGTTGCCCAGAGCACCTTTGTGCTCGACCAGCCGCAGGGACTCGATACGCCGGTATCCCAGGGCGGTACGAACTTCTCGGGCGGCCAACGTCAGCGCCTGGCCATTGCCCGTGCGCTCATGAAGCATGCCGATCTATATATCTTCGATGACAGTTTTTCGGCCCTGGACTTTAAGACCGACGCCGCCCTGCGCCATGCACTGCAGGACGAGACGCGCGATGCCGCGGTGCTCATCATCGCCCAGCGCATCTCGACTATTTTGCATGCCGATCAGATCGTGGTGCTCAAGGATGGCGAGGTTGTGGGTCTGGGCACGCATGGCGAGCTTATGGAAACCTGCGAGGTGTACCGCGCCATCGCGGAATCGCAGATGAAGGGAGGTGAGTAGCATGACCGAGGAGCTCAAGAAGCAGGGCGGCGTTGATGACGCCGCTGCCGCGGGACTGGTCGAGGAAACGGCTGCCGCGTCGACCGAGCTGGATGACGCCGCCAAGGCTGCAGCCGAGCGCGAGGCTCGCCGCCAAGCGCTCTACGAGGAAAACGAACGTGCCGAGGACGAGCGCGCCCGCGCCGAGGCAGAGCGTATGCGCGACGTGGACGACGAAGACGAGGACGAGACGCCTCGGGATACCTGGGCGACGGTGCGCCGCCTGTGGAGTGAGGCTGCCGGCGACCATTGGCGCTTCTATATCGTGTTCGCGAGCATTGTGTTCTATGTCATCTTTAACACTGCCGCGCCGGCATATAGCGCCCGCGTGATCGATGAGCTGTGGGGCCACATTCAGGTAGCGTTTGTCAACAACGCCACCTTCAGCATCACCTGGGAGAACTGCGGCAGGACTATCTTCATCTACTTTTTGATTTGGACGGCCGCCGCTTCGTTCTACGCGCTCCAGAGCTTTTTGATGTCGAGCGTGGCCGAACGCCTCAATCTGTGCCTGCGCAACCGCATCGCGCAAAAGCTCAACCGTCTGCCGCTCGCCTATTTTGACGCGCATCGTCCCGGCGAGGTCGTCAGCCGCGCGACCAACGACCTGGACAAGATGTCCGAGAGCATGCAGCGCGGATTGCTGCAGCTGCTCGTGTCGATCGGCACGGTTGTTGGTGCTGTGAGCGTGATGTTCGTGTTCAGCGTGCAGCTTACGCTCGTCTTTCTGTTCTTTACGGCACTGTCGCTGCTGGTGACGAAGGTCGTCTCGCGCCGCACACACGATGTGACGGGCGAGCGCCAGGAGTGGGTGTCCAAGATTACGAGTGCGGTCGAGGAAGGCTATTCGGGCCGTCTGGTGATCCGCGCGTTTAACCGCGAACGTCAGAGCTCCGCTGAGGTGCACGAGGCTTCGAAGGAACTGGCTCGTGTGAGCACCAAGGCCGACTTTATGATCAATGCTGTCGGCCCCGCAGTGCGCTTTATCGGCCGTTTGGCGCAGATCGTTATTGCGCTTGTGGGCTGCAGCATGTTGGTTGCCGGGCATATGACCGTCGGCGTGTTCCAGGCGTTCTTCCAGTTTATCTATGAGGCGTCCGAGCCCATGACGCAGCTGTCGTTTACCTTTAACTCGCTGCAGAGCGCGCTGGCGAGCGCCGAGCGCGTGTTCGACCTGCTCGATGAGCCCGAGATGGAGGCCGATCCGCTGCCGGACAAGGCCGCCAAGCTGCCGGGTCGCGTGGAGGGCCGCGTCTCCTTTGAGCATGTGCGCTTTGGTTATTCGCCCGACAAGCCGCTTATGCGCGACGTGTCGTTTACCGCCGAGCCGGGCCAGAAGATTGCCGTGGTGGGAACCACGGGCGCAGGCAAGACGACGCTCATCAACCTGCTCATGCGCTTCTACGAGATTGACGGCGGGCGTATTACGCTCGACGGCGTGGATACGAGCCGCATGGATCGCGGCGAGCTACGGCAGCAGTTTGGCATGGTGCTGCAGGACGCCTGGCTGTTCGACGGCACGATTGCCGAAAACATCGCCTACGGCTGCCCCGAGGCAACGCGCGACGAGGTCGTGGCCGCCGCCCGTGCCGCGCAGGTCGACTTCTTTGTGCGCACCATGCCGCAGGGTTATGACACGCGGGTGGCCAACGATGCCGAGAGCATCAGCCAGGGTCAGCGCCAGCTGCTGACCATCGCACGCGTGCTGCTCAACAACCCGGCGATTCTCATCCTGGACGAGGCGACGTCGAGCGTGGATACGCGCACCGAGCTTGCTATCGGCCGTGCCATGGACGCTCTCATGCATGGGCGCACGAGCTTTGTGATCGCGCATCGCCTGTCGACGATCGTGGATGCCGACCTGATTCTGGTCATGGACCACGGTAACATTATCGAGCAGGGCACGCATAAGGAGCTGCTCGCAGCCGAGGGCGCTTACGCCGACCTCTATCTGAGCCAGTTCGCATAATGTGACAAAGGGACAGCCCCTTTGTCACATCACAAATAAGGCGCGCCGGGGGCGAATCCTCTGGCGCGCCTTTGCGTTGGCGTCAATGTTGTCGGCGGTCGTTCGCCTCTAGCGTTCGTCCACGAGCTTGGCGACGAGGGCTTTGAGCTCGGCCACCTCTCGCTCGAGTTCCTTGACGCGGCGGGCATTCTCGGTGATGCCCTGGCGGTTGAGGGCACTCTGCTCGGCGGCGTCATCGGGCATGTACTCGCGGTGCTGCTTGGCGTCGAAGCTCTCCTCGAACACGCGGCAGCCGTTGCGCTTGATGATGCGTCCCGGCACGCCCACGACGGTACAGTTGTCGGGCACGTCCTTGACGACAACTGAGTTGCCGCCGATCTTGACGTTGTTGCCGATGCGAATGTTGCCGAGCACCTTGGCGCCCGTGCCCACGGTGACGTTGTTGCCCAGGGTGGGGTGGCGCTTGCCGGTCTCGTTACCGGTGCCGCCGAGCGTGACGCCCTGGTAAAGCACGCAGTTGTCGCCCACGATGGTGGTTTCGCCGATGACGACCCCCATGGCGTGGTCGATAAAGAAGTGCTTGCCGATTTGTGCGGCGGGATGAATCTCGACGCCGGTGATGTGGCGGGTGATTTGTGAGAGCACACGGGCGAGCGAGCGATGACCGTGCTCCCAGAGCCAGTGCTCGGGCACGTGGTTCCACTTGGCGTGCAGGCCAGGATAGGAAAGGAAGATGACCAGACCGCTTTGCGCGGCGGGGTCCTGCGCCTGGACGGTTTTGATGTCCTCGCGAATGGTATTGATAAAGCTCACCGGCCGCCCTCCCTTAGCGCCATGGCAATGCGATTCAATAAAGTATAGCGATTCGCTAGGGATTAGGAAGGACAATCTTGGCGGCATTGCGCGACAGGTGTCAGTTATGCAAACTTGCTGGTAATGAAGTAAGACTTTTGAGGGGTTTGACCCGTGCTCGTGCCGCAACCGTATACTGGTCAACTTGGACGTATCCGCGCCCACAACTGAGAGGTTTTACTTCATGGGTTTCATCAATTTTATCGCCGAGCTGCTTAAGGATCCGCGCACCGCGATCGCCAGCTGGATCGCCGCCGGCCCGCTTATGGCCTACGGCTGTGTGTTCCTGATCATCTTTATCGAGACGGGCGTGGTGTTCTTCCCGTTCCTTCCCGGCGATTCGCTGCTGTTCGCCTCGGGCTTCTTTGCCCACAACGGCGGCTTTAACATCGTGGCGCTTCTGGCCACCGCATGGGCCGCTGCCATCCTGGGCGATCAGTGCAACTTTATGATCGGTCATTTCTTTGGCAAAAAGATTATCGCTTCGGGCAAGGTGAAGGCTATGACGCCCGAGCGCATCAAAAAGTCCGAGGATTTCTTGGACAAGTGGGGTCACCTAGCCATCTTCCTGGGCCGCTTCTTCCCGTTTATCCGCACCTTCGTGCCCTTTATCGCCGGCATGGGCGGCATGCACTGGCGCAACTTTGTCATCTTTAACGTGCTGGGCGGCATTACCTGGTCGACGGTCTTTACGCTGCTGGGCTACTTCTTTGGCGGCATTCCCTTTGTACAGGAGCACTTTGAGCTGCTGATTATCGGCATTGTCGCCGTGTCGATCATCCCGACCGTGGTCGGTCTGGTTAAGGCTAAGCTGGGCAAAAAGAACGCATAGCTCGAGGCAGCGCACAAACTGTGTCGTTGAGGCCCGCCACTGCTTACGGCGGCGGGCCTCTTTAGCTTCGGTTGAATGAAAATACTTTACTTAGTTAAAGAAAAGCGTTTTATCAGGCGCGTGCGGGGAGTACAATCTCGTGCATGCGAATCGACGTGCCATGGGCTTTGGTGTTGTCCGCGTGTCCCGTCCGGCTCTACGCTCCGGGCGTGCGACGTTGCGACGCGGTCGGCCTCGGTCCTTGCGTGCGAGTTCGCGAGTATGCAACTGTGTATGTAAGGAGCGACACATGACTGTCGAGAAGAAGGATATCGATTGGGGTAGCCTCGGCTTTGGCTACATGAAGACCGATTACAGCTACGAGGCCCATTGGAAGGACGGCGAGTGGGACGAGGGCGGCCTGACCACCGACCACACCCTGCATGTCTCCGAGTGCGGCGGCATCTTCCATTACTGCCAGGAGGTCTTTGAGGGCCTGAAAGCCTACACCGCCGAGGACGGCAGCATCGTCTGCTTCCGTCCCGATATGAACGCCGAGCGTATGTACAACTCTGCCCAGCGCCTCGAGATGCCCCCGTTCCCCAAGGACAAGTTTGTTGAGGCCGTCAAGCAGGTCGTTTCTGCCAACGCTGCCTGGGTTCCGCCCTTCGGCTCCGGTGCGACCCTGTACGTGCGCCCGTTTATGATCGGCTCCGGTGACGTGATTGGCGTGGCTCCCGCTCCTGAGTACACGTTCCGCATTCTCGTGACTCCGGTCGGTCCGTACTTTAAGGGCGGCCTTAAGCCCGTTAAGCTGCGCGTTTCCGAGTACGACCGCGCCGCACCGCATGGCACCGGCAACATCAAGGCCGGCCTGAACTACGCCATGTCCCTCAAGCCCACGATGGAAGCACACCGCGAGGGTTATGCCGAGAACCTGTATCTCGACTCCGAGTCCCGCACCTATGTCGAGGAGACCGGTGGCGCCAACGTCCTGTTCGTGAAGGAGGATGGCACCCTCGTCGTTCCTCAGTCGCACACCGACTCCATCCTGCCCTCCATCACCCGTCGTTCGCTCGTTCAGGTTGCCGAGGATCTGGGTATGACCGTCGATCAACGTCCCGTCGAGTGGGCCGAGGTCAAGGCCGGTACCTTTGTGGAGTGCGGCCTGTGCGGCACCGCTGCCGTCATCTCCCCGGTGGGCGAGATCGACAACAAGGTCTATGGTGCCGATGAGACCGTGACCTTCCCGGCTGGCTGCACCGAGATCGGCCCCGTGATGAAGAAGCTTCGCGAGACCCTGACTGGCATCCAGTCCGGTGCTGTCGAGGATAAGCACAACTGGGTTTACACCGTCGCATAAGCTGCCTTGTATGTCCGGCCCGAGGGCAACCTACCTTTCCGGCGCGTCCTCGGACATGAAAGAACCTCCGCTGCGCACTTCGTGCGGCGGAGGTTCTTTCGTCCTGCGGAGTGCGCTGGAAAGGTAGGTTGCCCTCGGGACTGCGTTACCTCGGTACTGCCGTTACGGGCAATATAGATCTGAATTAAAGATGGTACGCGGCCTTTTGGCCGCGCTTTTGTTTTGCTTCGAGCCATGTGGGGGTGGTGGCGACGTGCATTTTTGCGAGTATTCTGCAATCGAAGGCCCTTGCATACCGACCTCGGGCGAAAAATCGGGATTTCTCGATGTTTTCTACGAATGATGGGCGGGGCTATGGGCTGACAGCGTTTGATTTGCAGGAATATTCGCGGTCTTTGGCATTTATCGTGGCGCTCGAAGCTGTCGGGCATGCTGAATACTCACAAAAATGCACGGCGCCTTGAGGGGGACCTTCGCGACAAAGGAAACCGCCCCGTCGAAGTATGCATTCGACAGGGCGGTTTATGCATATACCCGATTGAAGATACGCTGCGGATCTGTTAGAACTTGACGGTCGGTGCCTGGCGGGCGGCCTCGGCGGCCTCGAAGCCCTGGCGCTCCTTAAACTGGAAGATGCCGGCAAAGATAACAGCCGGGAACGTCTGAATGGCGTTGTTGTAGCTGAGCACGCAGTCGTTGTAGCTCTGGCGCGCGTAGCTCACCTTGTTCTCGGTGTCCTCGAGTGTGGACTGGAGCTGCGTAAAGTTGGTGTTCGCCTTAAGGTCGGGGTAGGCCTCGGCGACGGCAAAGAGCTGGCGCAGCGCACCGGTCAGCACGTTGTCCGCTTCCATCTTGGCCTCGGGGGTGGTGGCGCTCACGGCGGCGTTGCGTGCGTTGACTACGGCGGCGAGCGTGTCCTGCTCGTGCTTGGCGTAGCCCTTGACGGTCTCGACCAGGTTAGGGATCAGGTCGTTGCGGCGCTGCAGCTGCGTGTCGATGTTCTGCCAAGCGTTATCGATGCGATTGCGCTTGGTGACCATGTTGTTGTAGATGCCGGCGATGGCGCTGACGATCACAACGACAACAACGATACCGATGATGACGGGAAGCATGATGTCTCCGTTTCGAATGGCCGCGGCGGCATGCGCCAGCTGCCGTTGGTGTAACGCTACTAGTATACCCGCAACCTTTGGCGATACCGAACTTTCCGGTAAGCGTTATGTTTCCGCCAAGGAGGGGGCGCCAATATCGAACGGGCGGTACAGGTGTAAGATATGCGACAAATTAAGGAATGCTGTCTACGCCTTGAGGATGGCGATACGGATGGACCTTCGCATCAAGAAAACCTATCGTGCCCTGTTCGATGCCTTTACCGAGCTTTTGGAAGAGCATCGGTTTGAGGATTTGACGGTTGCTATGCTTTGCGACCGGGCCATGATTCGCCGCACGACGTTCTATAAGCACTTTCGCGATAAAAACGATTACTTCTCCTTTTATATCGATGAGCTCATGTCGGGCTTGCCGCAAAAACAGCCCCATGAGGCCGGCGCAGTGTCTGCCGAGGACGTGCGCGCGCTTCGACACGCGATTTTGGACGATGCCATGGATTTGATTCTGGCGCACGAGCAGCTCATGGATAACATTTTGGCTAGCAGCATGTCGGGCATGTTGACCAACGTTATTTGCGACCGCATTGCCCGTTCCATCCGCGAGCGTGTGATGAACGTGCTTGCCGAGGATGCCCTGGCCCCCGTGTCACTCGAGACGACGTCTGAGTTTGTCGCCGGCGGTATTATTCGACTTTTCACGATATGGTGGGAGTCGGGTCACGATCTTGAGCGTCGACCCGAGATGGCCGACGTGGTTGATGCGCTGTTTGAGCGCACCATGACGCCGGTGAATCACTAGAAGTGGCGGAGAGAGGGGGATTCGAACCCCCGGAACGCTCTCGCGCTCAACGGTTTTCAAGACCGCCGCATTCAACCGCTCTGCCATCTCTCCGTGAGTCGTAATGATAGCATCGTTTTGAATTTGCAACAGGGAAGGCGAACGATGACGAGCACCGAAATCGACGAGAAGTTCATGCGCGAGGCGCTGGCCGAGGCGCGCGCCGCCGCTGCGGTGGGCGAGGTACCGATTGGCGCCGTGGTAGTGCGCGCGGGCGAGATTGTCGCGAGGGCGCATAATCGCCGAGAACTCGACCAGGACCCTGCGGCGCATGCCGAGTTTTCGGCCCTGTGCGCTGCCGCTCGGTTGCTCGGTCGTTGGCGCCTTTCCGATTGCACGGTCTATGTAACGCTCGAGCCTTGCTGCATGTGTGCGGGGCTTATGGTCAACGCGCGCGTGGGGCGCTGCGTGTATGGCGCGACTGATGCCAAGGCGGGCGCGCTGGGTTCGCTGTACGACCTCAATGTCGATTCGCGCCTGAACCATCGATTTAATGTGACCGCCGGCGTGCTGGCAGGCGAGTGCCGCGAGATGCTGAGCGACTATTTTAGTGGGCTGCGTGGCGCCGATGGCGCTGGCTGCGGTTGTGGGACCGATCTTGAGGCGCATGCCGCTCATGCCGAGGCGCTCGCGTGTGCCGAAGATATTGACGTTGAGGCGGTCGATTTTGGTCCCGCGTGCCGCCGGCCCCGCCGTGTGCTGTTGGCGATTGATTCCTTTAAGGGCAGCGTTTCGAGCGCGCAGGCGGTGGAGGCCGTTGCCGAAGGCATGCGCCGTGTGTGGCCCGATGCCGAGTTGAACGCTTTGCCACTGGCAGATGGTGGCGAGGGAACGCTCGATGCCATCGCCGCATGCGGCGGTGAGCTCTCGACCTGCGAGGTTACAGGCCCCTTGGGCGACCGCGTGTCTGCCCGGATGCTGGTGGACGGTGAGCACAAGTCAGCTGTAATTGAGATGGCCGAGGCGGCGGGTATTGGGTATTCGTCCTGCACGGAGTCGGCGGCGTTGGCGGCCACAACCTATGGCGTGGGCGAGCTGATGCTCCGTGCGGTTCGTGCCGGGGTAAAGACGATCTATATTGGTTTGGGCGGCAGTGCCACCAACGATGGCGGCGCCGGCATGCTGCAAGCGTTGGGCGCCCACCTTGTCGATGAGTGTGGCTGCAATATCGCCCCCGGTCTCGCGGGCCTTGAATACGTGGCGAGTATCGATTTGGTACCGGCGCTTCGGGCGCTGAATGGCGCGCGTGTCGTGGTGCTTTCCGATGTCGAGAATCCGCTCGTGGGGCGTCGCGGCGCGCTGACAGTGTTCGGTGGGCAGAAGGGTCTGCCGACGGATGACGCTGAGGCGCTGCGCAGGTACGACAGCTGGATGGTCGGTTACGGCCGCCTGCTCGATGCGGCGATTATCGGGGCGCGGGCTCAGGGACTGTTGCGCGTGCTCGAGGGTGCACGGACATTTGGCTCGGTGCTCGGTGTGCCCGGTGCCGGTGCCGCCGGCGGCCTGGGCGCCGCGCTGCTAGCGCTCGGTGCGGAGCTATGCTCGGGCGTGGAGACGGTGCTTGATCTGATTGGGTTTGACGAGCGCGTGCGCGATGCCGACCTGGTCATAACGGGCGAGGGCAATATGGACGAGCAATCCGCCGCCGGTAAGGCGCCGGTGGGCGTGGCCCGTCGTGCGAAGCGATGTGGCAAGCCGGTGGTCGCCGTCGTGGGCGGTCGTGCTGACAACCTGGATGCGGTGTATGGGCAGGGCGTCGACCTGGTTTTGCCGGTCTGCCGCAAGCCCATGGGCCTTGAGCTGGCGCTCGATCCCCAGGAAGCCACAACCAACCTCATCTGCGCCGGTGAAGCCGCCGCCCGATCCTACGACCTTGGCCGTATCTAAAACCCATCCCCTCGATAAGTTGCGGTGAAATACGGAGTGTTTTTGCCTTTAAGGGGCCAATTTAGTCCGTATTCCACCGCAACTTCGAGAATGGCCATTCGAGGTTGGCTGCCTTGGGTCTCGAGCCGGACCGCCTGCCACGAAAGGCGGCCATCTACTACGTTAAACCGGCCACCCTCGACCATTCCGGGATTTGCAAAAATAAAACCGCAGGTAGAGAGCTTGCCGCTATTCGAAAAAGCACGCTATGGTTGACCCCTGCGACCAAAACGTAGTAGATGGGCCCTTTTCGTGGCGCAGCGTCAGACCAGTCTTTTTGGAACGGGGCTATTTTGGCTACTTGCCGATCTGATTGCCCGAGTAGTCAAAAAAGCCCCGTCCCAAATTAGCTATCTTGCCGAAGCGAGCGGAAGCGGGTAAGATATACCGAGCGCCTAGCGCGTTCGATGGGTTCGGATGACGACATGTTCCGAATCTGGTCAGGTCCGGAAGGAAGCAGCCATAAGGAGCCTCTGTCGGGCATCCGGATCCATCGAGTGCGCAGGCGCTTTTTGGTGCCGCGGCTACCCGCGAGTGCCGGCAGGGCGCTTGGTGTCTCGCTGGTCCTCGGCTTCGCCTGCGGGATCGCTCGACTACCAAGCGCCCTGCCGGCACTCGCGGGTAGCCGACCAAAACCACCTGAAGGGTCACATTTATCTGAATAAATTAATCCCGTGTCTTTTGCTGCTCGTTGGCGTTGTCTGGAGCGCGGCGGCTACGTGGTTCAAGAGACGGCGGCATTACCATCTGTTTTTACAAGTAAAGAGGCTCGTTTCCCTAGGTTGGGGAAACGGGCCTCTTTTTGTCTCTGGGCTTGTGAATTGGTGAAGGCAGAATGCTCTGTCGGCTATTTTGAGTTCTTGATGCGGCGTGTGGCTGTGGCGGTTATTCCGAGGCCTGCGGCGGCGATTCCTGCGAGTGCGATTGCGCTCGGCGCTGTGTCGCCCGTGTTCGCGAGCTTGTCGGCGGTCGTATCTGCTTGTTTGCCGCTGCTCGTGTTCGCTTGCTTGGTGGAGTTTGGCGAGGTGTCTTTACCGGTCGCGGGCGAGCCGGTGGGCTGTGTCGTCTCGGTCGGTTGCGCCGAGCCGGAGGGAGGTGTTGTCTCGGCGGGTTTCGTTATCTCGGGCGAGGTGGCCTTGTCTGCCGCGGCCTTTGCTTCTTCATATGCCTTGCAGGCGTCGTCATAGGCTATTTGCGCTCTTTTCAAATCGCCGAGGAGCGCATCCCGCTTGGCTGTTTCTCCGTCGAGATGGGTTTTATTAAACTCTACTTCGCTTTCAAAGAAATAAATCAGGCTTTTATGACTTTCGAGGCGCATTCGGCAGTGCTCAAGCTTATCTTCACAGGAATTTTCTTGCATTATTGCCTCTGTGATCGCCTCTTGCAACTGCCAAATAGTTTCGGCAGGAGTCGTGTAGTCGATTTTATTTAATTCTGCCTCAAGGGCTCTTGTCCGGTTGTGGGCCTTATCGCATTCGGCTTGAGCTGCATCGACGTTCGCTTGCATGGCGGGAAGGGATTCCTTATATATGGCGGCTTGCGCCAAATTAGCGTCGTAGTTCTCTTGAAAAATGGCAATTTTAGTATCGATTTCCGCAAGTTTCTCGGGACTTGCGGCGTCTTTCGCGGCCTCGAGGTTTTTGAGCGCTTCCTGCATGGCTGCATACGCTTTTTCTTTTGCGGCGGCCGCGTCTTCTGTCTGCGGGGCGCCCGAATTGCCGTTGGCGGCGCTCGTCTGCGAAACGGCCGCACCGGTGGGGGCGCTGGTTTCTGCCGCGATTGCCGTTACGGGGGCGATTCCCGCGACAAGTGCCGCGGAAAGGGCGATGCCCACAGTTGCTCGTCTTGCTCTTCTTGCGAGAATGTCGTTCATCTCGGCACCTCATTTCAAGGGTCGGCGACTAACTTGGTAGCACTAATGTAAGTATACCAAGTGGTCGACCCGACACTGGCTGGGTGCGCGCCTCTCCGCTTCTTTGGAAACCGAATCCTATTAGAAATGACGAGTTGTTTACGCTTCTTTTGGGCTCACCGTACTATCATGATTCGGATTGAGTGTGAATGATGATAGGGAGCGCCTATACATGATTGAGCTGCTCAGGCGTTTTGGTGGTAAGTTTCGCCGGTATATGGTGATCGGCCCTGCGTGTAAGCTGATCGAAGTGATCTTTGACCTGCTGACGCCGCTGGTGATTGCCCAGATGATCGATAAGGGTATTGGCGCACACGATGTCAACGCCGTCGTCCACTACGGTATGCTGCTTGGCGCCATGGCTGTGATCGGCATCTCGTTTACGCTCGTCTGCCAAAAGATGGCGGCGCTCACCTCGCAGGGCATGGGTACCGATATCCGCGGCGCGCTCTACGAGCACATCAACAAGTTGAGCTATGCCGAACTCGACCGCTTTGGCACGCCGTCGCTTATCACCCGCATCACCAACGACGTCAACCAGGTGCAGCTCGCTGTGGCGCTGGGCGTACGCATGCTCATCCGCTGGCCCTTCTTGGCGGTGGGCTCTATGTGCGCGGCCCTTGCCATCGACCTTAAGCTCGGCATGATCTTCTTGATCTGCACGCCCGCTATCGGCCTGGTGTTTTGGTTTGTCATGGCGCGCTGTATCCCGTATTACAGGCAGCTGCAGGCAAAGCTCGACCGCATCGCGCTTATCTGCCGCGAGGGGCTTTCGGGCGCCCGCGTTGTTCGCGCCTTTGTGCGTGAGGACCACGAGCGCGAGCGTTTTGCCCAAGCCGCCGATGACCAGGCCAATACTGCCATCGCGGTGGGCAAGCTCTCGTCGATCCTTAATCCCGTCACGGTTCTTGTGATGAACCTGGGCGTGTGCGCCATCCTGTGGGTGGGCGGCATCCAGGTCAACGTGGGCGAGCTCACGCAGGGTCAGGTCATGGCGTTTGTGAACTACATGACGCAGACGCTCACCTCCATCGTGTACGTCGCCAACCTGGTCGTGGTCTTTACCAAGGCGAGCGCCAGCGCGTCGCGTATCAACGAGGTGCTCAATTGCGTGCCGAGCATCGCTGACGAGGGCAACCAGCCGGTCGCGCTGCCTGAGCCGAGCGACCTGACGGGTGGCGCTGTTCCGGTCCCTGCGCTGAGCTTTGACCATGCGAGCTTCTCGTTTGGCGCCGGCGCGGCAAATGCCGTCAATGACGTGACCCTGGAGCTGCCGCTGGGCAAAACGCTCGGCATTATCGGCGGCACGGGCAGCGGCAAGTCCACGCTCGTCTCGCTCATCCCGCGCCTGTACGATGCGAGCACCGGCAGCGTGAGCGTGATGGGCGCCGACGTGCGCACCTGGCCGCTCGATCAGCTGCGCCATGTGGTCGCGACTGTTCCGCAGCGTGCGTCGCTGGTGAGCGGCACTATCCGCAGCAACCTGACCTGGCGTGACGAGTCGGCAACCGACGAGGAGCTCTGGGCGGCGCTCGATATGGCGCAGGCCAGCGAGTTCGTGCGCAACAAGCCGCAGGGGCTCGATACCCCGGTCGAGGCGGGCGGTAAGAACTTCAGCGGTGGCCAACGCCAGCGCCTGACCATCGCGCGCGCCCTGGTGGGCTCGCCTCAGATATTGATCATGGACGATTCTGCCTCGGCGCTCGACTTTAAGACCGACGCGGCGCTTCGCCATGCCATTCGCGAGCGCAGCGTGCACGGTGCCGCCGAGGGCGGGCTGCCGCTGACGACCGTCATCGTAAGCCAGCGCGTCTCGACCGTGCGCGACGCCGACATGATCTGCGTACTCGACCACGGCTCGGTCGCGGGTCTGGGTACGCACGACGAGCTGTATGCAAGCTGCCAGCTCTATCGCGAGATTTGCCAGTCGCAGCTGCGCCGCGAGGAGCTCGAGGGTCAGCAGGGGAGTGCGGCGCTCGCGCCCACCCCGACCGCCCCTGCATCCGTCTGCGCAAAGGAGGGCTGCTAAATGAATCCGTATACTTCTTCCGGTTCTGTCGCCACGATGACGGCCAACGTGTCCGGCAACGATAGCCTCAACGACCTGGGTGACGATCCGCGCCAGCCCGGCGATCCCGAGCGCTATCCCGTGGGTGCGGTGACCCGCCGCCTGATGGGCTACGTCCGTCCGCATCGTATCTCGTTTACGGCGTCGTTTGTGAGTGCCGCCGTCTCGGTGGTCCTGCAGCTCTACACACCCATCCTCATTGGCGAGGGCATCGACCTGATCGTTGCCGCGGGCCAGGTGGACTTCGATGCGCTGCTGCCACTCGTTACCAAACTCGCGCTCGTTGTGGTGGGCGCCGCGGCCTTCCAGTGGCTGCAGGGCTATTGCGTCAACCGCTTGTCCTACGAGACGGTGCGCGACATGCGCGTGGAGGCGAGCGACAAGCTCAGCCGCATGCCGCTCAGCTTTATCGACAGCCATGCCCACGGCGACCTCATGAGCCGTGTGGTCAACGATGTCGACCAGGTGGGCGACGGTCTGCTGCAGGGTTTCACCCAGCTTTTCACCGGCGTCATCACCATCGTGGGCACGCTTGCGTTTATGCTTTCCATCAACCTGACCATGACGCTCGTGGTGGTGCTCGTCACGCCGCTTTCCATTTTTGCAGCCGGCGCCATCGCCAAGCTCTCCAACAAGAGCTTTACGGCACAGCAGCGTATTCAAGGGCAGCTCGGCGGCCATATCGAGGAGTACGTAGGCGAGCAGAAGCTTGTCGACGCCTTTGCCTACGGCCCGAACGCCCAAGCGCGCTTCGCTGCCCTCAATGCCGAGCTCTACACCGCGGGTGAGCGCGCGCAGTTTATGGGTTCGCTCTCCAACCCCGGTACGCGCTTTATTAACAACATCATCTATGCCGTGGTCGCTGTGATCGGCTGCGTGGGCGTGATCACGGGCGTGCCCGCGGCGCTTACGGTGGGCGGCGTGCAGATTTTCCTGTCCTATGCTAACCAGTACACCAAGCCGTTCAACGAGGTCACCAACGTCATTACGCAGATCCAGACCGCGTACGCCTCGGCGCGCCGCATGTTCGCGCTGCTCGATGCACGCGAGCAGGAGCCCGATGCGGCGGATGCCGTGGAACTTGCCACCCCGCAGGGTGAGGTGACCCTTGAGCATGTGGACTTTAGCTACGTGCCCGATCGCAAACTGCTGCAGGACATCTACATCGAGGCTAAGCCCGGCATGCGCTTTGCCCTGGTCGGTCCCACGGGCTGCGGAAAGACAACGCTCATCAATCTGCTGCTGCGTTTTTACGATATCGATGCCGGCCGCATCATGGTCGATGGCCGGTCTTCGCGTGACTACACGCGTGCAAGCCTGCGCCGCGCCTTTGGCATGGTGCTGCAGGATACGTGGCTGTTCGAGGGCACGGTGGCGGACAACATCGCTTACGGTTGCCCAGGAGCTACGCGCGAGCAGGTCATCGAAGCCGCCAAGCGCGCGCACGCGCACAAGTTTATCGTGCAGCTACCAGGCGGCTACGATACGGTAATCGGTGAGGACGGCGGCACGTTTAGCCAGGGCCAAAAGCAGCTGCTGTGCATTGCGCGCGTCATGCTCACCGATCCGGCTATCTTGCTGCTGGACGAGGCGACCTCGAGTATCGACACGCGCACCGAGCTGCAAGTGCAGGCGGCATTCGACGAGCTCATGGCCGGTCGCACAAGCTTTGTCGTGGCGCACCGCCTGAGCACCATCCGCAACGCCGACTGCATTCTGGTGATGCGCGACGGCCAGATTGTCGAGCGCGGCACGCACGACGAGCTGCTAGCGGCAGACGGCTTCTACGCCGAGCTCTACCGCAGCCAGTTTGCCCAGTGAGCAAGCCCGTGGGGCAAATTAATCAGGTTTGTTTGTCCCGCGTCTTAAGTATTTGGGGGCTTGAGCTGCGGACGTTTTGCCCCCATCGGTGCCGCCCATGTCGCCAATCGGCAGAAGGTGGTTTACATCTGTCACGTTAGTACTAAGATATTCATCTAATAAATTGCATTAGTGGCTTTAGTTTTGGGGGAAACGAGCAACGTGACTATGACATGCTCTTTGGTGGTCAACAGCAAGAGCGGTAATACCAGGATGGTTTCGGGCGCAATCAAGCGTGCCCTACAGGCTGCAGGCGTCGAGTTTATTCATGCTGCTGCGTTGAGCGACGATGTGGATGCAGATCAAGTTGCGCGCGAGGCGCAGGGTGCTTGCGCTGCCGATACGGTGCTCGTTGGCTTTTGGTGCGACAAGGGCGCATGCACGCCTTCGGTCGCGGCGTTGCTCTCCGCCTTGCACGGCAAGCGCGTCTTTCTGTTTGGTACCTGCGGTTTTGGTGCCGATCAGAGCTATTACCAGCAGATTATCGATCGCGTGACCTCCAATTTGGCCGATGATGCCGAGCTAGTGGGTTGGGCAATGTGCCAGGGCAAGATGGGTCCCGCGGTCAAGCAGCGCTACGAGGCCATGCTCGAGCAAGATCCCGATAACGCCCGCGCTAAGTTGCTGCTCGATAACTGGGTCGCCGCAAAGGATCACCCCACCAAGGAAGATCTGGACAACATGGCTGCAGCCGCCAAAAAGGCCGTGCTGGGGGAGTAGCTTCGCCGTTCGCGGTCCTTCGTGCAAAACAATACAAATGTGAAAGCCTCGAAATTCTCGAGGCTTTTTTCTTGCCACTTGTGGGCGCAACCGTGGCAAGCGTCTGGGGCGATATTTTCCATCACCCCGATGACGAGGCCGTTCTGGACGACACGCTCGCATGCGTTCGCTGAATGTATCCAGAGTGGGACGGGTTTTCCGGATGGATGGGGTTTCCAGAAGGTATGGGCTGAGGGCTACATGGGATAGCCGTAGAGGCATGAATAAGGGGGTTGAAAATAAACGATACTAAATGCAGTATAAATTTAATGTGGGGGGGGGGGTACGATATCTGGGCCATACAAAATATCAGACCCTCTATTGAGAAGTTGTGTAGGGGTTAGCCGCAGGTGTTGGATAAAGCAGACAAGTGTGGGGACAAATAACCACTTACGGCAAAAATAGTAGCATTTGGCGGAAAGACGTTGATAAAAACGCGGAAGTAGCTACGGTGATTGTTATAAATAGATTTCAGATTGGCTTTTTCGAACTCATCTATTAAGCGTCTTAGAAAAGTGGCTAATCCTTGATGGGATCGAATATAGCCTCGATGGGGATGGAATTATCACTTTGGCGGCTCGTGCACTCAAACGTTTTATTGCACTTCTTAGTAGCTTGGCGATTGCGCTCGTCATAGCTCTTGCCGTCGTTTCTTTTGTCCCTCGTGCATTTGGATACACGCCCTATGCAGTGCTTTCGGGCTCTATGGAGCCCGAGTTGCCCGTTGGCTCCATGGTGTTTGTTCACCAGGTTGATCCAACGGATATTGCCGTGGGTGACAATGCAACTTTTTACCGATCGGACGGCGCCGTGGTGACTCACCAAGTGTACGAGGTCGACCCTGTGGCGCAGACGATTAGCACGCAGGGAATCGCAAACAAAAATGCAGATGGAACTATCATGCACGATGCCGAGCAGACGCCTTTTTCACGCGTGATCGGCGTCGTCTCTTTTTGTGTCCCTTACCTGGGCTTCGTTAATGCATATTGCACGACGATGCCCGGTTTGCTTGTTGTGGTGGCCGTTCTGGCGCTGCTGGTCGCGGTGTCGATAGTGCTCGATCGGGTGGTTCCCGACGAGCCTGCGGGCAATCATGCCCGCGCGCATGCGAAGGGGCGGCGTTCATAGCGGCAGGGAGAAGTGTCGGCGGCAGTTGGGGCTGCCGTCGGGGAAGACGATTCTGGAAAGGAAGAGAACGATGGAAAACAAGAAGAAAAAGCGCTACGGCATCATTGCCGCCTTGCTGCTGCTGGTACTGGCTGCCGGCGTGGGCACCTACGCCTGGCTGTCGGCGACCGACTTCAAGACGAACGAGTTCACGGTTGGCAGCATCGACAAGCCCGAAGTGAAGCCCGATCCTGATCAGCCGAACAAGCCTGGCGACCAGCCCACGAACCCCTCAGTGGATGGTTATCTGTTCGAGACCAAATGGGACCCTAGTAAAGATCACAAGATGATTCCGGGCTCCTCGATGGATAAGAACCCTAATGTGGGCATCGGCAAAGATTCTGATCCTTCTTATGTGTTCATCTACGTGAAGAACGCCATCGTGAAGGATGGTGAAGGCGCGCTTGCTAAGACCCCGTACTTCAGTCTTAAAAATGGCTGGGAGCCGGTTGCTGCTGACCAGGTGAAGAACAACGGCACCGAAGGCCAGTACGTGAGTGGTCTGTTCATGTATACCGCTGATGGCACCGGCCAGCCTGCCCAGCTTACTCCCGCTGGTGGCAAGGCCGCTTACACCGGTGAGCTGTTCGACACCGTGAATATCCCGGCTGATATGAACAGCGCGGATGTCGTCACCGATCCCGCTATGACGGTCTCCTGCTATATCTTCGGAGCTGACCAGGGTGGTGCCGAGAACGCCATCGCGCAGGCCAAGGTTTGGGCTAAAAGCAAGAAGTAATCACACTCCCCCCACCGAGATCCCGGCCCGCTCCCCATCCCCATATTCGGGTCGGGATCTCGATCCCCCTTTGATCGACGATTGGCGAACGTAATGCTCAACAATCTTTCCGACAATCAGAAACGCACCTTGGCGCTTGCCGCGATGGCGCTGTTTGCCCTGGCGTGCCTGTGCGGCACGCTGGCTTTTACCGTTGATATGGTTCCGGCGAACAACGTTCTATCGTTTGGCAGCGTGAAGGTACGAGTCTGCGAATACACCCTCAACGAGCAGGGCGAGGAGATTCCGTTTGAGCCCAACACACACGGGGATTATCCCGACACCAAGGCCGGGGGCTCTGACATCAGCCGCATTGTGCGCGTGGAGAACGCCGGCGTACAGCCCGAGTATGTTCGCGCTCGTCTGCGCATGACGTCAGTGGCACCCGACGGTT
The DNA here is from genome assembly GCA_965151385.1 of uncultured Collinsella sp. Lineage (GTDB taxonomy): Bacteria > Actinomycetota > Coriobacteriia > Coriobacteriales > Coriobacteriaceae > Collinsella. The sequence goes on along the minus strand of CBCTZJ010000007.1, from coordinate 45,374 downwards.
CGAGTGCGGATGCCTCGGGCAACGTTGCCTTTAACGTGAACACGGGCGAGGGGTCCCCGTGGATCGATGGCGGCGATGGGTGGTACTACTATCGCGGATTGGCTGGGCGTGGCGGCATGCTCGACTCCGGCGCCATGACGGAAAGCCTTATGGACTCGCTGCGCTTTGTGGGCGACTACCACGATGCCGCGCGCGGCGGCTCATTCAGGCTCGATATCGACGTTCAGGCCGTGCAGGCCAAAAACCAGCAAACAAACGATTCCGTCCTCGACGTGCTCGACGTCGTGGGCTGGCCGGAGGCGAACTAGCCTATGAAGATCAAGAACAGAAATCGAGGTGTGCTCAGCAGGCTGATTGCCGTCGCGGCGATTGCCCTTTGCTGCGTTATGGTGCTGCCGGCGGTGGCGCATGCCGAGGGTAAAACCGAATTCCACATCAAAAACGAGGCTGACTTTTTGTCGTGCGTGGCGCTTTCGCGCGAGCGCGACACGCGCGATTGGCACGTCTATCTCGATAACGATATTGAGCTCGATGGTGAGGACATGAAGACCATCGTCTCAAACACGGTCAAGCACCTCTCCTTTGGCAATAAGGAGCATCCCTTTAGGGGCGTTTTCGATGGCCAGAACCACACCGTTAAAGGTCTGGACTACGCCAACAATATGTTGGATCCCGAGCGCGATACGGGCTTTTTTGCCGAGACCGATGGCGCTACCATCAAGAACTTCCTGGTCAAGGATGCCAACATTTGGGCTGACTTTCGCGGCGGCATTATCGTGGGCAAGGCCGTCAACACTCGCTTCGAAAACGTTATGGTCATGGAGAGCACCCTGCACGTTACGTGCGCCAACAACATGCTCAACGTGATTACCAATGCGGGCTTTGAGGGGGGCCTGATTGCCGGCGAACTCGACGGCTGCACGCTCTACAACTGCGAGGTCCGTGGTGGTCGCGCCGTTAACAACACGACTTCGGGCGTACAGGCAATCGGTGGCGAGGGCCTGTATATGGCGGCGTTTGCCGGCTACGTTAAGAACTCGACCATCGAGTATTGCCGCGTGACGCCTACGCGCAAAAAGGATGGCTCGATTGCCGAGAAGGGCATGACCGACGTCACCAATAAATACGATGTGGCCATTGGCGCCCTGGGCGGCAACAACGTGTACGCCTCGGGTTTTGTGGGCTGTATGGCGGGTAACGCCAAGATTATCGACTGCTTCTCGACGGCGCAGTGCTACAGCTATGCCGCGTCGTACGTGGGCGTCATTTCCGTGACGCGCGCGTGGACAGGCGGACTGGCGGGCCGTATTTTAACCGAAGAAGGCAATGAGCTTGTCCGAAGCCACTTTGCGGGCGATCTGAGCTCGCGTCAGTACAACCCCATCGCCGTGATCCCCATTATTCAAAACGATGTGAACCTGGGCGGTATTGCTGCACGCGCCAACAAGGGCGACGCCACGGTCACCGAGTGCTACTTTAAGCCGAGCGTGAGCCTTTCTGGCAATAGCCAGGGCAATCCTGCCAAAAAGAAGATCCCTTCGTTTGGCGGTGACGGTACCACCAAGGGCGACAGCTATGGTCCGTGGGATGACGAGCGCTACATCACGCGTGAGCTATGGGAAGAGCACGACTACGACTTCTGTGCCGGTACCATGCGCTCGACCGCTAACGACGATGCCCTGGGTGGCCAGCACACCAATGAGTGGGCGATGGATTACAAGCTGAATATCCCCGTGCATGGCCAGAGCGTTAAGGCGACGATTGATTTTCCCGGCGCGGGCACCGCGACAATCGAGGCGACCAAACTTGGTATTGATCAGAAGACCACGGATCCGTATACCTTTGCGGTGAGCGCTGTGCTGGCCGGAACGGCACAGGGCTTAGCTCAGGGCGATACGTCGGTAACGTTTAAACAGGATACCTCCGCAAAGCCTGCGGGGCTGAGCGAGGCGAACGGCGGCTATCGCTTTATGGGCTGGTTCCGCGAGCCTGATGTGCATGTGAATCGAATTGGACAAGACAATAGCTGGTTTGACGGCAAGACCGATGCTGCTGCTGTTAAGGACGGCAAGCGTGTCGAGAAGAACACGAAGCACGAGGCGGCCTCGAGCTACACTGCCGACAATGGCAAGGATCATGCCGGGAGCGAGGGCTTCAAGGGCAATGACCTCTTTATCGCTTCGTACGAGGCGCAGGTGCTGTTCTACAACGTAAATGGTGAGACGCTCAATTGGGAAGACGGCAAAGCGCATGATAAATCGACGGACTGGTACCGCTATGGCATCGGCCTGACGCCTGCTACACCGGCCGATCGCGGAGGCTTGTCGGGCAGTGCAACGTTTATCGGTTGGACCACACAGCCCAGCAACGAGGAGGGGATGAACGGCGCCTATGCCGCCATCACCTCGACTCAGTTGGCCGATCTTAAAAATCAGGGAGCTTTTTATCCTGCGGGTAGCGAGATCACCGTTGTCCGTCCAACCGACTTCTATCCGGTGTACAGCGACTACGTGTCGAACATCATGACGGTGTTCGAAGGCAATGAGCAGGACGCAATCGACAATAAGACTCTGCGCGACGGTGTGGGCAAAACTAACGTTAAGGTTGAGACTGCAAAAGATGGCACAAGCACGTATACCGTGCAGGTGCTCGACGTATCCGGCAAAGCTATATCCGAGGACGGCAAGCTGCCCGAAGGGTATCGCTTCTTGGGCTGGTATGAAAACAAGCAGAATGCAGATGGGTCCGAGGTCGAGGTGCGCGTAAGCCGCGACCCAAGCTATAAGCTTCCCGCCAGCGTCGATCTGACCGTCCCGCACACCTACACCGCTCGCTTTGAGTACCGTGTGGATTATTACGTCCGCGCGTACGCGAACGATGAATACACGAACTCGGAACTCCTTTGCTCTGTATGGAACGAGTACGAAACACCGTTTAACGATCAGGTTGGCACAAGTTATGTTCGAGAGAACGTGGTGCACTGGGGTTCCAAGCACGTTAATCATGGCGATAAGAATGCCTATAAGGAGGGCTCGTGCGCAGAGGGGTACTACGACAACAATACGCTAATCGTGGCCCCAATGAGCGCATATTCGCATAACGTGAGAAACGATACGGGGGCGGATACCCTAAAGAATGTCCTTGTGGATACAGATTTCCCAGGTTCTGGAACGTTTGACGAGGAAAAGGTTATTAATGCGTTGCAGTACACGTTTAAGCCATCTAGCGATCGTTATAGCTTGAAGTTTTGGACGCTTGAGAGAATCGGCGGTCGATGGACATATCTCAATACTCCTGAAAAGAAGAACACCGTAAAGGCTTCAATCAATTACACTTCGAAATACCGCATGCGTGCGATGGTGACGACGCGTGTCGATTTTTATAAGAAAGATGGCGCGGTCTGCAAGGAAACGACACGTCGCTACGAGAGCAATTTGCTCCAAAAGAAGAATGACAATGAGGAGGACCCCAAGTACACGTACAAGTACCCATTCATCCATACAGATGAAACGGTTAAAAACAATTCCGGCGGGGACAGCGACCAGATTGAAGATCCTGATCTGACCCTCGAGTCTTCTCCGACCGATGCGGAGATGGCGGTGCCAGGCTATAAGTTCCTGGGCTGGATCTCTACGGCTGGGGTCCCGAAGCCTACTCCCGAGAAGCCTTCTCCCGTCTGGAACTATATCTATGATGTTGCCGACGACTCCTATGTGACGAGCGATCCGGAAAAGGCGGAGCCATACTTGGTGACGGATGAATCCAAGGTCACCCAGTGGCAGGATGCCTATCCGGTGTACGCAAAGTACAACGTCAACTACACCACCAATCTGCACCGCGCCGGTTTTGACGGCACTTCTGAAGTCAACGTGCCCAAGTACGACATCGTTCCCGTTATCAATGCGGGCGCTGGCCCCGCCACGGCAACGGTGACTCCTGATATCGCAACGACGGTATACAAGTCCGGCGGCGAGCTATACAAGCTGAATAAGGTCGAAATCGAACTCCCGAATGGTGAGGTCAAGAAGCTCGATTCTGCCGACGGCAGCTCCTACTCCTATCCCGTGGGGCCCGGCAAGCCCTATACGTTTGTGGCCTACTACACGCCCATCGCGGTGGTGTACCACCTGAACGGCACCGATATCGATGGCAAGCTCGCGCAGGAGGGCGATACGCTCGGCAGCCTTAAGGATGGCATCCCGCTGCCAACGTATAACGTTGGCGACATCGATGCTGCAACGAACGCATACAATGCTTTCGTAGGCTGGACGGAAACTAAACCGGCATCCGGCAACGGTTATGTCGTTTGGTCGGACGTCCTTCCCATGGTGAATACAAACACTGTGGTTAACGCCCCCATGGAGCTGTACCCGGTCTACCGTGCCAGCGCGGTAATTGTCCAATCGAATATCGATGCCAATCTGGATAACCCCGATTCCGTGCGTTCTCTTTCGCGCACCGACTCTGGCGATCAAATTTCGCTGGAAGTAAGAGCTACAGCTGAGGTTGTCGGCAAGGATGGCACCAAGTACGACTTTGTCGGCTGGTCGCGTGACTATGAATCCGATAGTAAATACACTCTGATGACCGAAGACGATAAGTATCCCCTCGAGGGTAGTGAACCCTTTAAGGGCGCGACGTATACCGCGGTGTACAAGGTCACGCCGTATAAGGTGCGCTATCACAGCGTCGACGGGGCGGTCATCTTTACGGCGACGGTCGACTCGGGCGACGAGCGCGCGCAGGACGGTAAGCCTGGCTTTGTCTACACGGTCGATGTTCCCAAAATGGACGAGAGCGGCAACCCTGTCTACGACAACGACGGCAATCCTGTGATGGAGCAAAAATCCGTGGCGTACGATCCGGACGCCCACTCCAAGATCGTCGCGCTGCTCGATGAACAGGCTGCTGCCAATGGCGATAAGCGTGAGCTCTTCTTGGAGTGGCGATATGTGGGTGCGGATGGCAATGCGAAGTCTTGGGATGAGTTTAAGAGCGAGCCAGTCAAGGGCGACATGGACCTGTATCCCGTGACGTATCGCGTGGTTGCCAACGATACGTCTGATCCCGCGAGCCCCGTAACTATGACCGCGCAGCTTAAGTGGCTGCTCGATCCCGCCGCGGCCAACACCGTCGGTGACAGTGCCGACAATGCGCCGTTTAAGGTCTGCTTTGCCAAGCCGTTTATGGGGACGCAACTGACTGTTACGGTAACGCAGGCAAGCTACGGCCCTGGTGCAGAGGGCGTTTCTGCGGCGGAAGAGCCTGTGAACGGCAAGTTTGTCTCGCTCTACAGCCTGGGTTCGGGTAATGGTTCGTTCGACCTGGCCAACCGTCTGGAGTATAAAAAGACGGGTGAAGACGGCCAAGGCGACGGCAATGCCGTGTTCAACTTTGACCAGACTCATGCGTTGACGATCGTCAAAAAGACCACCGATGCTAGTGCCATGGGACAGACGTTCCGCTTTAAGGTGACGAAGACGGCGGAGGGAGCCTCTCCCGAGACGCGCGTGGTCGAGGTGAAGGTCGATAAGCAGCAGCCGGAAAACGGTGAGACCTGGTATGTCGGCAGCGTGCAGTTCGCCGCTCCGGCGGGCATCTATACCGTCGAGGAAGACACGGCTTGGGCATGGCGCTACCGGGGCGAGCTGAGCACGCCGGGCAAGGCGCCCGGTAAAACTGCCGATCTGACGATTTCGTCTGCATCGAGCGCGAACGATGCCACGTTCACCTGCACGAACACGCGTGTGAACGACAAATGGATCGACGGCAGCGATCGTGCCCATAACGTTTGGAGCAACGGCAACGTAGCAAAGAAGGAGGATTAGCATGTCCAAGCGCAAGCGCATCATCGCCTTGCTGGTGGGGGTTATCCTCCTGGCCGGTACGGCAGGCACGCTGGCCTGGCTTTCGGTTACGGGTGTGCTGGTCAACCAGTTCGGCATCGGATCGGTGACGCCATCGGTTCAGGAAACGCTCAACGGCAAAGTGAAAAGCGATGTCAAGGCGAAGAACACGGGTACTGCGCCCGCCTATATTCGTGCTGCAGCGGATATATACTGGCAAGATGCGACGAGCGGCGCTCGCCTGTGGGATGAGCCGCAAGCTGACTCGGACTACGAGATTGCGTGGAGCGTGGCTGATGCCTCGGGCGCGAACTCGGCTTCTAGCTGGGTTAAGTCGAGCGACGGGTTCTATTACTGGACGTCGCCCGTTGCTCCCGGCGGTGAAACCGGCATGCTCATTAACAGAGTAACCGAGCTCAAGGCAACTGAAGGTCGCGATCTTGTCGTGGATATCTCCACTCAGGCGGTCCAGGCGACGCCCGATGAGGCCGTGCACGATGCATGGGGTTGCTCGGTCAAGAATGGCGTGCTGGTGCCGCCGCACGGGGGTGCGTAAGCATGGCTCTTTCGATTCGCAAAGGTGTTGCGCGCTCCGTGCGTTGCGTGGTCGCGGCCATTCTCTGCGTGGTCGCGCTCGCCGTTCCCGCCCGCGCGTTTGCCGATACCCCCGCGATTGCCTATGACGGAAATGCGCGTCAGCTGACGGTATCGGGGGCGACGGGCTCCTCGGGGGAGCCCGATCTGTTTCCGGCCTTTAAAGATCTAATGCCCGGCGATGTGCGCGAGCAGCAGATTGAGGTTCGTGTCACGGGTGTAAAGTCCCAGGTACGCGTGTATGTGCGGGCCGTTGTCGATTACGAGACGGCACACTTGCTGTCGCCCATTACCTTAACGGCGTCGGCGGGCGATGCGTCTGTAGGTTGGCTCCAGACGGGAACGCCTGGCAGCGTGTTTGCCTATCCCACGCAGGTCGCAACGTTTACGAGTGATGGCAGCACGGTGCTCAATCTGCAGCTGAGTGTCCCGACGTCGGTGGGTAACGAGCTTGCCGACGCGAGCAAGACCGTCCGCTGGGAGATCACCGCCGAGGACGATGGCGAAACAATTCCTGCGCAGCCTGCTGGCTCCAAAAAGCCCAGCCTGTTTGGCCTGGCTGCGACGGGCGACAACTCGCTCGCTCTGCTTTTGACGCTGCCAACGCTAGCGATTATCGCTTTCATGGCTGCGCTGATCTTGTCCCGAAGGAATAAACGCTAGGTCCATCTTCAAAATGTTTCGCCCGCCCGGCGGCGGAATATTAGGTTTCCTGCTCTACAGTCCTGCTCGCACGGAGAGCACATTGGATCCATCTTCTAAACGCAACGTCCTCCCGGGCGTCGGGGCACGAAGTTCCCTGCTCTACAGTCCTGCGCAAGACGAAGGCCACATTAAGTGGCCTTCTTTGCGTGCGGAACTCGCGATGAACTTCGTGCCCCGACGCCCGGGAGGACGCCTCTTTATTGATGGGAGGCCTGATAGGTCGATGGTTCCGTGCCCGGATGCGTCCAAAGTGGGACGGGCTTTCCGGATGGGCAGACTTTCGAAAAATGCGTCCCGGAATTTGCCTTTGGAATGGGACGTAGTTTCCCGTTGAGGTGCTTTGCGGAAAGTGCATCCCACTCTGGGCGGTCGAAGTGGGACACACTTTCCCAAAGGCGCTCCAACGGGAAATTGCGTCCCATTATTCGGTCAAGAAACGGGATGCATTTTCCCAATGAGAGCAAAACCGGAAAATGCATCCCACAATCAGCCCTCAAAGTGGGACGCCGTTTCCCAATGAGGCTCAAGCGGAAAATGCATCCCGGAATTTGCGCTCAAAGTGGGATGCGGTTTCCGGTTGAGGGTCTAAGGGGAAAATGCGTCCCAGAATCGACGCTTGAAATGGGATGCAGTTTCCCGATGAGGCACTCGACGGAAAATACATCCCAGAAATGGCCTTTGAGCTGGGATAAGATTTCCGCGGCATCTCGGATTCTCAAAAATGAGACACGCCGTTGGCGAAAATGAGACACGTGATATCGGGCATCGGATGTATCATTTGCAAAAATGAGTCCACTCCACTCGAATAAAGCGAGGTCCCTCATGTACGTTCCACACCCCCGTATCCGTAGGCTGTCGAAAATCCCGCTTGTTGGGACGGCGGCGCTTGCTGCGTTGATCGCCACGAGCGTCGCCTGCTTCACGGCCACGCCCCAGGTTGCCCAGGCGGCAGACGCGCCCGCAATCACCGATATGACCGAGCAGGATTATCAAGCCCTGGGTCTGGGCACGAGCGAGGACATTCCGGCCGATACCGTTGGCCCCTATTCCACTGATACCCCCACGACGTTTGCCACGCGCAGCGAGGTCTATATGGCAGCTAACGGTAGCCATGGCAATCGCTACACTCTGCGCGACAAGCTCGAGAACGTCGAGCGCGGTGACATTGGCGGCAGCAGCAAACTCACCGATGGCTATGGAAGTGTGTGGGGCGCCGCAAAGTTCTGGCAAAACGTCAACAACTTCGATACGAACAGCGATCTCTACAAGCATAGCGACTACGGTGGCGGCACCTGGTCGTACCTAAGCAACAATGAGTCCTCAACAGTACTCGCCAACGACAACAACGGTTTCTCGGGCATTCACGCCACGAGTGTTGAGTTCTGCAGCGACGCCAGCACGGGCAAAAAGAGCCGCGTTGCCGAGCTCCGTGCCTACGGCGACAGTTCCTCCACGACGATTGACGGCAAGTCATACGCCGGAAAGGTTGAGCTGGTCCTCTACTCGTTTAGCAACGGGCGTACGCGCACTCTCGACACACACCTGCCGGTGACGGTCAACACTAATATGATGCACGAAGGCCGTTTTAAGTACCTGGATGCCGGTTACCTGCAAGAGCACGACGCCGTCTTTGATGTCGAGGCGGGCGATGTCGATGGCGACGGCGTCGACGAGCTTTTTGTCTACGCGGGCTGCTATGTCGACGAGAACGGCGTGCGCAAGGCTGTAGTCGACATGTATGACTTGGAGGGCGGCAACTGGAAGCAAAGCGTCGTCAAGATCGATGCCGGTAACGCCGCGGACTACACCACGCACAACAAGGGCGGGAACGACTCCTGGACGCAGCTTCAGTCAGCTCCTGTCGTTTCGCTAGCGGCTGGCGACCTCGATCGCGATTTTTGCGATGACCTCGCCATCGTGGTCTCGGCACCCTACGGCAAGAAGAATATTGATAAGTCGACGCATTGCGAGCTGTTTTCGTGGGATGCATCCAAGGGTGCGCTCGTCCATGTCGATGCTCTGGGCGACGCGGGCGCAATCTCCCTCTCCGCGAACGGCAAGACCATGGTCGCTGCGAATGCGACGTTCGGCACGTTTGCCGCCTACGATGAAGAAGGAAAGAAGACGGGTGAAACCGTCACGGGCCTTATTCTTGCGGGCTATGACTGGCAACGCAGCGCTTTTGATTACGGCGCTTCTGACGGCAGCAAGGGGCTGTACGGCGCGCTGTACCGCTACGCGTATTTTGACTCGGAGTCTGGCGAGTTCAAGCTTTCCGATTGCAAGGAATACAGAGACGGGCTCCTCGCCTCCTATGGGCTGATGCATGTGCCCAACAGCGCATGGAAGGATAGCGCTCAGGATAAGCGCTATCCGTGCACCTTGGCGCCTATTGCCCTTGCCACTGCCAACCTTGACGGCCTGTCCGAGCAGCTGGCGGTCGACGAGGTGCTCGTGGGCGGCGATGTGTTCCGCGACTTTGCCTGCAACACGGCACAGAGCGGGGCTCAGGGCTTGGGGTCCATGGTCGGAACCATGAGCATGAGCGGTCAGCAATACAACAGCAGCAACAAGCATGACCACAAGGGTATAGAGCAGGTGTGGATCAGCGACGTCAAGGCGGGCAGCGTCTCGGGTTCGGACCGCTATAACGAGAGCTTTATCGCCGCGGTGGGCAAGCACCGCGACGAGGACCTGCGCAAGAACGATGACTACTATTGGATGACCGCCTCGCATTTTTCGCTCGACGAGAACGGAAAGGTGCGCCGCGGCGAGGAGCAGGTGATTAGCGAGAGCAACCGTCGCGGCACTACCTACGGCACATTTATCTCGCTCGCGCTGCCCGATGTCGACAACGACAGCGTCAAGATCACGTACAAGGACCGCTACAAGGTCTATACCAACCCGCGCGTGCTTGCCGTGCTGCAGGATGCGCCCTATGTTGAGGATCTGGAGCAGGCATACGGCTATCTGGTGTTGGGCGGCACGTCATACGGAGAGGAAAAGGGCACGGGGACATCCCAGGGCTATACCATTGGCGCCGAGTTGGGCGTTGCCGTCGAGGTGCAGACCGGTCCGCCCCTGGTCGCGATGAATGCTTCAGTCGATTTTGCCGCCGAGGGATGCTATGACTACCGGAGCGAGCGCACGGTCAGCGCAAGCGTAAGCTATGAGTCGCATGCCGGCGAGGGTGACAAGGCCGTGCTCTACACGATTCCGATGGTCTATTACGAGTATGAGATCGAAAATGAGGAAACTGGTGGCAAGGGCGTGATGGCGGCGCCCGTGTCGCTCGGCGCGCAGACCTCGGTCGTTAATGTCGAGGCCTATGACCGCATTGCCAAACAGCACAATATGACGCCGCTCAGCTACTTTTTGACCAACCGGTCGGGAGAACCCGGAACCTATCAAACGACGCTCAACGGCGAGACTCCCGTTGGGGATTCCTTTGGCCTGGGCAAGCCTGGCGTAACGCGCGCCTACACGCACGATGGGTTTAACGGCGCCGCCGCGCAGTCGGGGGCGAGCATTGAGCAGACCATCGAAGTCGAGGAGGGCAAGGAGCAGGAGCTCGAGCTCGGCTTGACGCTGAACGGCAGCGTTGTCATGGGCGCGAAGCTCGCAAAGCACGAGTTGTTTGGCGGCCTGTGCTTTGGTGCCAACGCCGGCTTTACTACGGGTAACTCCTCGAGTGAATCGACCGAATACGGCGGCACCGTCGACAACCTGCCCGAGGCCGCGCAGGGCAAGTACGGTTTTGTGTGGCGTCTGGGCGTCAACGCGGTGGATGTCGACAAGTTCGAGGCAGACTCGGGCGACAAGCTCGGCACCAAGGACACCGACCAGTTCTGGATCGTGGGCTATGACGTTAAGGACGTCGAGATGCCCGACGCGCCGGCCGTGACGGGCTTTACGGCAAACGCCGTCGATTCGACCAGCGTTACGTTTAGCTGGGACGATGTGCTCGCAAACAAGAGTGGCTTTAGCTACGGCGTGGGCATGCTGCAGAGCAATGCGGCGGATGCGGTCGTCAATAGCTGGAAGATTGCCGACAACACGCAGACCTCGCTCAAGTGGGATGGGCTGCAGCCCAATACGGAGTATCGATTCGCCATCGCCGCCGCTAAGAATGGATCCACGACCGAAACAGGTATTCGCTCGGCAATCATCACGGTCAAGACCATGCCCGATGGCATGACGATGACCGTGAGCGGACCTGCAGCGGATGCTGCGGAGGGGTCGGATCTTGGATACGACTCTTCGGTTGAGCGCACGGCGGGAAGCCACCTGACGCTCTCGGCGATTGGCCATGTGAAGCAACTCGGTGCCGACGATAGCGAAACAGGGCTGGCACCGACCTATATGTGGTACCGCAAGGGCCGCGGCGAGACAGAGTTTAAGCTCGTGGGTGCCGATGGCAACCTCGCGGCTGGAACGGCCTCAAAGCTCGAGATTGACCTGACCGCAGACGATGACGGTGCGCAGTATTACTGCCACGTGGGATACAACGACGTGGGCCTCGACACCGGCACGACGCTCGTGAATATCGAGGCCGAGGAGACGGCGCTCACAACGGTGAACGCCACCCCGATCCGCACGCGCCGCCTGTTCTCACAGGCAAGTGCGGGCGCCAAGAAGTTCCTGGACCATACGCTGGTAAACACCGCCGGCCCAACCGATTCCGAAGGCTCAAAGGACCCCGAGGCTCCTGAGACCCCGACGAACCCGGACAAGCCCAAGTCCGACAACGGAGCTAAGACCGACACCAAGGTCAAGACTACGACCACAGCGAAGAACCTCGCAAACACCGGCGACCAAACATTCGCCCTAGTCGCCACCGCAGCAGCAGCGGGAGCAACGCTCGTAGTGATAGCCCTCATCATGCTGATCAAGCGCCGCAAGACCCACTAGTAGCCAGTCGAACATATCGACAACCCAAAAACCCGGGTAGCCAAAAAACAGGCCACCCGGGTTTTCTGTTGAGTGGAGACTCCGCAAGCGGAAACTGCATCCCACAATTAGCGCCCGGAACGGGACACATTTTCCGTCAAGCCCTCATCCGGAAAATCCATCCCAGTTTGAGCGCCCAGACCGGGACGCACTTTCCCAAAGGGTCCTCAACGGGAAACTGCGTCCCATAATTAGGCCGAGAAATGGGATGAACTTTCCCAATGAGAGCCAACCGGAAACCACGTCCCAGAATCAGCCCCCAAAGTGGGACGCATTTTCCCAACGAGCCTCAACCGGAAAATACATCCCGGAATCCAGCTGAATAGTGGGACACACTTTCCCAATCGGGTCCCAAGCGGAAACTGCATCCCATTCCAGACAAGAATTCCGGGACACACTTTCCGCAAACAAAGAAGGCCACATAACGTGGCCTTCGTCTTGCGCAGGACTGTCCGAGCAGGGAACCTTATATGCCTCCGCCCGGACAGACGTTTCAGTTATGAGTGACCCGCTACTTGATCTTGGTCGTACCCGGTGCCAGGTTGGGGTCGGTTTCGTTGGCCTCGGTCTGGAAATGCTCGGTGTAGACGTTCTTGCCGTCGCGGAACATCTCGTAGTACTGCATCTTGGCGTAATCCTCGCGCGCCTTGGTGGCGGCTGCGGCAGCGGCGTCGTCGCCGGTGACGTTGGAGGAGAGCGCCCAGCGCAGGCTGGCGTCCTCGTAGCCCACGGAGTTGATAGCGGGCAGCGACTCGCGCAGCGTCATGTGCGCTTTCTGGTAGTCAGTCAGCGGGGCGCCAATCAGCTGCATAAGCTGCGTGGACAGGTAGTTGGTGGACAGGTCGTCGACCTCACTCGTCTGGTCGCAGCCGGCAACGTCGTAGTTGGCCCAGATGATGTAGTCGGTCTGCCACAGACGTTCCTGGTGCGTGGCATCGTCCTCACCGGTAAACCACTTGTCATTGAACTTGGACGGGAAGAACGGCTGGTGGTCGCCCCAGAACACCACGACCACCTTACGGTCGAGCTTGCTCAGGGCGTTGAGGAAGTAGCGCAGCGCCTGGTCGGACTGCTCGATGCACGAGACGTACTCGTCGACATCGGAGAGCGTGCCGTCCTCGACGGTCTTGGCGTCCAGATCGGTCGTGTCGATATTCAGGTGCATCTGCTTGTCGACCGGCAGCAGGCCCGTATCGTAGCCCGAGTGGTTCTGCATGGTCACGTCGAAGATAAACTGCGGATCGGCGTTCTGGTTGAGCATCTCAAGAATCTTGTCGTAGGTAGCCTGGTCGGTCACCATGCCGCGCAGGGTATCGGCGCCCTGGAAATCGTTGATAGACAGGAACTGGTCAAAGCCAAAGTCCTTGTAGACGTTCTCGCGGTTCCAGTTGGTGGCGTGGTTGGGGTGCATGGCCGTGGTGGAATATCCGAGCGACTTGAACTGCTCTGCCAGGTTCCCGGTCGTTTCCATGTTGTAGATGGTGTAGGGGTACACGCCCGAGCCCAGGTTGGCCATGGAGTTGCCGGTCATAAACTCAAACTCGGTATTGGCGGTGCCGCCGCCGTAGGCGCTCACGTAGAGCTTGCCGCGGCTGAGGCAGTTGGACAGGTTCTTAAAGTACTGCGGGCCCTCGTAGCCGGCGCGCATGTTCTGGTAGATCGAAAGATCCGAGAAGGTCTCGTTCATGATGGCGATGACCGTGGGCTTCTCGCTGTCGAACTGCTCCTTTGCGGCGGTGCGCTCGTCACTCTTGGCGGCGTCGGACTTGTCGTAGGCCTTGGCGTACTTTTTGAGCGTGGCCTTGGCATCGTCGACGGAGTAGTCGGCGGGTTTGGGCGGCTTGATGGACTGCGCTGCGCTAATGAAAGCGGGCAGGTAGCCCTCGCGCCAGTAGCTCTCGAGCGGGCGCCAGGTGTAGACGGTGATGCCGAGGGTGTTGTAGTAGTCGATGAGCGTGACGTGTGCGGTCACACCGCCCAGGCACAGCACGGCGACGAGCAGGTTGGTGAGTAGCATACGCTTGGCGTTGGCGGCGCCCTTCTGACGGTGCGGTGCCACCAGGCCGGCGTACTCGCATAGCAGCATGGCGATGGCGGTAAAGCCCATGGACAGCACGCAGAACAGTGAGATCGAGAAGGTGTAGCCGGTGCCGGCGACCGCGGCAGCGGTGGAGATGGCCGAAAGGTCGCCCGGCTGGATGGGCATGGATTTAAACGTGATGACGAAGAACTCGGCAATGCCCAGGACAAAGAGGGCAAAGGCCAAGACCGCGGGGGCTGCGCCGTGGCGCTGGAACAGGAAGAACAGGCCGACCATGAGCGTGGTGATGATGGCCCACTCGAGCAGGATGCACAGGGGGTAGACCCAGGTAAAGTCGTGGTTGGACGAGACCTCCATGCCCAGCAGCGCAAAGACGCCGGCGAGCAGCAGGCACAAGACGGCGGCGACGAGCGGTTTACCCACAAAGGCTCCGCGCAGGTGGGCGAGCTTGCCGGTGGGGGCGGGGGCGTCGGGCCCGGCGAACGCAAAGGCGCGCGGGGCGATGCGGTCGCGGGCGATGCTGGCCCAAGCGCAGCCGGTGAGGATGGCGTTGGTCAGGATGAGCATCACGAAGGCGAGCGGCTCGTTCTGCGCGACGAGGCCAATAGCGCCCCAGACGGTCAAAAAGAGCTGGAACAGGCCAAAGGCGACGCTCCAGGCGAAGGCACCCTTGGCAACGGTGCCCGACTGAGCGCGAATGGCCTTGGCCTCGCGCAAAACAAGGTAGACGGTCGCCGCAAGACCGACGAGCGAGATGGCGGCAGCGAACATGCTGAGACTCCTCACAAACTTAAAACCTACGAAAGCGGGGGTTTACCCGATTGTTACCTAAATATGCGCTGCATTTGCGGGCTGCGCACAACAACCAGCCATATTAACGCGCATGTGCGGCGGTGTGGCGCAATGTAGTGGCGGCCTGCGCGATAATGGACGGGAATTACACGGAAACGTAAAGGCTTCTTAAAGAATTGGCGAGGATAGAGCTATGGGCGAGCGGGTTTGTATGACGGGTGCCGAGTGCTGCGACGGAGCTGCGGGCATGGATGCGAACGGTTATCCGGTCGAGACTACGGGCAATGCGGTGCTGGACATCTTGGAGCATCGCTCGTCTACGCGCGCCTTCGCGCGTGATGCCGACGACCGTCCCGTGGCGGTGACCGACGAGCAGCGGGCGGCGATTCTGCATGCGGCGAGTCGCGCGCCGTCGGCGGGCGCCATGATGATGTATTCCATCGTGAGCATCCGCGAGCAGTCTACGCTGGACCGCCTGGCCGATCTGTGCGACCATCAGCCCATGATCGCCAAGGTGCCCTGGGCACTAATATTTGTGGTCGATTATGCCAAGTGGATCGATCTGTTTGAGCACGCGGGCTGCTTTGAGCCCGAGTTTGTCGAGCGCACGGGCAAGGCGCCCCGCCGTGCGCCGGGTTTGGGCGACTTTGCCATCGCGGCCCAGGACGCCGTGATCGCCGCGCAAAACGCCGTGGTTGCCGCCGAGGCCCTGGGGCTGGGGAGCTGCTATATCGGTGATATCGTCGAGAATGCCGAGGAAGTTGCCGAGCTGCTCGATCTGCCGCCCTATACCATGCCGCTGTCGATGCTCATCATCGGCACGCCCCGTAAGGAGCGTCCGGCCATTGCGCATCCCGTGGTGAACCTGGTGCACGAGGAGCGCTACTGCCGCGCCGATGCTGCGACTATGGACGCGCAGGTGGCCGAGATGGACGCGATGTTCCGTCCGCATGCCCGCGAGGTGGGGGAGCGCGTCGTGGACATCTATACCCGCAAACACACGAGTCCCTTTATGGCCGAGATGAGCCGATCCATGGAATGGTGGTTCAAAAACTGGCTTGGAAAATGACGAATGTGACAAGGGGACAGTCCCTTTGTTACATTCCATATCGCCGCGGTAGCCTAAAGACTGTATAAATCTTTATCTAGCTGGGAAAACAGTGCATTCAAACATGGGCCGATTGCCTATAATCCCTTCGAACATTAAAGTTGGGAGGAAACCGGCTTATGGAACAAAAGGCCAAGGAGGCAGCCTCGCACGCTGCGATTCCTGTGAGCATCTCGGCGATGCTCGTCACGCTGGGCGTGGTGTACGGCGATATCGGCACCAGCCCTATGTATGTAACCAAGGCGCTCGTTGCCGGCAACGGCGGCATCGGAAGTGTGACGGAGGAGTTCGTGCTTGGCGCGCTCTCCCTTGTCGTGTGGACGGTCACGCTGCTGACCACCATCAAGTATGTGCTCATCTCGCTGCGCGCCGATAACCATGGCGAGGGCGGCATCTTTGCCCTGTACAGCCTGGTCAAGCGCTGCGGCAAGTGGCTTATCATCCCCGCCATGCTGGGTGGCGCCGCGCTGCTCGCCGACGGCATCCTGACGCCGGCCGTTACCGTTACCACGGCCATCGAGGGCCTGCGCACCATCCCGGCGGTCCATGCCGTGCTGGGCGATGACCAGGGCCGCGTCGTCGCCATTACGCTCGCCATCATCATCGCGCTCTTTTTGGTGCAACGCATCGGTACGGCCAAGATCGGTCACGCCTTTGGCCCCATCATGACGCTGTGGTTCCTGTTCCTGGGCGGCACGGGTCTGTTTTTTGTCTTCCAGCACCCCGCCGTGCTGCTGTGCCTCAACCCGGTGCGCGGCATCGCCTTTTTGCTGAGCCCCAACAACCACGCGGGTATCATGATTCTGGGCAGCTGCTTCCTCGCCACCACCGGTGCCGAGGCGCTCTACTCCGACATGGGCCACGTCGGCCGCGGCAACATCTACGCCACCTGGCCGTTCGTTAAGTGCTGCCTGCTGCTTTCCTATATGGGCCAGGGCGCTTGGCTTATGAACAACGCTGCCAACCCCGAGCTCATGGGCATTGCCGACCTCAACCCGTTCTACCAGATGCTCGCCCCGGGCCTGCGCCCGTTTGCCGTAGGCCTTTCCACCGTTGCGGCCATCATCGCCTCGCAGGCGCTCATCACCGGCGCATTCTCGCTGGTGTCCGAGGCCAGCCGTCTGGACCTTATGCCGCACATGCAGGTCTTCTACCCTGCCGAGACCAAGGGCCAGCTCTACATCCCCATGGTCAACAACGTCATGCTCGTGGGCTGCGTCATCGTGGTGCTGCTGTTCCAGAACTCGGCGCATATGGAAGCCGCCTACGGCCTTGCCATTACGCTGACTATGATGTGTACCACGCTGCTGCTCTTCTTCTACCTGCACGAGGAGCGCAAGCTCAAGGTTGCTCCGTGGATCTTCGCGGCCTTCTTCCTTTTGCTCGAAGGCTTCTTCTTCGTGAGCTCGCTCACCAAGTTCTTCCACGGCGGCTACTTCACCATCCTCATGGCTGCACTCATCATGGGCATTATGGTGTGCTGGTACAACGGCACGGCGGTCGAGCAGCGCCAGTTTACGCTGCTGCCGCTGCGCAGCTACCTGCCGCAGCTCAAGCGCCTGCGCGACGACGACCGTTACGAGCGCATGAGCGACAACGTCGTGTACCTGACCAAGGACACCCATACCGACTACATCGACCGCGATATTGTCTACTCGATCTTGGACAAGCATCCCAAGCGTGCCCACGCCTGGTGGTTTGTGAACGTCGAGACCATGGACGAACCGCATACCTTTGCCTATTCGGTCGAGACGTTCGGCACCGACTACGTGTTCCGCGTGCATCTGTACCTGGGCTACAAGATCAACCAGCGCGTCAATGCCTACCTGCGTCAGGTTGTTCAGGACCTGGCTGCCACCGGCGAGCTGCCGCCGCAGACGCATGACTACTCGGTCTACAAGGATCCGGGTAACATCGGCACGTTCAAGTTCGTCCTGATCCGTAAGCTTCTGGCGCCCGAAAGCGATGTGGAGCCCAGCGAGCGTACGGCCATCACGCTCAAGTACATCATCCGCCGCGCCGCCGGCACGCCTGCACGCTGGTACGGCCTGGAGAACTCCAACGTGAGCTTTGAGTATGTGCCGCTGTTCACCAAGTTCAAGGCCGTGAATAAGATGCAGCGCCTGGCTCCCAACGAGCGGCCGTAGACGTCGGCGGCTACACGGAGTTGGTTTTTGATAGATAAGCATGAGGCCGGGGAGGTAAACATGGATACAAAGGCGCTCGATGGCCGTGAGGCGGTGGTCGAAATGGTGCGTGAGGCGCGCGTCGACGCCGCCGAAGATCGGTTCTTTACGAATCGTGCCAACATGGACATGGCCGACCGCGTGATCTCGATCGTGGCACTGGTATTTGGAGCGGTGTGCGTGTGTGCCCTGCTCGCGCACGTGCTGTTTGTCTAGCGACCGCCGGTTGCAAAGGCTATACACTTGGAACCACCACAAGGGAAACCACCACAAAGGTGCCTGTCCCTTTGTGGTGGTTTTTGTTTTTGAGAGAGGGGCGGGACGCTGATGGACGTCCGTACGGACGGCGATATTGCCGATAGCTTTTGGTGGCGGCGCACAACGCTGACGCGCCGCACTCCTCTGTATGACGCCTGCGTATCGGTGGGGCTGCTGGTCGCGGCGACGATTGTGGGCGCGCTACTCGACCATCCGGGTCTCGCGCCGAGCATCATGATCGTCTATGTGTTTGCCGTTCAGCTGTGCGCATTCTTTACCTGGAGTCGCCTGTATTGCTTGCTGAGCTCGGCTGCCGCCGTGGCGCTCTACAACTTCTTGTTTGTCGACCCGCGCTACTCGCTGTCGCTTATCGACCGCGGCTATCCCGGCATGTTCTTCATCATGTTCGTGGTCTCGCTTGTGTCGAGTTCGATTGCGTTGGCCCTGCGCCGCGCCTTGGCACAGGCTGCCGCCAGCGATCGCCGCACACATATGGTGCTCGAGACCAACCGCATGCTGCAGCGGTGCGCCGATCAGCATCAGATCGTTCACGCCATGGCCACGCAGCTGGCGCGTCTTTCGGGCTGCCCTGTCGTGTGGTACAGCGCCGACGCCGAGGGCGATGACCTGCTGCCGCGTGCGACTTACACGGCCGTGGGCGATGCCGCACCGGTGCACGAACTGGCGCCGCAGATGCCGCCTCGGCTCTCGGCGTCCGCCTATGTGGGAACGCCGCTCGACGCCACGTTTGGCGGCTCGGCGTTTTATGGCATCTACCTGACGGTTCGCACAGGCGACGGCTTCGCGCGCTCGGGCGATCCCGCCTCGGTGGTGGGCGTGCTGGCTATCGTTGCCGAGCCCGACGTGCTGACGCATGAGGAGCGGACACTTGCCGATGCCATCGTGAGCGAAGGCGAGCTGGCGCTCGATCGCGCCCGCGCCATGGAGGCCCGCGAGGAGGCGGCGGTGCTTGCCAAAAATGAGCAGCTGCGCGCCAACCTGCTGCGCTCCATCTCGCATGACCTGCGCACGCCGCTCACCAGTATTTCGGGCAATGCCGATGTGCTGCTCGACCAGGGCTCGACCGGCACCGCCGTGCTCGACGCCCAGACGCGCCGCGGCCTGCTCCTGTCCATTCGCTCGGATGCGCAATGGCTCAACGCCACCGTCGAGAACCTGCTCGCCATCACCAAGCTCGAGGGCGGCGGTATGCGCCTGTCGACCACGCTCGAGCTCATGGACGATATCGTGGAGGAGGCGCTGCGCCACGTGAACCCTGCCGTGCGCGAGCACGACCTTAAGGTGGTGGCGTGCGATGAGCCGGCGCTCGTCAACGTCGATGCGCGCCTGATGGTGCAGCTGGTGGTCAATCTGGTGAACAACGCCATCACCTATACGCCCGCAGGCTCGCATATCATGATTTCGATTAGCGTCGACGATGGACGCGTGGCGTGCTCGGTGGCCGATGACGGCCCGGGCATTGCGCCCGAGGACCGCGAGCGAATCTTTGAGTCGTTCTACACTGCCAACCACGGTCTTGCCGACAGCCATCGCAGCGTGGGCCTGGGTCTTTCGCTCTGCCGCTCCATTGCGCTGGCGCATGGCGGTAGCATAGAGGTTGCCGCGGCGGACCCGCACGGCTCGGTCTTTACGATTGAGCTTCCCGTCGCCGACGTTTCGTTTGATAAGGAGTAGCGCTGTGCCGAACTCTGCCGTAAAACCGCTCATCTTGGTCGTTGAGGACGATCCCGCCGTCCGCAACCTTATTGTTGCCGCGCTCGAGGCGCACGGCTTGCGCCATATGGCTGTGGAGACCGCCCATGCCGCTATCGCCGCCGCCTCGTCGCAGACGCCGAGCATTGTGCTGCTCGATCTGGGCCTGCCCGATATGGACGGCGTCAAGGTGGTGGAGTCGGTGCGCGCATGGTCGGGCATGCCGATTATCGTGGTCTCGGCGCGCAGCGAGGACGCGGACAAAATCCGCGCGCTCGATGCCGGTGCCGACGACTACCTGACCAAGCCGTTTTCGGTCGAGGAACTGCTCGCGCGCATTCGCACGACGCTCAGGCGCCTTTCGTATGCGCAAACGGGCGGCGTTGTCTCCGAGGGCTCGTTCGATACCGGTGAGCTGCATATCGATTTTGATGCCGGCATCGCCATGATGGATGGCGAGGAACTGCACCTGACGCCGATCGAGTACAAGCTCCTGTGCCTGCTGGCGCACAACGCCGACAAGGTGCTGACGCACCAGTTTATCCTGCACGAGATTTGGGGCACGGCAACCAAGAGCGACCTGGCGAGCCTGCGTGTCTTTATGGGCACGCTGCGCAAGAAGATCGAGTCCGACCCCGCGCACCCGCGCTATATCCAGACGCATGTGGGTATCGGTTACCGATTGGTCACCCAAGGGTAGAACGGCGTCCGCCATCCCACTATGAGTTGCGGTGAAATACGGTCTAAATTTGCCTAATTCCAGGCAAAACAGTCCGTATTCCACCGCAACGTTGTCTATTTGCCCTTGGGCTTGCTGGCGTAGAACTTCTTCTTTTTGGACTTGCCGGCAGGGGAGGGTTTGCCGGCAAAGTTGGACTTGCCGTTGCCGCGCGGCCCCTGGTCGCCTGCCTGCGCGTGCGCGGGCGCTGCCGCGCGAGGCTTGCGGGCCTCGGGGTTGCGCAGCTCCTCGACGCGCTCGGCAATTTCCTCGGCGCTAAAGCCGACCTCTGCCATGGCGTCCTCGATGGGCAGGCGGCGCACGATATAGCAATGATGCACCTTCTGGTTGCGTGCGAAATCCTCGGGGATGGTCTGCGCCGTAATGTCCTCCAGCACCACGCCCGCACGCGCGAGCTTGCGCGTTTCGGGGCGGAAGCCGCGCAGGTTGCAGCTAAAGATGGCATGGCCGCCCTGTGCGAGCAGGCGCGATACGCCGGCCAAAAGCTCAACATGGTCGCGCTGGACATCCCAGGTGCGGCGGCCCATCTTGGACGAGTTCGAGAACGTGGGCGGGTCGACAAAAATCAGATCCCAGCGGTTGCGCGTCTGGCGCTGGTCGCGAATCCAGGCGAGTACGTCGTCGCGCACAAAATGATGCTGAGGGCCCATAAAGCCGTTCTGGCGCATATTGCGCTCTGCCCAGTCCAGATAGGTGTTGGAGAGGTCGACCGTCACGGTCTCCTCGACGCCGCCGTCGGCTGCGTAGCAGGTGGCGGTGCCGGTGTAGGCAAATAGGTTGAGGAAGCGGCGCGCCTGCTTGGCGTGCTCGCGCACCAGGTTGCGCGTGACGCGATGATCCAGGAAGATGCCCACATCCAAATAGTCGTCAAAGTTGACGGCAAAGGTAAGGCCGCCCTCTTCGATGAGCGGCAGACGACGGCGCGCGATGTTGGCGCGCTCGCCCGATGCACCTTTGCCGGCGCCCTGCTTGCCGTACTGCGAGCCGCCGCGCGAGCGCATGCGGGCCTTGGCGTGCACATGCTCGGCGGGAACATCTAGGATGCGCGGCGCGATGGCCAGAATGTCGAGCATGCGGGCCTGGGCTAGCGCGGGATCGATGGTCTTAGGCGCGGCGTACTCGGCGATGACGAGCCAGCGGCCCGGCGTCTGCGGGCAGCCCTCGTACAGGTCAATGGCGGCGGAGTAGTCGGGCAGGTCGGCATCGTAGACGCGGTAGCAGCTCACGCCCTCGCGCTTTGCCCACTTTCGACGCAGACGGGCGTTCTTGCGCAGGCGGTTGGCGAACTGCTCGGACTCCGGGATGAGCACGGGCAGCGGCTTGCCGTCGCCCAAGTCGAGCGTGGCGGTAGGTTCGGACATGGGGGTGTCGGCAGCTTCGTCCACGGCGTCCGCGGACTGTTCCTCGGCATCTACGCTGGTCGAAGCCTCAAACGCCGCGGCGGCCTGCTCGAGCGAAGGCCAGACTTCGACGGTCGCCTCCTCGTTGTTGGGCATGACGGCAATCGAGCGCTCGGGCTCGGCGTGGAGCGCGCGGGCCAGCAATCCGTCGCGGGTGAGCGCGGCGACCGGTGCCGAGGCAAGCTCGGGCGCGCGGCGCAGCTCACCGACCAGCGTCATGGCGTCGTGCATGAGCGAAAGCGGGGTTTCGGTGGTGTCTGCGACCACGGCGGCACCGGCGACGGCGCCCGCGTGGTCCAGCACGGTGGCGGACTTGGCGGCGCAAAAATCGACAAAACGCTTGTAGCCGGCGCACTTGACCATGCGCTCGGCGGTCTTGCGGGCGGCGGGGTCGATGTCTACGGCCACAATGCGTGCTTGGCGCTCGCGTGCTGCCGCCTCGCGCTCGCGTGCCTCGGCAAGCAACTGCTCCCACAGAGCGGCGTCGTGCAGCTGCCAGCCCTCAAAGCCCCAGTGGTCGCGGGCGGCGCCCGGTGCACGGTCAGTCAGGATATTCACGGCCTCCAGCAGCAGGCCGCCGCCGGCGCACGAGGCGTCGATCAGCGTGGGCAGGGCCTCGTTCTCGTAATCGTCGGCCGTCAGCTCGCGCTCGCACAGCGTGGTCCAGCCGACCTGCGAAAGCACCAGGGCGGCGTAGTCGGGGCGCAGCACGTGCGAGCCCTCGCCGGCACGGGTCGCCGCGGGCGGCAGGCGCTTGAACAGCGGGTCGCCCGAAAGATCCAGGCTGATGCTCGAGCGGCGCTGGCGCAGCGAAAGCAACAGGTGAACGTCGGGATCGGCAACGTCGACATCGGCGCGACGGCCCGTGGTCTCGGCCAGACGGTCGCACAGCGCGTCCTTGGCGCGCAGGGACGAGAAGCGCGTGTTGCGCAGCTGCTCGGTCACGCCGCGGGCGGTGATGGCGATGGTGGCGCCGGGGCGGATGATGGTCTCCCAGGTGATGTCGTAAACGCTATCGTACAGCTCGTCGGCATCCTGCGCCTCAAAGCGCCCGAGCACCGCAAACACGCGGCTCGCTAGGCGCGACCACAGACAGGCGCGGTAGCCTTCTTCGAGCTCGCCCTCAAATGTAGCGCGGCCCTTCAGCCGGCGAACATGCGAAAGCCCGAGGCGTTTAAGCTCATCGGCGAGTGCGGACTCAAAGCCCTCGGGGCAGCTTGCGTAAAATTCCATGGGTGACCTCTCTGGTTGCGTCGCTCCATTATATGATGGATACTTCGTTTACTCTCGCCCCCGAAAGGAACCCATATGATTGATGCGTGCCCCGATTCCGCCGTGCTCTTTTTTGACGTGGACGGCACGCTGACGTCGTTCGATCCCGACAACATGACCGACAAGGACTTTTCGGCGGTTCACCCCTCGCAGACGGTCGTCGAGGCGTTTCATCGTCTGCGCGACGCGGGACACCAGGCATTTATCTGCACGGGTCGTCCCCTGTGGCTCATCGCGGACAGCTTGCGTGCGCTCGATCCCGCGGGCATCGTTGCCATGGCAGGCGCCACGCTCGAGGTCGAGGGCCGCGTGGTGCATGAGGACTGCTTTGACGAAGACATTGTTGCGGAGCTCGCTCGCCGTATGGTCGCGGCAGGGATTGAAGCCTTTTTCGAGACCAACGTGGCTACTTTTGCCCTGGAACCCGCGGGTGTTGAGCAGTCGTCTCTGATCGGCACTTCTGTGGTGCACAGCACCGAGGAAATGCGCGTCGACGGCCGTCTGCGCGTGGGCAAGGTAGGCATCGTCGCGAGCGACCTGGCTCGCGTAGCCAACGATGATGGCTTTATCGATCGCGAGTTTGAGCTGTGCAACACCGGTGGTCAGAATCGCGAGCTGAGCCCCAAGGGCATCGACAAGGGCGTGGGCGTGGCGCGAGCGCTGGAATACCTGGGTCGCACCGGCAACGCACGCACCTTTGGCTTCGGCGATTCGGGTAACGACCTGGGCATGCTCGCTGCGGTCGAGACGGCCGTGGCCATGGGCAACGCCATGCCCGAGGTCAAGGCGGTCGCCGACTACGTGACCGACGATGTCGCACACGACGGCACCGTCACAGCGATGCAGCATTTCGGCCTCATCTAATGAATCCCGCGTTCTGACGTTTGCCCAAACTGCGACTCTTTGCTTTTGCATGCTCAATCGATTTATCAATCCAAACACTGAGGTGTTTATACCGTTCGCCGAGAAGATAAAAAACTGCAGCTCACGCCTTGATAAACGTAGGTAAAGTGTTTAGCAGTTTATTGGCCGTATGCTAACGAAAGGAATCAGGCAGATGGCAATCAAGGTGTTCGCTGACGGTGCAAACCTCGAGGGCATGCTCGACATGTACGAGAACGGCAACGTTCAGGGTTTCACGACCAACCCGTCCCTTATGAAGAAGGGCGGCGTGACGGATTACCGCGCGTTTGCCAAGGAGGTCCTGACCCACATCACCGATGTGTCCGTCTCGTTTGAGGTCTTTGCCGACGACGTCGAGACCATGGAGGTCGAGGCCCGCGAGATCGCTACCTGGGCCGAGAACGTCTACGTCAAGATTCCGTGCGTGACTACCAAGGGCGAGTCCACCGCCGAGCTGGTGCGCAAGCTTTCGGCCGACGGCATCAAGGTCAACGTCACCACCATCTTTACGCCTACGCAGGTCGATGAGATGGTCGAGGCCGTCGACGCCGAGACGCCGTCCATCATCTCGCTCTTTGCCGGCCGCATCGCCGATACCGGCGTCGACCCCATTCCGTTTATGACGGAGTCGGTTAAGAAGGCCGCCGCAAAGCCCAACTGCGAGGTCCTGTGGGCGTCCACGCGCGAGCTCATCAACATTTACCAGGCCGAGGCCTGCGGTTGCCAGATCATCACGGTGCCCAACAGCATCCTGGCCAAGCGCAAGAATATCGGTCGCGACCCGTACGAGGTCTCGCTCGATACCGTGCGCGGTTTTGCCAAGGATATCGCCGCTTTGGGCTTCCATATTCTGCCGTAACGCGAACACTGGCTACGCCGCGGGCTGCTCGCCCCGGCCTTTCCTTTCCCTATCGCTCACGCGCTTCGCGAGGGTCGCGCTAGGGAAAGGGAAGGCCGGGGCTGCCGGCACGAGCTTGCCAGTAGGTTGGTGATCGGCCTCCAATCCCGCCGTGGGCAAAGGTACCCCCGCCTGCGACGTGCAAAATTGAGAGTATTCAGCAAGGTAAAGGTCTTTATCAGTTAACCGAAGCATGGAACGGCCCCCGTTTTGGCTCTGACGACGCTAAAACGGGGGCTGTTTTTTTGTTTTTTCGTCTCTGAGGGGCATCCGGAACGGTGGAATTTGCAGAATACTCGCGATTTTGCACATCGCTACAGGGGGTACCTTTGCTTTGGCGGTTTACTTGCCCTGTACCATGGTGAGGGAGATCTTCTTGCGGTCGCGATCGACCTTTTCGACCCACACATTGACCGTGTCACCGACGCGCACGACGTCGCTGGGGTGCTTGACAAAGCGGTTGGCCAGCTTAGAGATATGTACGAGGCCGTCCTGGTGCACTCCCACGTCGACGAAGGCGCCAAAGTCCACAACGTTGCGCACCGTGCCCTTGAGTTCCATGCCGGGTTCCAGGTCGTCGATGGAAAGCGCTGAGCGGCTAAAGACCACCTCGGGCGCATCGTCGCGCGGGTCGCGACCGGGCTTCTTGAGCTCGTTGACAATGTCGATGAGCGTGAGGGTGCCGCAGTCCAGGTCGCTTGCCAGCGCCGAGATGCTGCCCAGGCGGCGCTCGATGTCGGGCACGCCGCCGCGGCTGAGCTCGCTGGCCCCAACGCCGGCGCGCTTCAGGACGGACGTGGCCACCTCGTAGCTCTCGGGGTGGACGCTTGTCGCGTCGAGTGGGTTCTTGCCGCCGCTAATGCGCAAAAAGCCCGCGGCGTTGAGATATGCCTTGGGTCCCAGCTTGGGGACCTTCTTAAGCTGGCGGCGATCGGTAAAGGCGCCGTTTTCCTCGCGGTAGGCCACGATGTTTTTGGCCACGCTCGGCGTGATGCCCGATACGTATCCCAGCAGGCTCGCGCTCGCGGTATTCACGTCGACGCCCACGCGGTTGACGACGTCCTCCACCACATGGCCCAGGGTGTGCGAAAGCTCGGCCTGGTCAAGGTCGTGCTGGTACTGGCCAACGCCGATGGACTGGGGCGGGATCTTGACGAGCTCTGCCAGCGGGTCCTGTAGACGGCGGCCCAGGCTCATGGCGCCACGCACGGTGACGTCCAGATCGGGATACTCCTGGCTGGCGAGCTCGGAGGCGGAGTACACCGATGCGCCGGCCTCGTTGACGATGGTGTATCGCAGCTCAGGCGCCTGCTCGGCGATGAACTCCGAGACGACTTCCTCGGTCTCGCGGCTGGCGGTGCCGTTGCCGATGACGATGGTGTTGACGCTGTCCTTTTTGACGAGGCGGGCGAGCTCGCGCTTGGTGCCGGCGACGTCGTGGCGCGGCTTGGTGGGATAGACCACGCCGTGGTCGAGCAGCTTGCCGGTCTCGTCCATGACGGCGACCTTGCAGCCGGTGCGGTAGCCCGGATCGAGCGCGAGCACGCGGGCGCCGCGCACGGGGCGTGCCGAGAGCAGGCCCTCGAGATTCTTGGCAAAGACATTGATGGCCTCGGTCTGCGCACGGACGGTGAGTTTGGCGCGGGCCTCGCGCTCCAGCGAGGGGGCCATGAGGCGCTTGTAGCCGTCGGCGATGGCGGCGTCAAAGACGGGCGCGAAGACGCCCTGGCGTCGGGGCCAACGGCTGCCGAGGCGTGCCGTGGCGGCGGCGCCGTCGACGTTCACGCGCACGCGGAGCTTGCCCTCGCGCTCACCGCGGTCGATAGCCAGCACGCGGTGGTTGGGTATACGGCGCAGCGGCTCATCATAGCTGTAGTACGGCTCGTAGGGGGTCTTCTCGGTGGGGTCGGTGGCCTCGACGACGATGTCTGCGGTGTTTTGCGTAAAGGCACGCAGGTCGGCGACGTTCTCGGGGTCCTCGGCCACCGTCTCGGCCACGATGTCCGCCGCGCCGGCGAGCGCCTTCTCGGGCGTGTCGAAGCCGGCTTCCTCGTTGACGTATGCCGCGGCGGCGTCGAGCGCGCTGCCCTTGGCCGAGGCCTGCATGATGACCATGTTGGCAAGTGGCTCCAGGCCTGCCTCGCGGGCCTTCTGTGCGCGGGTCATGCGCTTTTTGCGGTAGGGCTTGTAGAGGTCCTCGACACGCTGGAGCTGCGTGGCCTCGCGAATTTGCTGTTCGAGCTCGGGCGTAAGTTTGCCCTGGGCGTCGATGAGCAGAATGACGTCCTCTTTGCGCTGTTCAAGATTGCGCAGGTAGGACAGGCGCTCGTCGAGTGCGCGCAGGGCGACGTCGTCCATGCCACCCGTGGCTTCCTTGCGGTAGCGCGAGATAAAGGGGATGGTGTTGCCCTCGTCGATGAGCTTGACGGCTGCCTCGATGTTGGCGGCCTTAAGGTTGAGCTCGTGGGCGAGCTGGGCGATAAGATCCATGGGACTCCTTGCGTTTAAGGTGCGTTTGCAGCACAGGGCTACCAAGGATACCACCCGTTTCAAAAGACTGTTTTGGGCCCGCGCCACGAAAACGACCTATCTACTACGTTTGAACCGTATGGGTCGACCATCCCCCGGTTTTCCGAAAATACGCAACCAGTCTACCTGCGGTTTTTATTTCTCGAAATTCGGCATGGCTAAGGATGATCAGTTAAACGTAGTAGATAGGCCCATTTCGTGGCGAACGAATCAGACTAAGGTGCAAAATAGCCCCCGCTCCAGAAAAATCGTCGGCAAGGTAGCAAAAAGCCCCACGGGCAGGAGGCTGCTCGCAGGGCAAAGAAGAGGGGCTTATTTGTGACGGACCGAGGGGCTCGGCATGGGGTTTCTGCCGCGGCCGCTCTTAAGGCATTACAGCTCGACGAGCTGGCCGGTCTCGGCGGCCTCCTTGATAGCGTTAAGCAGCGTGAGCGTCTTGACGTTATCGGCGGGGGTCACGACGGGCTCGACCTCGCGGCGGACAACCTTCACAAAGTGCTTGAGCTGCATCTTGTGCGGCAGTGCCGGGTCGACGGCCGGAATCTCCATCTGCAGCGGCTTGTGCCAGTTGGAGGCGCCGTCGTAGGAGAACTGGTGCAGGCGGGGCAGCGACAGGGCGCCCTTAGTGCCGCCGATAAAGTAGGCGTCGGCGTCGAAGGGGCGGTACTGCGGATCCTCGCGAGCGGTTGCCTCCCAGTTCCAGGGGCTGGCGGTGGCGTCGGAGATGGTCATGCTTGCGAGCGCGCCATCGGCAAAACGGACGTTGACCACGGCGGAGTCCTCGGTCTCAAAACCGCGGGCGGCGCTGGACTGCATACCCTGGACGGCAACGGGCTCGCCCAGCAGATAGCGGAGCAGGTCGACGTCGTGAACCAGGTTGACCAGGATCGGGCCGGCACCCTTCTTGCGGCGCCACTCGACATCGAAATACTCGTCATTCTTATAGATCATGTAGTGGAAGCTCGACACGGTGAGCTTGCCCAGCTCGCCGGACTCGATGATCTCCTTGGCCTTGTTGACGAAGGGGTTGTGGCGACGGTGCTGGCCCACGAGCACGGGCACGCCGGCGGTCTCGGCCTCGGCGGCGAAAGCCTGGGCATCCTCAAGATCGTTGGAGATCGGCTTTTCGACCAGCGGCACGATGTTGCGCTTCACAGCCTCGCGAGCAACGCCCAGGTGCAAGTCGTTGGGGGTGGCGATAATGACGGCCTCGGGCTTGACCTCGTCCATCATCTGGGCGGGATCGGTGTAAAACGGCACGCCGGCAGTCTCGGCCGTGGCGCGGGCGCCCTCAAAGGCGTCGGCGATGGCGACGAGCTCGGCCTCGGGCTCCTCGGTGACAAAGCGGATGTGGTTGCGGCCCATGGCGCCGGCGCCGATAACGGCAATGCGGACGGGGTTGAGCTCAGACATTTCGACTCCTTAATATTGTTGACCGGTGGAATGTGACAAAGGGACTGTCCCTTTGTCACGTCGGTAAAACTAGGCGGACTTCTTCTTGCTGTCGGAGACCATCATGTAGACGGTGAGCACGACGGCGATGGCGGCGATCACAATGGCGCCGTAGAAGGACTGCTGGTAGGCGGCGCTGCCGGCCTCGGCGTGATACAGCACGGCGGTGATGGGCTGGCTGATCCAGGTGGAAGCGGCGTAGCCCAAAAACATGATGCCGTAGTTGACACCGATGTTGCTGGTGCCAAAGGCGCCGCCGGTGAGCGGCGGGTAGATGACGAGCAGGGCGCCAAAGCTAAAGCCGAGCAGGGCGAGCGCCACAAAGAACATGCTCTGCGTAAAGCTCATCGACATGATGACGAGTGCGACGATAGTGACGACAAGGCTGATGAGCAGCGACTTATAGGCGCCGAGCTTGTCGATGATCTGGCCAAAGGACAGGCGGCCAACCAAGTTGGCGCAGGTGTTGACGGAGACCACCACACCGCCGAGGGCGACGGCCGCGGCGCTCGTGGGGTCGGCGAAGAGCTGGACGGCGGCGATGGAGGCAACCTTGCCCACGAGCAGGGTGCCCGCGGTAGCGGCAAAGGCGAAGGTGACGATGAGGACCCAGAAGCGCGGGGTCTTGACCATCTCGCCCGGGGTGAGGTCGCCGAAGGTGCCGGCGTGCGCGCCGCCCTTGGGGGCCTCGAAGCCCTCGGGCAGCCAACCGGCCTCGGGGGCCTTCAGGAACAGGGCGGAGGCAGCAATCGTCACAAAGAAGATGACGCCGAGCGCCTTAAGGGCGCCAAAGATGCCCAGGCTCGGGATGAGCAACGAGGCGAGCACCGGGGACAGCACGGCGGGGCCGGCGGTCGAAGCGGCCAGGGTGATGCCGGAGGCAAGGCCCTTTTTGTCGATGAACCACTTTTGACCGGTGGTGAGCGCGGGGTTGTAGCCCAGGCCGTTGCCGATGGCGGCGACGAGCGAGAACCACAGGTAGAACTGCCACGGCTCGGTGACGGTGCCGGACATGAACCAGCCCAGGCCGTAGCACACGGCGGCGGCGATAACGACGTTGCGCGGGCCGATCTTATCGGAGATGCGGCCGGCGAAGATGCCCGTCACGGCCATGATGGTCTGAAAGACCGGGAAGGCCCAGGTAAGAGCGCTGGACCACTCGGGGTAGACGGCGAGCAGGTTCTTGCTCACGACGGAATACAGCGCGATGGAGCTGATGAAGAACATGGTGACGCACGCGGCGGAAAGCACGACGGCGCGACCCTTGTTGGAGTTGGTGGAAGCCATTGGACTCTTTCTAATCGATACGGGGGAGGAGCGGTCGTATCCGCGGGTCTCCCTGTTAGGTTGGTTTACTGGTCAGTCGGCTTGGCGACGCCGGACTCATCGGACCAAAGCTCGACACCCTTGTTCTTGAGGTAGTTGTCGGCATAGGCGCGACGGCCGCCGGGCTTGGCGGTGAGGTCGCCCATCATATTGGAGAAGCCACCATCGACCTTGATGGCGTCGCCGGTGGTAAAGTCCGAGCGCTTGGACGCCAGGAACATGACGGCGTTGGCGATATCGCTGACCTCGCCGATGCGACGCGTGGCGATCAGGCGGCTGCGGCTCTTTTCGACCTCGGGGTCGGCGTAGAAGTTGGCCGACATCGGGGTCTTAACGAAGCAGGGTTCGACGCAGTTGGAGCGGACGCCGTAGGGGCCCCATTCGGCAGCCAGCATCTTGGACATCATGTTGACGCCCGCCTTGGTGGAGCTGTACACGCCCGAGAACGTCTCGGGGGAGTGGCTGGCAACGGTCGAGATGTGCACCAGGCGACCCTGGCCGGCCTTGATCATCTCGCGACCAAAGCGCTGCGAGGTGATGAAGTAACCGGTGAGGTTGACGTTGATGACCTCGTTCCAGTCGGAGAGCGGCAGGTCCTCCATGGCGGCGAAGCGCAGGATGCCGGCGGTGTTGACGAGGACGTCGACATGGCCGAAGTTGGCGATGGTGGCATCGACGGCGGCCTGAACCTCGGCCTCGTCGGTGGCGTTCATCTTGTAACCCTCGGCGTGGATGCCAAACTCGGCGGCGAGGTCGGCGGCTGCAGCCTTGACCTTTTCCTCGTCCAGATCGAGCAGGACGACGTTGGCGCCGTTGCGGGCGAACTCGCGGCAAATCTCGACGCCCATACCGCCGAGCGCGCCAGTCACGGCGCAGACATCGCCCTCGAGCTTAAGCCAATTGCTCATAGGAACTTCCCTTCTTGTGCCTCCCGGTGGGCCGCTCCCATTAACCGACCCACGTGGTTTTCGCTGGTTATCGTATGCTTTGCATTTGCGCAGGTGAATTGCATATTTGTTAGAATGGCGTTAACCGTAGGTTTACACTGTGTGATGCAGTTTTTTCTCAATTGAGCGCGTGACCTGCCAAAACGACCCCCCTTCGGCAGTTCATTGCCATGCGTCTGGAAACGGGAGATTGACGTGTACGATCGACGACTCGAGGCCATATCGGCCGCCGCGGAGCTGGGAAGCTTCTCACGTGCGGCGGCAAAATTGCGCGTGTCGACCCCGGCGCTCGTCAAGCAGGTGTCGGGCTTCGAGGCCGAGTTCGGCATCACACTGTTTGAACGCTCGCACTCAGGCGTCAAGGTGACGCCGGCCGGCGCGCTGCTGGTGGACGACGCGCGCTCGATCATGCGGCAGTCCGAGGACGCGCTGCGCCGCGCCCGACGCGCGGCGGGCGATGGCGGTGCCGTGCGCCTGGGCGTGTCGATGATGTGCCCGGGGCGCCAAACGCTGTCGATGTGGTCGGGCGTACACGAGCTGGAACCGTCGCTGCGATTTGAGATCGTGCCGGTAAGCGACCTCTATGACGAGCGCGAGACCGTCATGCGCAGCCTCGGTCGTGAGGTCGATGTGGTGCAGTCGAGTTTTTCGACCCCGCGCTGGGGTGACGCCTGCCAAAAGCTCCGCATTGTCAACGTGCCGTTTTATATCGACCTGCCGCGCACGAGCCCGCTGGCGCGCAAGAATCGCATTACGGTCGCCGACTTGGAGGGTATGCGTCTGCGCGTGCTCCGCCACGGCAACGACGCTATGGACAGCCTGCGTATCGATCTGTTGGCCGACGGCGGCGTAGACGTGATCGACGTGGACAGCTTTGACTTTGCGCTCTTTAACGAGGCAGAGGAAAAGGGCGACGCGGTGCTCACCTGCGGCGCATGGTCGGGGGTGCACCCGGCCTTTGTGGGCGTGCCGTTCCTGTGCGGGCGAGAGGTGCCGGTCTTTTTGCACTATCCGCTCGAGCCCACCCTCCAAGTCCAGAAATTCGTCAACGCCATGGCTCAGCTTCTCAAATAGTCAATTTGGGACAGGGCTGTTTTAGGAGTGGGATACGGCTTCCCAAAGGTGCCGTTAGGGGAAACTGCATCCCAGTTTGAGCCCTTGAAATGGGATGCAGTTTCCCGGAGGGGCCCCAGCGGGAAACGGCATCCCATTCTGGGCCCGAAAAGTGGGATACGGTTTCCCGTCAACACCAAAAAGCCCCCGCAGCTCAGTTCATGAACTGCGGGGGCTTTGTGCGTTGTGGAGCTTTGTGTCCAGTTCGCCGGACGTTATTCGAGCTCAAACGCTCCGGTGTAGAGCTGATAGTAGTATCCGCGCTTGGCGATCAGCTCATCGTGGTTGCCGCGCTCGATGATGCGGCCGTGGTCCAGACAGATGATCGCGTCGGAGTTGCGCACGGTGGACAGGCGGTGCGCGATGACAAACGTCGTGCGGCCCTCCATGAGCTTGTCCATGCCCGCTTGCACGATAGCCTCGGTGCGGGTGTCAATGCTCGATGTGGCCTCGTCCAGAATCATTGCCGGCGGATCGGCGACGGCGGCGCGCGCGATCGAGATCAACTGGCGCTGGCCCTGCGACAGCTGCGCGCCGTTGCCGGTGAGCATCGTGTCGTAGCCGTCGGGCAGGCGGGTGATAAAGTCGTCCGCGCCCGCGAGCTTGGCCGCCGCGATGCACTCCTCGTCGGTGGCGTCCAGGTTGCCGTAGCGGATGTTGTCCATCACGGTGCCGGTGAACAGGTTCACGTCCTGCAGCACCACGCCCAGCGAGCGGCGCAGATCGGCCTTGCGGATCTTGTTGACGTTGATGCCGTCGTAGCGGATCTTGCCGTCGGCGATGTCATAGAAGCGGTTGATGAGGTTGGTGATGGTCGTCTTGCCGGCACCGGTGGCGCCGACAAACGCGACCTTCTGGCCCGGCTTAGCAAACACGGACACGCCGTGCAGCACCTCGTGGTCGGGCGTGTAGCCAAAGTCGACGTTGTCCATGACCAGGTCGCCGCGCAGCGGTACGTACTCGATCTCGCCGGTCGCGCGGTGCGGATGCTTCCACGCCCACATGCCGGTGTGGTGGTCGGCCTCCTCGAGCTGCCAGGTATCGGGGTTCACCTGCGCGTTGACGAGCGTCACGTAGCCCTCGTCGGTCTCGGGCTTCTCGTCGATGAGCTCAAAGATGCGGTCGGCGCCGGCGAGGCCCATGACCACGGCGTTGATCTGCTGCGAGATCTGACCGATCTGTCCGCAGAATTGCTTGGTCATGTTGAGGAACGGCACCACGACGGCGATGGACAGTGTCATGCCCGAGATGCTCAGGTTGGGCACGCCCAGCGCCAGGAAAATGCCGCCTGCCAGTGCGACCAGCACGTAGAGCAGGTTGCCCAGGTTCATAAGGATAGGCATGAGGATGTTGGCGTACATGTTGGCCTTCTGCGAGACCTCGAAGAGCTTTTCGTTGCGCTCGTCAAAATCAGCCTCGGCGGCAGACTCGTGGCAGAATGCCTTGACGACCTTCTGGCCGTTCATGACTTCCTCGATATGGCCCTCGACCACGCCGAGCTCGGACTGCTGCGCAATAAAGAAACGCGCGGAGTTGGAGCCGAGCAGCTTGGTCATAAAGGTCATAAAGACGACGCCGGCCACAATGACCAGGCACATCCACACGCTGTAGTACAGCATGATAAAGAATACCGTGACGATGACGATGGTCGTCATGAGCAGGTTGGGCAGCGACTGGCTGATCATCTGGCGCAGCGTGTCGATGTCGTTGGTGTAGTGGCTCATGATGTCGCCGCGCTGGTGCGTGTCGAAGTAGCGAATCGGCAGGTCCTGCATGCGGTTGAACATCTTCTCGCGCAGCTTCTCGAGCGAGCCCTGCGTGACGATGGCCATGGCGCGGTTCCAGAAGAGCGAGGACAGGATGCCGACGCCGTAGATGCAGGCGAGGGTGGTCACGAGCTGTGCGATCTTGGGCTGTGCAGCTTCCCAATCGCCCGACTGCCACGATTCGCTAATAATCTGCAGGGCGCTCTGAAGGAAGGTCGCGCCGATGGAGTTGATGATGGCGCAGAGCACCACGCCGACGACGACGAGGGGCAAAAGCACGGGGTAGAAGCCAAAGAGCGTCTTGATGAGGCGCGACATGGTGCCACCCTTGCGGTTGAGCGCGCGCTCGGCGGTCGTTGCCTTACTCATGTGCCTCGCCTCCTTCCTGGGTCTGAGCTTGCGTTGCGGTCGCATCGGTGTTGTCTGCCGCCGTGGCCGTGTTGCCGGAGACGTCGCCGGCGTTCTCCTCGCCCTCGGCAGACATCTTGTTTTGCGAGGTAAAGGTCTCGCGGTAGATCTCGCTCGTCTTAAGCAGCTCATCATGGTTGCCGATCTGCGCGATGCGGCCACCCTCCATGACGATGATGCGGTCTGCGTCCTGCACGGAGCTGATGCGCTGGGCGATGATGAGCTTGGTCGTGTTGGGCAGATAGCTTGCCAACCCTGCGCGAATCTTGGCGTCGGTCTTGGTGTCGACGGCGCTGGTGGAGTCGTCCAGGATCAAGATCTTGGGGCGACGGAGCAGGGCACGCGCAATGCACAGGCGCTGCTTCTGACCGCCGGAAACATTGGAGCCGCCCTGTTCGATCCAGGTGTCATAGCCCTTGGGGAAGCCGTCGACAAACTCATCGGCGCAGGCCAGATGCGCGGCCTCGCGGACTTCCTCGTCGGTGGCATTCGGATCGCCCCAACGCAGGTTCTCGGCAATGGTGCCGCTAAACAGTACGTTTTTCTGCAGCACCATGGCGACCTGGTGGCGCAGCGCGTCTAGGTCGTAGTCGCGCACGTCCATGCCGCCTACGCGCACGGTGCCCTCGGTGGCGTCGTACAGGCGGGCGATGAGGTTTACGAGCGTGGACTTGGCCGAGCCGGTGCCGCCAATGATGCCGATGGTCTCGCCGCTCTTAATGTGCAGGTCGATGTCGTCGAGCGCCTGGCGCTTCGCATGCGCGGAATACTTAAAGCTCACGTGGTCAAAGTCGATGGAGCCATCGGCGACCTCGAGCACGGGCTCGGCGGGATCGGCGATCGTGGGCTCGGCGGCCAGCACCTCGGTAATGCGGTGCGCCGATTCGTCGGCCATGGTCACCATGACAAAGATCATCGACAGCTGCATCAGGCTCATAAGGATCTGGAAGCCATAGGTAAAGATCGAGGAGAGCTGGCCCACGTCGAACAGCGTTCCCTGGCTCGTGATGATGAGCTTGGAGCCCAGGTAGATGATGACGACAAATGCGCCGTTGACGCAGATGTTCATCATGGGGTTGTTAAAGGCGAGCAGCTTCTCGGCGCGGGTGAAGTCCATCTGGACGTCGCGTGCAGCGGTCGCGAACTTCTCCTTCTCAAAGTCTTCGCGCACATAGCTCTTGACCACGCGCATGCCGGTGACGTTTTCCTCGACGGACTCGTTAAGGGCGTCGTACTTGTGGAACACGCGCGAGAAGATGGGGCGCACCTTAAAGATGATAAAGAACAGTCCAAAGCCCAGCAGCGGAATGATGACCAGGTAGACCATGGCAACGCTGCCGCCCATGATAAACGCCATGGTAAAGGCGAAGATCAATACCAGCGGCGCGCGCACGGCGATACGGATGATCATCATAAAGGCCTGCTGCACGTTGTTGATATCGGTGGTCAGGCGCGTGACGAGCGAGGAGCTCGAGAACTCATCGATGTTGGCAAAGCTGAACGTCTGGATCTTGTAGAACAGGTCGTGACGCAGGTTCTTGGCGAAGCCGCAGCTCGCATGGCTGCAGGTGACGCCGGCGGCGGCACCAAAAGCAAGCGACGTCAGCGCGATGAGCACCAAAAAGCCCGCGGTGGGAAGCATCTCGGCTACGGTGGCGCCGTCTTTGATGGCGTCGATCAGGTTGGCGGTGATAAATGGAATCAGCATCTCGCAGAGCACCTCGCCAAGCACGAGCAATGGCGTGGCAACGGTGGCTTTCATATAGTCACGGATGCTACCCATGAGGGTTTTAATCATCCAGTTCCTCCCAGGTTACACGGATTTTCTCGAGCATTTCGGCGAGCTGCTCGCGCTCGTCGTGAGTGAGGGCACTAAAGGCCTGCTCTCTAAAGCGAATGCGGGCTGCCTGCTCAACGCGGGCCTTTTCCCAACCCGCATCGGTCAGGCGGATGGTGAGCTGCCGACGGTCTTTGGGATTGCGGCTGCGCTCGATAAGACCGCCCAGTTCGAGCTTGGACAGAATCTCGGAAAGGGACCCTGGCTTGAGGTCGAAGTGCATGCCGAGTTCCTGTTGGGACAGCTCGCCGGTCGTCTGCTTGGCGAGCAGGCAGACGATGGGCGCCTTACCGGACACGCCCCCGCCATGAAAGTGCATGTAATGGCCGCAAAAGCCCAGGCCATTGAGGATGCGCTTGGCAAGCTTGTCTTTTGAGCTAACCGCTTCGGGTGCATCCGCCGGCTGTGACGGGTCGCCGTCGGGCTCGTGCGAACAAAGGTTAAGAGGTTCATCGCACATGAATTAGTGTTGCTCCTTTCTTTAGTTAGGTAGTGGAATTGTTTTGTGCCTAACCAATCTAGGAGCATGAGAAATGAATGTCAAGGTACCAAACTAGTGGTTACGCGGTTTTACCAAACCGCGTAACGGCTCGACGCTGCAAACGCTCCTAAGCGGCAATCTGGCGTTCAATCGTCGGGCATGGCCACAAGGCCTATGCCCTCCTCTTTCACGCTACCTTGCTCGCTTGGGAACGCTTTCGCTGTCCGTCCTCAATCTGCAGCGCTGCCTCGGTTGGCATTTGAGTGATCCGTGGGGGACGGAGGAAAACGAATCATTTTGGGCTGCGGTGACACCCTTTCGAAGTTGCTTTGTCCAAAACTATGCCGGATTACTACGATGAATTCGAAATATCAGACCTCGGCATTGTTTTTCGGAAAATCACAAGCTGTCTACCTGCGGTTTTGCTGGAGTGCAATTCGTTGTGGTTGGAGACTGGCGGTTTATCGTAGTAATCCGGCATAGTTTTGGAATGGTAGTAAATAGATGGCAGCTACCGTGCCGCTACCGCCGCGATTTGCCTCCCATTTCCGAAACCTATCCGCAACAATTTGCCCTCCACGGCGCCAGCGCCCGCCCGCCGTGCCTCCTGCGCTACACTTAGTCGCACTGTGGCGCCGTCGCGCCGCGCCCGACCCAAGGGGGACACTCATGAAGAACACTCAGCTGCTGCTGATCAACGATATGTGCGGTTACGGCAAGGTCGCGCTTTCTGCCATGCTGCCGGTGCTGTCGCACATGGGCTATCGCATCCACAACCTGCCAACGGCGCTCGTTTCCGATACGCTCAACTACCCCAAGTTCTACATCCACGACACCACGGAGTATGTCCGCCAGAGCCTCGCCATCTGGGAGGAACTCGGCTTTGAATTCGACGCCATCTCGACCGGCTTTATCGTGACCGAGGAAGAGGCGCGCATCATCTCGGACTTTTGCCACCGCCGCGCGCAAAAGGGCACCAAGGTGTTCGTCGACCCCATCATGGCCGACAACGGCAGGCTCTACGCTGGCGTGCCCGAGTCGACCATCGGCCTTATGCGCAGCCTGGTCGAGTGCGCCGACTACGCGGTGCCCAACTATACCGAGGCGTGTCTGCTCACCGATACGCCTATGGCCGAGCAGATTACGGCCGACGAGGCTCGTACGCTCGTGGATGCCATGCTCGCGCTGGGCGCCAAGTCGGTGGTCATCACGAGCGCAAAGGTCGACGGGGCGAGTGCCGTCATCGGCTACGACCATGTGGCGGGAGAGTACTTTACGATTCCCTTTGAGCTGATTCCGGTGTATTTCCCGGGCACGGGCGATACGTTCTCGTCGGTGCTCGTGGGTCGCGTTATGGCCGGCTGGAGCTTGCAGCGTGCGACGACCGACGCCATGCGCGTGGTGGCCGAGCTTATCGAGCGCAATGCCGACCAAGAGGACAAGTCGGCCGGCCTTCCCATCGAGGCCTGCCTGGATGTGATTGACCATGAGTAACGCTGGCGAGGGCGGCGCCAGGCCCGCGGGCGAGAATAAACCGTTCGGCGCGCCGCGTGGCAAGCGTCCGCGCATCCGCGTGAGCTGCGTGGACCAGCTGGGTGCGTGCCGCTGCCACCATGGTCACAAGCCGGGCGACGTCTTTGACTTCGACCGAGACCGCGGCAAGATGTGCGCTATGGCCTGCCATGTGGGCTTTCCCTATATCGATATCCTGCGCTATGGCGGAACCGTGCCTGGCAGCGAGCCTGGTACGGCAAAGTTCTGCTGCCCCGAGGTAGATACGCTGAACGTTTGGCTCGCCGAGATCGTCGACGAGTAACCGAGCGAGGATTTTTCCCGTTTAGAGCGCCGTTTCGCGCTCGAAGTGGGAGATTATCCACGCTCAATTTGTATGCGGGAGAAAATCCACGCTCGTTTTATACCGATGGCATGCCCCGTGTGTCCGCGCCGCCCGAGCGTCTACAGCTGCTCGAGCATAGCGGTGCAACCGGCGAGCACATCGCGGTAGGTGGCATCGAAATTGCCGGTGTACCAGGGGTCGGCCACGTCGCCGGGGCGATCGGTCCAATCGAGCAGGCGCGAGATCTTGCCATCGGGGTCCTTCCCAAAAATTCGGTACAGGCCGCGGGCGTTCTCGTCGTCCATATAGACAATGTGATCCCAGTCGCCATACTCCGCGCGACGCACCTGACGCGCGCGATGTGCGACGACGGGAATTCCGACCTCGCGTAGTTTGGCAACGGTACCGTGGTGTGGCGGGTTGCCGATCTCCTCGGTCGAGGTCGCAGCGGAATCGATGACAAACTCCGCCTCGCGCCCAGCGCGGCGCACGAGCTCGGTAAACACCGACTCGGCCATCGTCGAGCGGCAGATGTTGCCATGGCATACGAATAGGATTTTATGCATTGTTCCAAACCCTTTCATATATGAGCAAAAGTGCAGGTAACAGCATATATCCTACTTCGATGCCCAAGATTCCGTAAAACGCTTCCTCTCATATATGAGCCGGTTTTTCCATCCGGATGTGGTGTAGGAAATGGTGTAAATCCGAGCCCCGTACACCACGCATATTTAGGCGGATAGCCGGTTCATCTCCTCGCGGGCCTCCTCAAAGCCAAGATGCGTATACGTGTTGAGCGTCACTCCGATTTCACTGTGACCCATCACGTACTGAAGCACCTTGGGATTCATCCCGGCGCGAGCCTGGTTGCTGCAGAATGTATGACGGCAGACATGGGGAGTCACCTTAGGTATCTCCTCCT
Organism: uncultured Collinsella sp.; assembly: GCA_965151385.1. Taxonomy (GTDB): domain Bacteria; phylum Actinomycetota; class Coriobacteriia; order Coriobacteriales; family Coriobacteriaceae; genus Collinsella. The sequence continues at coordinate 5,351 of CBCTZJ010000007.1, read as the reverse complement.
TGTAGATCGAGTTGAACTTGGCGACGATGCGCTGGAAGTAGTGCTCCCAATGCAAGGCGACCAAGGGCATCCCGTTCTTGTCCAAGTACAGGAATCCGCTCAGGCCGTCGACTTCGGGCTCGACCTCCGGAGCGAGCCTCTGGGCGATGACTTTGCGGAAGCACTCGGCGACCTCATCGGACATCGGGACAAACCGGATGCCCTTCTCGGTCTTTGGCTCCTGGATCACGTAGCGCATCTCGCTCGTCCTCTGCAATTGCCGCTCGACCCGGATGCGCTGCGCGTCGAAGTCGATGTCGGCAATCGTCAGGCCGCAGAACTCGGATATCCTCAGCCCGGTCTTGAACAGGATGAGGATGCCCTCGTAGTAACGCGAATAATGCCGGTCGCCCTTGACGAACTCAAGGAGCCTGCGCTCCTGTTTCCGCGTCAACGCCTCCCGCGTTACCGAATCGTTCACCACGACCGTGGCCAGCTCGAAATCGAAGGGGTTCTTTCGCACCCAGTCGTTCTCAAGCGCCATCCGAAAAGCAGGGCGAAGGACGCCGCGAATCGAATGGATACTGCTGTAGCTGCGGCCATCCACGGTCTGAAGACGCACGAGCCACGCCTTGGCCTCCGCAAACGTCACCTTGTCGATACGCATAGACCCAAACGGATCTTTGCGCAGGATGTTGAGCACCGTTTTGTAGCCGGCGCGCGTGCTGTTCCGCACGCCGGTTCGCAGGGACGTGTACGCTTCCGCAAGGCTGAGAACCGTGAGGTTGTTTCCGTTGGGAACGACCTGGTTAAGCATATCGAACTCGATCTGCTTCTCCTGGGCCCGAAGGGATGGACCCCTCTTCTTGCCCTTGGGGGTGAAGTCCTTGTCGGTGAGCGTCCAACTGTAGACAGCGCGTCGTTTGCCATTGAAGTCGGTGTACCTGTACATGTACCTACCGTCAGTGCGCTGGCTCTCTCCGGGCCTCAAGATGCGATTCTTGCTGTCTCTTCTTTCGGCCATGTGAGCCTCCTTTCTCTATAAAGGGAGCCTCGCAAACGATGGGCCCATTCTACCGTAGCGAGGCGGTTGAAATGCCAGGTTCCTAACCCAGCAGCGATTCGTAGAGCTGTTCGCTGCTACGGTTTGAGGATTGAGTGCCGCGCCCGAAGCTGGAAAACGGGTTCGGGCGCTCGGAACCCTTGACGGGCCAATAGCTACCCAGCTTCACGTCAAAGCGCGATTCGCAAATCTCCTTCTGCTGCATCTCGACCACGAGGCCCAGACGGCGCTCAAGCTGTCCGAAGCCGTCGATCACGTCATAGCTGCGCAGGGGGCGTATGCCGCCGACCTGCTCACTGTAAAACTGCAGGGGATCGTAGGGGCTTGTGACGATGATGAGCTCGACTGCAAGCGCCTTATCGAAATAGCGAGCGGGAGCCATGACCTCATGTTCCAGCGCATGCGGATCTGTGATGCGAAGGAGGTCAGCGTATCCGATAGATTTCGGTCGCAGCTCATCGAGGATGACGGTGTGCTGCCCTGCATATCCCTGGAAGATGTCGCGCGTGGAGCCGGACACAAAGTAGCCTGTGCCCCGTTCTTCCGCGTACTTCTTTGCAAGCGATGTCTTCCCTGCGCCGGGTGGACCGAAAATCCAGATGGTGGTGATTTCCCCGCCCTCTTCGAGCATCCACTTTCGCCATTCCGCCGCCTGCACCTGAAGCCTGCGGGCGTATACGTCATCGATCTGCTTTCGTGCGCGGGCGTACTCCGATCCCGAGAGCTGCGAGATAAGGGCTTCCTTGTCGATGGATCCGTCAAGGAGGGCATCGAGGAGCACCTTGATGTTCGAATGGCTGGTCGAGCGGATGACCTCGGCCTCGATGCTCTCCATCTCTTTGACGTAGTCGAAGTTCGCGTGGACGGCGTCGAGCGGGTACTGGAACTTCCCCCGTGCACCGGCGGTCCGATGGCAGAGATACGAGAAGCCGTTCTTCTCCGCGGCTTTGCCCGTCCAGACCTCGATGCTCTGGGGCTTATCGCCCAAGAGCTTTGCGACGTTCGAGGGGGAGCGCGGATTGCTGAACGACATCATCACGTGAACGTGGTCTGCAGCTGGCGTGCCGTTGTCCTTCATGTCATGGTCGTGGATGATGCCCGCATAGCGCTTCGGGCCGAGTTTGCCCTCAATGCCCGCGTAGAGGGAATCGACGTCGCCGGAGGGCATATGCGAGAGCTGCTGCGTGTACATGAGGGTGCGGCTCTTTGGAACTGGAGCACGTTTCGGCATTGTTCCGGCACTCCTTTCATAATCGAGGGTTTTTCGGGGTGGTTTTGGCACCCCTTATCGGGTGCCGTGGGCCATAACAAGCCCGGCCCACGGCATAAATGAACAGAAACGGCTAGATGGAACAAAGAATGTGCTCCCCGCCTCGCTGCGCTCGGCGGGGAGCACGGCAGTTACGAGTAGTACAGATTTAGGAGGCGGCCCATTTCCCCATACACGGGGAAGCTCATCACCGGGAAGTGGACGAAGGAAACGCGGTCATGGATGCCATCCGTGCTTGAGAACCAGGCGTCGCCGGGACCATACGTGCGAGCGGGCATATCCTTCACCTTCTCGGCATCCCACATGAGTCGGGCCTCAGCGGGAGTCGGCCTGAACAGGATCTTCGTGCTCATCGCGCTCCTGAGCATGGCGGGCAAGCCGCCACTTTCGACCGACGCTTCCGCGATGCTGACGATCACGTAGCAGCCCGCGCTCGCCCCCATCGTCACGATGCGTTTGACCAGATTGTCGAACGTCGCAAGGCAGTAGTCCGGGTCGTCCTTGGACGCCCGCGAAGGGAATATCGTACGAGCGCTGACGTACTCATCTATGAAGAGCAGGGAAACATGCATGCCGGCGTCCCACCACTTGACGGCGTCGCCTCGCTCTTTGGCCAGCGTGTTGAGATACGCCTGCCTCTCTGTCACGGAATCGGCGAAGCAGTGGAGGGCGTCTAGGACGGCTCGCCCGCCTCCGTCTGCGTCGAGCGTCACCACGTGGGGAAGCTGAGAGAGCTCTGCCCGCTTCGGGTCGATGATCGTAACGCGGGAGCCGCGGTTGTCGGGCCCGGCAAGAAGGGCCTGGAGAAGGAGGGCGATGATGCCGGTGGTCTTCCCGCTCCTCGTCTTGCCGGCAACCAGCATAGAGCCGGATGTTGATAGGTCGATGGAAGCGCCTTGTTGGACGGCAAGGATATGAGGCTTGCCGGAGAGAAGGCCTTCCGCGCTATCGCAATACAGGCTTCGGTCGATGGTCACGTCCTCGACGGTGAACGTTACGGAGTTAAACGCGACGTCGACATCCGTCTGGGTAACGGCGAAGCTTGAGAAGCGCCTGGAGAGGCTTGCGCTGATACTCGACGAGACGTTCGAGACGTCTTCGACCCGTGACGCGGCGATCCCGATGATCACCTCGTATGATCCAGGCCCTGCATCAATGCAACGAACGGACGGCAGGCGCTCGCCCTCCTTGAGGTGAAGAGGGTTGCCCATCGAATAGTCGAAGAGGCCCCTGCGCACCATGGTTCGGATTCGCTGCGCATCAGTCGATTTCCAGCGAATGATGAGCGCGATCGCGGCAGCTAGGGCCGCGAATGCCAGGAGAGCGAAGCCAACGCTCCGGAAAGCCGAGCTGATATCGATAAGGGTTCCGGGGTCATCAAGCAGGTCGGTCGGGATGGATGCAAGGCCAAACGAAAGTTCTTCTGCGCCAAGCCCCAGCAAGAGAAAAACGGCCCCCAGCGCCACAAGCTGGGCGCTGGGGGCCGCGAATGCGAGGCGAGGCGCGTCCTTGCTGAAGTACAGCATGTCGCACCGCCCGCCTTATCCGTTCTGACCCTTGGTGCGAAGGACCTTGATGTCCGCGCACTTGACCGAGAGCTGGTTGCGATAGTCGCCATAGACGGTGGCAACTGCGTCAACCGGCTCGATGATGGCCTCGGCGGGGACCTCAACGTCCTTGTTCACCTTAAAGCTAAGCTTCTCGAAGCGGTTGGTGATGGACTCGCCCTCCTTCTGGACGTATGAGGTGTCATCGCGATAGATCACGACGTCTACCTTGGTTCCAAGATGGTCGCCCGTGTTGAAGTCCTTCCACTCGGACTGACCCGTGCAAAGGTAGATCTTGCCCTTGGAGAACGCTTCGAAATCGAAATACATAAACTGAGAAAGCTTCTTCATATTGTTTTCCTTTCGACTTACTCGGCATGGCCGGAGAAGAACGAGGCCTGGCTCAACGCGTACTGAGCAACGGCTCGAATCGATGCCAAATAATCTTCTGTCGCATACGTATGAGCGAGCAGATTCGTCTCCGCATCGTCGTGCACGATGACTGAGCCTTCTTTGTAGGCGTCTACATGGCGAATGATTCCATGAAGCGCCTGCTTGAAAAGCTCGATGGTATTGGACGCAGTTGGATCCATAACTACACCTCCTCTTGATAAGAACGATTGATACCATTGGAGCGTTGATCCAATTTCGGCCACAAGCGACTGCTCTTGCGACAAATATTGGATCGGAGGGGGCATTCTTCATCCTCCTCTCTACGGGCCCCTACGGTCTGCGCTCCTCGCTCGCAAATAGAAACATCTATCCCCTAAGCGAGGCGCTGATAGATAGCGCTCAACGCGGGCAATGGTGCTCTCGAGCAGATGACGATCCTTGCACAGGGCGTCGTATGCGCCCTCTTCAAGAAGGATGTCGCTTGCGCAGCGGATGTCAAAGCCGTAATTGATGCACTTATCCACGCAACTCACCTCCTTCCAAGTTCTTCTTTGAACCGATCGGAGGATTGGCGACGAAGGACAAGCCATTCCGTCGCATTGCCTTGATTTAATCCGGGATAACCACTCTGTCAGCGCCTAGGCGCATCTCGTACCGGAAACGGTCAATGGACAATGTCTGCAAAGGAATTTGCAGTCCGCAATTTCTTTTGCTGCTGTCACTATACCCTAACAAAAGACCAGGTAAAAGACATCTTTTGTCTTTTGGAAGAACGCAAGGACTTCCCCTCATTTATGAGAAGATTCCCTCCGTCTGATTGTGAACAAAATGTGAAATGGATAAGTTGGAGAGCCCTCTGCAAGGTGACGGATTTACTCAAGCGCCGCTCTTTGCCTGCCAGCCGCTGTAACTCGGGGCCGTATTGGATGGATGCCTGAAGGCATCAGGGCTAAGCAATACACAATCGATCAGACGAATCGAGATGCTGTGCACCTTTCGTTTCGTCTCAACCTTTTCTCGGAGAAGGGCGGGAACCTCAAAAACCAATAGGTCGTTCAGATTGGACATTTCTATTGCTCTGAGCGACAAATGATTATTT
>CBCTZJ010000006.1:0-79515 GCA_965151385.1 uncultured Collinsella sp. | reverse complement strand
GCGCGGCAAGGAGATATATTGCCAGACCGGAGGGGCCCCGGGGGCGGGAATCTGGCACTCCATATTTTGTTCACAAATGAATCGATCCTTCAGTTGTTCCACTGAAGTCATGTCTGAAGCATCGGCTTCTGGTATTGGCGATGACCAGCTGGTTTATAGGTGTTGAGGCGTCGGCCATCTCTGCTGGGCTACTTTACTCTAAAGACATTAGGTTTTGGTTTCCTGTCGGTAAAAGGCTGGTTTTGGCCGCCAGGCGTCCTTATATATAGAGAAGATCTGGTTCGAACCCGCGTCGCGACAACAAAAAAGCGACCGGCATCCGCCAGTCGCTTTTCTATTCTATGGTGGGCCGTCAGGGGTTCGGGCCCGCTGCGCGGGCGACCGCTGCGGCGCTTTCGCGCCTTGCGCGCTGCGCTGGCAAACGCTCGCGCGTTTCCTCAGCTCCGCGCCCTTTCGGGTTCGAACCCATGAAGGGGCGACAAAAAAGACGGCCAACCGAAGTTGACCGCCTCAACAATCTTTGGGTGGGCCGTCAGGGGTTCGAACCCTGGACCTTGGGATTAAAAGCCAGCTCTTGTTTGATTTAACGCTAGGACAGTGATACCGTACACCCACTCTGACCTGCGGTTTTGTTCGACTAGACGGACTGCGCGGCCTGAGCAGGTTTATTCAACACGGGTACTCCGCGCGGTACGCAGCGGGTACACACCGCGATTGTGGGGCATCGATGAAGCCAAAGCGCTACTACACCTCGTCCTGCCTGTTGCCATATCGCAACGGTGGCTGGCGCGGACGCCTGAAGTTTAAGAAGCAGGACGGGACGTACGGGCAGGTCAGCAAGGTCATGGCCGCCAAATCGAAACGTGCGGCTCAGGCCGAGCTGGGGGAATGGCGTGAGGAGATGGAGGATCTTGCGCAAAAGAAGCTCAAACTCGGCAGCATGGCCCATAAGACGGTAAAAGACCTGCTAGACGGCTATATCGACATGCTCAGCGCGTCAGGCTCGATTGAGTCCTCGACCGTGTACGACTACCGCGGTGCCGCGCGACTCGTAGAGCGCAAGATCGGCAGCATCGAATTCGACTCGTTGGACGTAACCGCAGCTCAGAACTGGATTAACTGGGCCGTTGAAGAGGGTTATAAGCCGTCCACCATCCGCAAGAGCGTGACGCTGCTCAAGGCCGCATACCGCGATGCTGTCGGCAGGCTCCGCGTGATCGACTACTCCCCCGTGGACTGCGTACGCGTGCCCAAAGCCCGTCACCGTGAGCCTAACGCGCTGGACGAACGCGAGCGCGGACGGCTGCTCACGTTTCTCTCAATCGCCCGAGATTGCCCCGAAAACGTTGGCATCTACCTCGCGCTGCTCACGGGTATGCGGCGCGGCGAACTACTTGCGCTCAGGTGGCGCAACGTCGATTTCGAGCAAAAGATACTGCACGTCAAGGCATCTATCGGCTTCGGGGAGAACGGACATTACGAGAAAGAACCCAAGAACGGTGGCAGTCGCAGAAGCATCCCCATGCCGGATGAAGTCGTGGGGATCCTTACACGCCGCTTGACCGCAGCACGCGCCGAGTGCTTTAAGGCAGGCGTCCCATTCGAGCGATCGATGTTCGTCTTGGGCGGTCCTGACGGCGAGTTCATGGCTCCCGAGCGCCTGTCGCGGCACTGGGCCGTCACGGTTCGGCAGTTAGGGCTGGTGGGCTCGGAGGGCGAGCCGCCCAAGTTCCACGACCTGCGCCACACATTCGCCACCGCAGCGATCCTCGCGGGAACGGACATCAAGTCCGTATCCTCGCTCCTGGGCCACGCCAACGCCGCGATGACGCTGAATATCTACACGGGCGTGAATGCCCAGGCGAAGCGAACAGCAATGGATGCTGTGGCGGCAACGATGACGGCAGCACCGCCCGTGGCTGAAATACTGGAACTGCGGGCAGCTGGGGAATAGGGCTGCACGGGGCCCAGATACCGATTTTTGGCTCGCAATAACAAGGCCCGTCCATCGGTTCCAGACGGTCGATTCTGGAGCCGTAAATCGGCTCTGATTTGAACAAAAGACCAGCTAGACAGCTGTTTTTTTTGGGACTAGTCGGACTATTGGGACAATGAAACGGAGGTGAACCATGCTCGAATTCAGGATAAGCGGCGAAACCGCTGAGGTCGGCTGCTTGGCAGACCAGCTGGAGAGGGCGGGCTATATCGTCAGGCGCTCAAAGCTCTATCGCAACAGTGACGAGGAAAGTTGTCGGATCTATCTCGAACTGGATGAGGACAAGGTCATGGGCTGGATGCTTGCCAACCTTGAAAAAGCATCCCTAGACGACCCCTCATAAGGCCCGCCTTTCGGCGAAGGCGAAAGGCGGGCCCGAGTACGGAAACCCGCCGTATAGAGCGGGACAGACGAAGTCGGGCGAAATGGCCGTAAGGGTAGTTTTTTGAAATACGCAAGAGTCGTACGCTGCCGTACAAAACTGCGTTTTGCCCGTCCGCGTACACGCCGAAACCTACGGTTCGGCGCTTGTTAGGGCTCTGCCCTAAAACCCGGCGCCCCGCAGGGCGAAACCCACGTTGTTGCAACCACGGTTGCTACTCGAAATAAACCATGCATTCGAAATTGGCACCGCGTGGCACCAAAAGGCTACGCACGGGGGTTGAACCCAGCCTAGTCTTTTCTTAGCGGCAGGAGCCGTGCAGTCTTATGGGGCCCTATCGGGCCAGAAAGGAGCGCAGATCATGCGCAAGACAGAACAAGCCATCGCCGACCGATTCCGCGCAGGGGAATACGATACCCTGCCGCTGCTCATCACGCCGACAACGGCCGAGGCCGCTATCGGAATCAGCGCTAAGCATCTGATTCGAATGGTCGAGCGCGGCGAGATTCGCGGAATCCAGATCGGGCGTTGTTGGAAGCTCAACCGCGACGATCTGCTGGACGCCTGCGGCCTACGCGATGCGAACAAGGGCGCGGCATAATGGTACGTTCCATAAGCGAAGACGAGGCCATAGAGGCTGCGTGGAACGTGCAGCTCCCATCGCTACGGCTGGACATGCCTTTGTCGAGCCGCAGCGAGTTCAAGCGCCTGCGCAACGAGCGCGGTGATAAGGCATATGCCGACATGGGTGTTTGGTTACGCCTGTGCTCCATAGCAACGAGCCGTAGGGGCCACGCCCTTCCGCTCGACTACGGACAACTGGCCCAGTGGCTCTTTGGTAGCGTCGGCAAGTCAACCATAGCCGCCGAGCATGTGAACGCACTGATGGCAGCCGACCTCGCATTTATAGGTGCCGATGGGTCGCTATACCTGCCGGCAGTCGAAACCGAATTCATTCGGCACGGGAAGATGATTGTCGGTGGCTCCCGCGGAGGTCGCCCACGGGGTAAGAAGAAACGGAGGCGCTAGCCATGGCGGATGATCCACCTAAAAAAGAAGTGCCGGCGGAATCACTACTTCTGCCGGCACCAGGCACCACGAGGGGTGCGATTCGCTATACTAACACTATATCACGCAAGCAGTTCGCGCAGCTCAGCGGCGCGGAACCGCCACAACTCTGCGCTGTTGCAATCGAGGCCGAGGCCAAGGCAAGAGAGCGACTGAACGCCGACAAAAGCGATCGATGGCTATATCTAGTCGCACATGGCCAGCTTGAACTCGAGCTGCTGCTCGAGATTCGCCGCTACGAGCGAATCGGGGCCCGAAAGGGCTATGCGGTTCGCGGCTTGAAAAAGACGAACAAGGAGCTATCGGAATTCTTCCGCGTAACGGCCCAAAGCATGTCCCGAACAACCCTCGCACTTCGTAAGCGAGGCGTTATTGAGAACGTTGACGGGGTACTGCAGCTCAGATATTCGCCCATTCTCAAGGCCGCAAAAAACGAAGGCTGGAGCGTCTAGGAAAAGATGCCGCGCGTCAACCACGCGGCATCTTTTCTTTTGGCCAAAAGGCTGGGTTATTAATCAACCTCATGTTGATGTTTAACAGTGGAAATTAATCAACATCATGTTGATTGGAAATCAACCTCATGTTGATAAAAATCAACCTCATGTTGATTTCGATAAACATGAGGTTGATTTTTCGCCACCCTTTTTCGGGGGTGCATAGCAACAAGTTCCCGCAGGTTGACGTGTTGCAAAATCAACATGAGGTTGATTTCCCTTTTATATATAAATAAATATAAGAAATATAGGCCAGCGGCGAGCCGATGGGCGCTCGCCATGTCCTCAATCGCGCCCCTGCTCTACGGACATCAACACTCGCGTTCAACGCCCTTTCGACAGCCTGGGGCTAGGCATGGAGCCCCTACGGCTGTCGAAAGCGCGCAGAACGCTCGCACTCACTCGGGCCGTCCCCTGCCCCTTCGGACGGATGGAAGGACGCATCAACAACGATCCATCCGTCCGACCATCGGGACGCTATGCCCCTCTACGGACAGGCCAGAATTATGGAATCCACGTGATTTGAGGGGTACCGTTTTAGGTACTCGCGGGGTACACAAAGAAAAAGGTCAGAGACAACACCGTCTCTGACCTGCGTAAACTATGGTGGGCCGTCAGGGGTTCGAACCCTGGACCTTGGGATTAAAAGTCCCCTGCTCTGCCAGCTGAGCTAACGGCCCGCGGGTGGCATTGTACCACGGTCTGGGACTATTCCCAACTCCATTGGCCGTTCTGGAAAATCACAACTTCGCGTCCATCGGGCGTAATGCCTACAATATCGATGTCGTCCGTGCCAATCATAAAGTCGACGTGCGTGCTCGAAACGTTGACGCCATGCTCAATGAGCTCCTCTTTGGACATATCATATCCACCCTCAATGCACTCGGGGAAGCCGACTCCCAGTGCAAGATGGCAGCTGGCATTCTCGTCATAGAGCGTGTCATAGAACAGGATGCCGCTTTCGCGAATCGGCGTGTTCTTGGAAATGAGCGCAACCTCTCCCAGATGAGCAGCGCCCTCGTCAGTATCGATGATACTTGCGAGTGTCGCCTTTCCCACACGGGCGTCGTAATCCACCACACGACCGTTCTCGAACTTGATCCAAAAATCGTCGACCTTGTTACCGTGATGGATAAGCGGCATTGCGGAATAGACGATTCCGTCAGCACGCATACGATCGGGCGAGGTGAAGACCTCCTCGGTGGGGATGTTGGGGAAGAAGGGGTGACCGTCGGGGGTCTCGCCCTTACCACCGGCCCACTCATGCCCCTTCGTCATACCAATTACCAGGTCGGTTCCATTCGAAGCGGTATAGCGCAGGCAGTCGAAACGATTTTCGTTCAGAAAGCGCAGGTTCTTTTCAAACGCCGCATCGTGAAGCTCCCAGTCACTCTCCGGATCTTGGCCGTCAGCACGGGCGGTATGCAGAATCGCAATCCATAGTTTATAGATTGCAACCTCATCGGCGTCTCCCGGGAACACCTCGCGCGCCCAAGCCACGACCGGCGCTCCGGCAATGCACCACGGGTTGATGTTGTAATCCAGTCCGCGGCGGAAAATCTTACACTGCGTGTTCCTCGCCTTGGAAGCGGCAGCGGGCTTGGCAGGATCGATGCCCTTGAGAGCGGCGGGGTCAGCACCCTCGATAAAGATAAAGCAGGCACCGTCCTGGGCCAGAGAATCCAGCTGTATGCGCTTCCACTCGGGCGTCTGCCCAAAATAGCTTTTCTCGACATGCTCGTACGCAAGCCTCGTCACGGCGTCGTCGGCCCAGATGACCGTCACGTGACCGGCACCGGCGTCATAAGCCTCCGCAACCACCACGCGCGCAAATGATGCGCACTCGACGGGAGACTGAACGACGACCTCCTGGCCGGGCTTAACGTTTACACCCTTGCGGACAACGAGACGCGCATAATTTTTAATCTTGGGCTCAAGGGTCTTCATGCCCTCAAGAGCTTCCTCGACCGTTAGGGCAGCTCGAATCATGTGCCACTCCATCTATCTATAGAACAGTAAAAAGGCGCGCCGCAAAAACGACGCGCCTTATATCTTAGCGATATGTATGGATACAAACGCTACTTCTTCTTGGAGTCCTTCTTGTCCTCCTCGGCAGCCGAGCGCTCGATAAGAGCGTTGAGCTTGTTCTCGGACATGCCCTCGGCCTGCGCGCGGTACATGTTGCGCAAGGGACGAATACGAACGAAGTCGTAGATAAAGTCACCCAGGATGATGACATAGGACAAAACGATGCCGACCATCTGAACAGGACTGGACACCGTGCCGCCGGGAGCGAAGTAGAGCGAAGCCCAAATTGCCACGACGAGTACCATGCCGATGGCGAGCACGGCCCACCAGATACGACGGCGCTTGGTGTAGTCCTCATCCTGCTTGAGAAGAATATTCGACACCGTATAGATACGATCCTCGCGAGCACGCTGCTTGGCCTTGCGGGCGCGCTTCTCCTCCTTGGAAAGGCCTTCCAGGTTTTCACCCTTCTCGAGCTCTTTGCGGCGAGCTTTAGACGAAGCCGGCACGACGCGAACGGAGCTCGCTGCTTGGCGGGCGGGTTTAGCAGATGCGGCTGACTTGCGCGCAACCCCGGTAACTTCGTGGGATTGCGTGCGCTTGTTCGTGGCGCTACGGGTACTCACTTATGCGTTCTCCTTCATGCTTGTGAACTGGGAGCCCGTGATGATCTGGAAGGCCTCGCGATAGCGCTCGGACGTGCCATCGATGACCTCGGCGGGCAGGTGCGGGGTCTCCCCCGTCATATCCCAGTTGGCCTTGAGCCAATTGCGGACGAATTGCTTGTCGTAGCTAGGCTGGATCTTGCCCTCCTCGTAGCTGGCGGCGGGCCAGAAACGGCTGGAGTCGGGCGTGAGGCACTCGTCGATCAGCGTGACCTTGCCATCGATAACACCAAACTCAAACTTGGTGTCGGCAATGATGATGCCACGGGTCGCTGCATACTCGGCAGCAGCCTTGTAGATCTTGAGAGACAGATCGCGAATCTGCGTGGCGATGTCCTCGCCAACGATCTCGCAGCAACGCTCAAACGAGATATTCTCGTCGTGATCACCGATCTCGGCCTTCGTGGACGGCGTGAACAGCGGCTCGGGAAGCTTGGAGGCCTCGGTCAGACCCTCGGGCAGCTGGATGCCGCAGACGGTGCCGTTCTCGTCATAGGTCTTCTTGCCCGAACCGGTCAGATAACCGCGGACGATGCACTCGATAGGAATCGTCTGGGCCTTCTTGACCAGCATGGCGCGGCCTGCGAGGTAGTCACGATACTCGGCAAACTCCTCGGGGAAATCCGCCGGATCGATGGAGACGAGGTGGTTGGGGACGATATCGGCAAACTTGTCGAACCAGAATGCCGAGATGCGGTTGAGCACCTCTCCCTTAAACGGAATCTCGTCGGGGAGAATAAAGTCGAACGCAGAAATGCGATCGGTGGCGACCATCAGCAGGTTTTCGCCGGCATCGTAGATATCACGAACCTTGCCACGGGAATCCGGACGACGCTCCATCGTTGTCACGTGAGTCACTCCTTACCTAAATACGACAGAAATGCGGGTTCTTTCCCGCATGTTTTCGCAAACTCGGAGCGGCAGGAACGCGGCCCCTCCTTCACCGAATAGCGAAAAGCTAGTGCTCCATTGTAGTAGATGCCGCGTCCGCCGTGTGCTCGCGAGGCAGATGAATCGTAAAAGTCGTACCCTTTCCAAGCTCCGACTCCACGGATATGTAGCCATGGTGACGCTCGACGATTTGCTTGGTCACGGCGAGGCCAACGCCCAGGCCGCCGGCTTCGCGGGCGCGGCTGGCATCTGCGCGCCAAAATCGCCCGAAGATGCGCGACAGGTCGTCCTTGGCAATACCGATACCGGTATCCGAAACGGCAATACTGACATGCTTGCGGTCACTGAGCACCGACACCACGACCCAACCGCCCTCGGGGGTGTAGCGCATGGCGTTGCTCATGAGGTTGATGACGCACTGCGTGATCATGTCGGGATCGGCCTCGACGACATCGTCGTGACCTTGGGTCTCGTCAGCAAAGCGCAAGCGCAGATCGCGGTCAACAAATAGGCGCTCCTGAGCGTTGACGATAGACCGCGCAAAGGGAACCATGTCCACCGGTTCGAGATTGAGCGGCGCCGTGCTGTTTTCCATACGCGATAGGTCGAGCATCTGCTGCACCAGACGAGCCAGGCGGCGCGTCTCGGAAGCGACCGTCTCCAGATGCTCATCGTCGGTGGGATACACGCCGTCCTGCATGGCCTCGACCGTTGCAAGCATGGCCATGAGCGGCGTGCGAAGCTCGTGTGCGACATCCGAGGTCAGGCGCTTTTCGTGCTTCATATCTTTCTCGAGCGAGGTGGCCATCTCGTCAAAGGTCTCACCCAACTGATCGATTTCATCGTCGCCGCGCAAACCGGTACGAGCGGACAAATCGCCGTCGCGAATTTGCTTGGCTGTGCTGGTTATACGATGAATCGGTCTGGTAAGCATGCGCGACACGAACGATCCGATAACAACTGAGATGCAGACCGCAACAACCGCGGCAAGGGCCATGGCGTTAAAAGTCTTTTCCCTAAACGCAGAATCCGCCTTGGTGAGCAGGGCATCGGAGCCGATAGCCCATAGCTTCACCTGTCCGACATGCTCGCCAGAAGACGTTATGATTTCGACGTTGGCAACGCTATCGGAGTCGGTGGGCGCCGACGAGACCGGGCTATGCGAGGCCTTTTTACCGCTCGAGCTGCTCGACGCCGATTCGCTCTCGCGCACATCGGCGGTCGCACTTGCCGAAGGCCATGAGTCGTCATAGACGACAACGCCCTTTTTGTTGACAACCTGCATACTCAGGTCGTCGGACACCAAGCTCGATGTCGCGACCGTGCGTAGCTCGCCCGCAGTCCAGTTGCCGTTTTCCTCGTACGACGTCGCAAGCTTTTCGGCGGCAGAATTGGCAATCTCGACGATATTGGAGCGCGTGTAATCCGAAAAGACGGTACCCCACACAACGGAGACAACGCCCACCAGCACCAATACCGTCATGAGCGACGTCAGGGCAAAAGCCAAGGCCATGCGCGAGGGATAGCTCATCGCTGGCCGTGAATCGGAACGAGGCGTGTTCCAACTTGCCTTGGAACCCGCCTCGTTCTCCTGCTTATGCTTTTGCCCAATTTCAAAGCGCGCAGGTGTCATATGTGATTTCCCTATTTCTCGTCCGACTTATCGGTCTTGGCCGGAGCCTCGAAGCGATAACCGACGCCGTGAACGGTGTAGAGCCACTTAGGCTTCTTGGGGTCGTCGCCCAGCTTGGCGCGAAGGTTCTTGACGTGACTGTCGATGGTGCGCTCGTAGCCCTCAAAGTCATAGCCGAGCACCTTCTCGACCAGCTCCATACGGTTATAGACGCGACCGGGATGGCGAGCAAGCGTGGTGAGCAGCTTAAACTCGGAAGCAGTCAGGTCTACTTCCTTGTCCTCGACCAAGATCTTGTGGCCCGAGATATCGATGACCAGATCGCCAAAGTCGAGCACCTCAACGGCGGGCTCGTCTGCCTGGTGAGCACGACGGAACAGGGCGCGGACGCGGGCGACGAGCTCACGCGGCGAGAACGGCTTAATCAGGTAGTCGTCGGCACCAAGCTCAAGGCCGATGATGCGATCCTCGATCTCGCCCTTGGCCGTCAGCATAATGATGGGGACATCCGAGGTGTCGCGAATGGTGCGGCAAACGCGCTCGCCGGGAATCTTGGGGAGCATAAGGTCGAGCACAACCAGGTCGAACTGGTGCTTCTCGAACTCCTCGATCGCAGACTGGCCGTCCCCGACGCCAACAACCCAGTAGCCCTCGCGCTCGAGATAGGCAGCGACAGCGTCACGGATTGCCTTCTCGTCCTCGACCAGCAGAATCTTTTTTGCATCTGAAGCCATAACACGGCCCCCCTGTCTCAATTAGCTAAGAACAAGCCCATTTTAACGCACCTATGTCCGCCGAGCACCGCTACAGTGCGGCGGCTCGGCGGGCGGCACTCACAATTACAACGCGTTTATTCCCCCGTTGGCGCCCTTTTAACCCCTCGGCGCTAAAGAGAGAACAGGCGGGCGGTAACCGTCTCGGGAATTCCTTGGCTATTACGCACCGTGGCATAGGTTAAAAACGTATTCGATTTACCCGCCGTAGCTGGATAATCGCCATATTCGAGAGCGCGGTCGGGCGACAGCAGCGAACCATAGGTTTTGGCGGAGGTATCGATCAGAAAATGCGATGCCTGAACCTTAACCAGATATTTGCCTTTTCTGCCGGCAGCACACGCAAGCGGCTCGCGCGACAGGAATAGGAACGTCCCATTCTCGTTACCGATATAGGTGCCCATGTTGCCTAGGCTCCCCACGCCGCTATAGGTGGCCTCGATGGAGAACACAAACGTGTCGCCCATATATACGGCCTCGAAGGGAGACACCGATGAGGGAAGGACCAGCTGAGCCCTCTTGGTATTGTTGCCGTCCGTCAG
Organism: uncultured Collinsella sp.; assembly: GCA_965151385.1. GTDB lineage: Bacteria > Actinomycetota > Coriobacteriia > Coriobacteriales > Coriobacteriaceae > Collinsella. Next base: position 69,043 of record CBCTZJ010000006.1, on the reverse strand, counting down.
GTCGATCGCCGTCATGCCGTAGTAGACGCCCTCGTCGTTGCGCACACGCGGGGAAATGGTCAAGATGCCGTCACTCACACGCGGGGCGGATGCAAAGCGGCCCGTTGACTTCCAAATGGCCTCGGCCTTTGCCTCGTCGAGCGAGCGGCGGTAGCAATACGAGTCGTGACTCGTCTTATTGCCGCCTGCAGCAGGCATCTTGTACCAAATGACGGACGATTCGAACGCCGTAAACAGCGGCGGGTCGTAGTCCTTGCCGCCTCGGTCGAGCTCGACCACATCGCCGACAAGCGACGCACCTGCCGTATTTTGCGCATAGAGTTTCCATGATGCATTCGCAAAGTTCATCTCGACCCAAGCAAATACGCCATCGCCGGCGCGGACATCGTAAAACGAATACCCCGCACCTTCCACGGGATCCTCGACGAGCGTCGTGAGCGAACCGTCGCCCAAGTTGAGCACACCGAGCGTGTTGGCATGCCGCGCCGATGCGGGTGCCATCATCGCGGCAGCGTAGTCGCCATCGCAGTAGTACAGCAGCGTACCCAGAGGCAATGTCCATGAAGCTGCAGGCTCGAGATCGATTTCGACGGCCTCGTACTCATCCGTAATCGAGACGATTTTTGAGTCATCCTTGATAACCTGCGGCTCGCCAGCGGCATCATCGCTGGTGCCCGTTTTTTTCGAGCAACCGGCAAGCACCGTGGCGGCGCCCGCGGCGGCCCCACCGAGCACAAAGCCGCGACGCGATATTCCGTTCTTGATGTGATCGACGATACCCATTAGGCAATCTCGGCGCGTGCGGCCTCAATAGCGCGCGTAAGCTGATCGGCGCAAGAGGTCTTTTTCATACCGCAGGTATTACCCGCGAGAACCTCGATCACGCGGTCGGCGGGAGCGCCTTCGACCAGCCTGGAGATGGCCTTGAGGTTGCCATCGCAGCCGCCGGTAAACTCGACGCCCAGCACCTTGCTGCCGTCATCGGAAAGATTGAGGTGGATATTGCGAGAGCATACACCCTGAGGCTTGTAGTCAAAACTAATCATTGAGATCCCCTCTCAGAAAGAAATTTCAGACGTCTATTATCCCCGCCTGGACCGACTTATTATCGCAAGCACCGATTCAACATCCTACGATGCTTGGACTAGTGGGAGCAAGATTAGCAGTCCGCACCCTGTACGTGGACCATGCGCTTCTCCCGATACATATTGTGATCGGCGACGCGATATACATCGGCCAGCGTATTTCCAGCCGTCTCGACGGTCGCCACGCCAATCGATGCGCTGACCGTCAGGGCCTCATCGCTTACCGCGGCAAGACCGAGACGAAGATCCTGTTCCAGCCCGAGCGCAGACTCGTTGTCAGTATGGGGACAGACCAGCAAAAACTCGTCGCCGCCAACGCGCATCGGCAGGTAATCCGCACCAGCCACCCGTCGCAGCACGGACGCCGTCCGTCGCAGCAGTTCATCCCCCATCTCGTGACCATAGATGTCGTTGGTCCGCTTGAGATAATTGCAGTCCACCATAATCACGCTCACTGGCAAGCCCTCGTTTACCAGGCTATCTCCGCGCGATTCAAGATAGTTGCGGTTGCGAAGCCCCGTCAGTTTATCTTGGTATGACAGCTCCTCGGCATGCTTGACCATCGATATGTTGTGCGTCGCCACGACGACCGACTCCAACCGGCCTTGCTCATCGCGATGCTGGGGGACAACCTGTAGCGAGTACCAAGCACCTCGACAATCTCGCACCTCGGCAGCCAAGTACGGTACGCCCTCCATACGTTCACGAAGCGTACTTATATCTACGAGTCCCACAACCGCTTCGCGGCTTTCGGGGCTCACGATATCCCGGCAGACCGTGTCCATAAAGTCATATGCCTCGTTGTGCTCGGCAAATATCTTCGCTATCGCCGGCGACATATTGATTCCCTCGATCTCGAGGGTGTCGAGATGCAAAAGGAAGGTCGAATCGTAGATGGCGCTTATGGCATTGATAATGCCGAGCTGTTTATCTTTTTCGACCAAATTGCGGTGGTCAACGATATTCCGAGCCAACAGCACCACGACCCAAAACGCAAGGCACACCAAAACGCCGACGGCGACAAATGAAATCCTGTCAGACATGACCTCAGATTTGGGATATAGCGCAAACAGGCGGTAGTCCTTATATGCCGCACGCACGGCGTACCATTTGTCTCCTCGATATTCGATGGGCGTCAGGCCGTCGTCTTTCCACTCAACCCCTGGGCTGGTGAGGAGTCGGGCGAGCGACATGTCAGCATCGGCACTGTTGGATGAGACAATCTCCGCATCCTCCATAACAAGCACCGTGGGGCCCTGATGGAAGGTGCTGTTCGAAAGCACGTCGGCTATGGCATATGAATAGTCGTCCGCCGTATCGGGAACAAATGAGCGGTATGCCAGGGCAACGCCGTCGCCATACGGAACAGCACAGACGGCAAAAACAACACCACGGCGCTCGACGACAGTTGAGTAGGACACTTTGGAACCTTGATACATCGATGCGACCGACGAACATGCCAGCTCCTCTCGCCACAACATGAGCGGATCGCGACCATCGATGTCGTAGTGGGCGGCCATATGACCGTCGGCATCCATGACCATCAGCCCCGAAAGGTTCTCGGTATGAACAAATTGCTCGATAAGATCGTCGTTGACATCAACGCGATCAGAGGACAGGAACGTCGCAAACGATTCGACCGCGGCGAGCAAATCGTGCGTCGTCTCGATTTTTCTCCCCTGTTCGTTGCGGTCATATTTTTCGCAAGCGTTTTCCAAAAACACCATGGTTTCTTGACCAAACCCAAGCGTTTTTTCGAGGCAGCGATGGGTTCCAACCGCATACAACAGGCCTAATAAGACAGCGCTGACAATAACGCCGACAGCTATGACGGTCAGAATCTTTCGACGCAAGCGGTGCTTGTCATTTGTCATGATTCCGCTCCTTGCCCGCCCGTCGTCGCTCCTGCCTTGTAATTGTCCACAATGCGCTCTATCGTGCCGTCTCGATCCATGTCGAACAGCGCGGTATTGAGGTTTTTGACGCACTCTCCCTCATAGGCAACATCAAATGCAACGCCCAGGTCAACCGTCATAACGTTGTCGGCAAACACACGATAAACGCCGGGATACTGGGTGACGAGTCGATCAAGCGATTGAACGTCCGCCATCCAACAGTCGACATACCCTTTGGCGAGGGCGGCTTTGCAGAGTTCGGCAGAACCATACGATTTGATTTGCACGTCCGGCGAGATTTCCAGATCCCCTGCGAGCAATCGGCGTTCGCTCACCGAGCCCGCAATCACCGCGATGGTCTTGCTTCCATCGAGATGCGCCAAGGACTTGATGCCACTCGTTTTCTTGGCGGCAACCGAGACCGTCACGGTTAAATACGGCTCGGTCCAGTAATACTTATCCTCGCGATAACAGGGCGAATAGTCACACCACAGACAATCGATATCACCGTTTTTGAGCAGCCGGTCGCGATCGTTCCAGTCAATATCGACAAACTGTGGCTTAATCCCCGCACGCTTGCAGGCCTCGCGGGCGATGTCGATATCGATACCGGCGTAATCGCCCGTGGTATCGACATACACATAGGGGTCGTTATCCGTAACGCCGATTTTGAGTACCGGGAGATCTTTGTCGGCTTCATTCGAGGAGGAAGAACTGCTTCGAACGGTATACGTCAGGGCGGCCACACAGGCGGCAACAAGGAGCATGAGCGTAAACGAGACGATGGCGGCTCGCTTGGTGCGTCCGGGCACGCGCCTCCCTTCATCGAAACAGCAATCGGATTTCATTGTATACCCGGGGCTGATGCGGCAATAAAAAAGCGCCTCACCCAAAATGGGCAAGACGCCAAAGGTTGAAATGCATCCGCAAGCGGTCGAATTAGGTTAACCCTACTCGAAGTTCAGCTGCTCCAGGCGGTCGAAGACCGTATCGATGCGGGTGAGGAAGTCCCACGGATCAAAGATCTCATCGAGCTTCTCCTGGCTGACGGTGCAGCGCGGATCGGCCTCGAGACGCTCCTTGAAGGTGGGGCCAGAAACACAATCCTGCACCTCATGCCAGGTGGCCATGGCGTTTTCCTGCACGATAGCGTAGGCGTCCTCGCGGGTGATGCCCGTATCGACGAGGGCCAGCAAGACCTTGGAGGAGAAGATGAGGCCACGGGTCTTGTTGAGATTGGCCATCATGCGGGCCGGATACAGCTGCAGGCCGTCGATGACACGGATGAGGCACTGGAACATGTGGTCGAGTGCGATGAAGCTATCGGCCTGAGCGACGCGCTCGGCGGAGGAGTGCGAAATATCGCGCTCGTGCCACAGGGCGACGTTGTCGAAGGCGACCTGGGCGTTGGACTTCACGACGCGCGACAGGCCGCAGACCTTCTCCATGGTGATCGGGTTGCGCTTGTGCGGCATGGCGGAGCTGCCCTTTTGACCCTTGCGGAACGGCTCCTCGGCCTCGAGCGTATCGGTCTTCTGCAGGTTGCGGACCTCGGTCGCGATGCGCTCGCAGGTGGCCGCTGTAGTGGCAAGCACGCCGGCAAGGTAGGCGTGGTGATCGCGGCTGATGACCTGCGTGGACAGCGGGTCGTGAACCAGGCCCAGGTGCTCACAGACATACTCCTCGACAAACGGCTCGATGGAGCTGTACGTGCCGACAGCACCCGAGATGGCACCGAAGGCAACATTCTTACGGGCATCCTCAAGACGGTCCAGATCGCGCTTGAGCTCCCAGGCCCAAGAGCCAAACTTCATGCCGAAGGTCATCGGCTCGGCGTGGATGCCATGAGTACGGCCGGCACAGAGCGTGTTGCGCTCCTCGAAGGCACGACGCTTGCAGATCTCGCCGAGCTTCTTGACGTCCTCGATAATCAGGTCACAGGCCTGGGTGAGCTGGTAGCACAGAGCCGTATCGCCCAGGTCGGAGCTGGTCATGCCGTAGTGAACCCAGCGGCTGGGCTTGGGGTCACCCTCGGGAACATCGGCGTCGATGTACTCCTTCATGTTGGTCAGGAAGGCGATGACATCGTGGCGCGTGACCTCCTCGATCTCGTCAACCTTCGCCTTCTCAAAGTTGGCATGGTCGCGAATCCACTGGGCCTCTTCTTTGGAAATACCGATCTTGCCGAGCTCCGCCTGAGCCTCGCAGGCCAGGACCTCAATCTCCTGCCAAATGGCGTACTTGTTCTCGAGGGAGAAGATGTGTCCCATCTCCGGGCGGGTATAGCGATCGATCATAGCGGCTCCTTTTTGGTTATTGGCACGTTGGTCGTAACTCAACCATTGTACCGTGCGCAGGTGCAAGAATGGGCAGTAGGCATTAACCTAACATTTTGCCGCAAGAGCGGTCATGGGGACGTCTGCGCATTTGCTTCGCAAATCCGCACCAGCCGCGGTCGCCGGACCCGGTCCGCGCGCATGCACGGGCAAAGCGGGTTGGACCCGACGTTCCCAAGGTCCCCCGTGCCCGGTGGAGCGGGCAACGGGACGTCCGCGTATTTGCTTCGCAAATCCGCACCGGCTTCAGGCACCTGTCGGCGCCTTCGCCTGCTCGCTACAAACGCTTCGCGTTTGCTTTACGCTCGCACCCTGGCGGGTTCGAGTCCCGGCACTTTATTAAAAAAAGCACGGCACCGTGATGGTGCCGTGCTCATGCTTTTAACTGGAGCGGGCAACGGGACTCGAACCCGCGAGTGTCAGCTTGGGAAGCTGATGCCTTACCACTTGGCGATGCCCGCATATGTGGGGGATAGTATAACGCGGTTGTCTTGTTCTATACAAGGGTGACGATGCTTGTTTTAGCTGTGGAGAATCGTCCTAAAAATAGACCAATTGTGGAGACAGGGACCTGTACGTTCTTCTATTTACCGTTGTCTACCTGCAGATTTATTCCATTGTCTTTCGCAGGCGCCATTTGTCAGATATCGGGCAAGCGTTTGGTCAGGTTCCGGTACTTACCCGCATGAACCTTGGGGGTAGCCTCATCCTACGCGCCGCGGCCTCCCCATGCGGCGCACGAGGGATAAGGAGCAGCCATGTCCAACACACCCACGCACTCTGTCCACAGCGCAATCACAGCAGGATCGCTGCTCCTAGTCCTCTTTTTACTTTTAGGCTGCATGACACCGGATGCCGCGCTCGCCGTCGACGGTTACGAATCGCTCGGATTCCGCACTATCAGCAATGAATGCGGTCCTTTTGGAGTTGGCAAATACGAGGCACAGGATTCTTCGATTGCCTATTGCATGAACCAGGAGCGCTTTGGCCCCAGCACGCCGGGCGGCCCCTGGCTCACCTACAATCAGGGCTGGGTATGGCTTGAAGACGAATTCGCGGCCATCATCTGCCATGGCTACCCCACTGCCACATCCTTTGGCGGGCATAACCTATCCCCCGATCGAGCACGTGCCGCAACCCAACTTGCCGTCTGGATGCTCAACGGCACCACCCATACCGACGGATCATTCTCATATACAACCGCTCAGGGCGTCACGAAGAGCGGAAACTTTTCCGGCGACAATGAGGTCGTTGCCGCAGCGCGCTGGCTCCACGACAGCGCCAAGTCGGGAGGCATTAAAGCCGCACCGCATCGCGCGCGGCGCTATTTGGGAACTGTGTCGGGCGGCAGCAAGCGTCAAGACATGCTCTACGTGCTCCCGGCCGTCTCCGTATCCTTCCAAAAACAGTCAGCCAACGCCGCCATCACCAGCGAAAACGATACCTACAGGCTCGACGGAGCGAGGTTCGACATCTATGAGAGCGCCAGCGACAAGCGTGTCGGCAGCATCCAGATGGACAGCAGCGGTCGCGCACAGGCGACACTTTTGCCCAACACAGCATATTATCTGGTCGAAACCAAAGCTCCAGCGGGTTATATCCCCAGGAGTGACCGCATCGCCTTTTCCACCGGCAATGACGGCGGGAATGTCGTCATCGATGAGCAGCCCGGTACCATTACCCTGCGCATCGCAAAGGCCGATGCCGCGACAGGGGCAGGTCCTCAAGTCGGTGCGTCGCTTGCCGGCGCTGAGTTCACCTGCGTCTCACAGTCTACCCCGGGCTGGACGCGCACCCTCACGACGGATGAGGACGGCCGGGCAACACTTACCGACATCCCCCTGGGCACCTTTACCATCTATGAGTCGAGAGCTCCCGAGGGCTATATGTCCTCCGATGAAACCTGGAGCTATACCATCGGCGCCGACCAGCTCGGAGACGTGGACGTCGTTGAGCTCGAGCGTCGCATCCCCAACATCCCCATCGCTTTTGACCTCGAGATTTCAAAGTTCAAGGACTGCGGTAATAGCGATGGGTCTGGTATAGAGCAGCCGGCGGAAGGCGTGGTCTTTGAAGTGGTAAGCAACACTTCGCAGCAGGTTGTTGGAACGCTGACCACCAATATCTACGGCTTCGCATCAACCAAAGACCAGGCTGGAGCATGGTTTGGCGCAGGAGAGCGCCCCGATGGCGTCAGCGGAACCATACCGTATGACCGTGCCGGCTACACCATTCGCGAGGTTGTCGACACTGTGCCCGACGGCTTTAAGCAGGCAGGGGAATGGACTGTCACGGCAGAGCAGATCACGGACGGCGCAGAACTTCAGTACATCGTAGACAACCACGCCCTGTCGACACATCTTCAAATCGTGAAGCGCGATGCTCAGACCGGCAACGTCGTACCACGCGCCGGGTTCACCTTTCAGCTGCTCAATGGCGACCATGAGCCCATCTCGCAAACATCATGGCATCCCGCCCATACCGTTATGAATACCTTTACGACCGATGGAACCGGCACCGTCACCCTGCCCGAATCGCTTAACCCGGGCACGTATTACATACGAGAGACTTCCGCCAAGGAACCGTATCTTGTTGGAGAAGATCTGGAGATAACGATTCCCGCCGACATGAACTTAACGCCCGTCGCGGTCGCCTCGTTTTACGACGACGCGGCAACAGGAAGCATCGAGATCGTTAAGAACGATGCCGTAGGCGGGCACGCCCTTGCCGGTGCTGTTTTTGATATCCGCGCCGTGGGCGATATCGTGCGCCCCGACGGCAGTATTGTTGCCCTGGACGGCGAAACCGTCACCACCATCACGACCGACGAGCGGGGATTTGCGTGCGCGAATCATCTTTCACTGGGGTGCGGAACCGCCAACTATGAGGTTATTGAGGTACAGGCACCCGAAGGATACCTGCTCGACCAAAGTGCTCACGCCGTCGAGCTGTCATATGCCGACCAGAAAACACTCGTGATCAATGCGCACCTCGACGTTTCTAACGACTACACCAAAATCGACATCTCCAAATTCGATCTGACCGGCAAACAAGAATTGGAAGGCGCCAGGCTCTCCCTCCACGGTGCCGACGGAACCGAAATTGACGCCTGGACCTCCCCTGACAAGCCGCATCGCATCGAGCATCTTTCACCCGGCACCTACACCCTGCGCGAAGTGATGTCCCCGCGCACCTACGACCTTGCTCAAGACATGACGTTTGAAATTAAAGCTACCGGAGAAGTGCAGACGGTGACCATGAAGGACACACCCATCGAGATCGAGGGTAGAGTCGACAAACGGCAAGAGATTGCCCGCCCTATCGGTAAGGGTCTCGTCGCCAACGGCGATGGCAAAAACCGGGCCGTGGCACAATCCGATACAAACGGTTCCTTCTCCTATACGCTCGATGCTAAAAATGAGTCGAATACCTGGGTTGATGAATTCACCATCACTGACGATCTCGAATGCGCCAAGGACGGCACTGCCAGACTCATCGCCATCGAAACCCCTGTCGCGGCCGGGGACTTCGACGGTCTTTGCACCGTGTGGTATCGAACGTCTCCAGTGGGAGGTATCGATACGGGCGAACAAGCCAATGCAACGCTCAGCGACGGGCATGACAACCCCTGGCTCGAAACCGACGAGGTCAAAAAGCTCTTAGGCGACGATGTGCGTCTCGTCGATTACGACGGGTGGCACCTATGGAAAGCAGATATCTCGACGGCAGAGTCTATCACACTCGATACGAAAGAGATTGATCTTACAGACGACGCCGTCATCACGGGCATCCGTTTTGAATACGGTGCGGTAGCCGCCGACTTTACAACCAGAAGTGAGGCGGGCTCTTGGACCCGAGATGACCTTAAAGACGAACATGACGATCTTGACGATGCCAAGGCGGCCCTTAGCTCGGATGCCCGAGGCGCAGTCGTGCATATGCAGTCAACATCGTCCTATACGCCCCAAACCGCACTTGCCAACAGCGCACGCGTCGATCTTTGCCGCAGCGGCGGTGGCGATAAACTCGAGGCGCATGATGAGGACCGCGTCATCCAACGATGCGCCCTGCCTCAGAACCTGCCGGCAACGGGATCTGTTGCCGCCGCCGCATGCATCACCGCACTCCTGACCTCGGGCACTGCAGCCATATGGTTCGCTCGCCTTAGGTCAGCCACAAAGAAGCGCTAGCAAAATGAAAAGGCGGGCGAGCCTGTCTCCCGGCTCGCCCGCCTTGGGCATAAACGATGAATCGGCTATTCAGCAGATGACGAACCGCCATCGATGGCTGCCTGATCGGACTCGGAAATACCGTCGGCACCCAAGCTTTGCTCTTGCTCTACCTCTTCGCTCATTGTCGTCTCGGGTGTCGAACCCTTAACGCCGACGACATATGCGGCCCCAAAACCCAATGCGATTGCGATCAAGGTCAAAATCAGATAGATGGGCCAATGGCGCTTGATGTACGAAAACACGCTGACTCCTTAGCGGGTCTGTCTACGAACGACGAATGACCTCGGTCACAACCTCGGACACCGTAGCGATATTTGTCGGATTAACGTTGTACGGCAGATCGTCCTCGGTGTAAGCACACGCCAAACGTGGGCCATCAACGCCGGCAATCGTAAGGGCGCGACGGCTCGCCTCGAGCGCAGCATAAGCATCGGTCTTGGCATAGGGCATCTCAAATGCACCGCAATCAACATGAAACGACTTGCACACTTTATTGACCAGGTTCATGATGCGTCGGTCACCCTTGAGCAACTGCTGCTCACCCTCGACCGTTACCACCGAAAGCCTGCCGGCACCGATAGACTCGAGGTTGATGAAGAACACACCGCGGAGCTTGTCACGATGCGAGGCCAAAAACGCCCTCATGCCGGCGCCGTCGCAGTCGGACGCGCCCGTTGCGACGAACCAGATATCGTGGCCGAGCAGCTCATCGTCACCCATGGAGGCAACGGCCGAGAGCATATCCTCGGCAGAAGCACCATCGGAGGAGGTGGCGCCGCCCTTCCAACCGTCATCGTCATCCTCGAAGTTATCCCACGAGCCGATACCGCGACCAGACTTCTTGGCGTCGTAATCATCCTCGACGCCAAGCCAATCGCTCATGCTGTCCTGCTCGTTTTTCTTTTTTCGACCGAACAAGCCACCCAGGCCACGTTTCTGCGGCTTGGCGCCCGTCGAAGCAGGAGCCGAGATGGTCTCGAGCGGCTGTGCGCCCGAGGAGATGGGCATGGGGGCCGCGACCGGTGCCGATGTGGGCTCGGGGCCCTGCGCCGTCGCAAAGGGGTCATTTGTCTGTGCCGAAGGATCGGGAAGATCGAACAGCGACGTGCGGGATGCGACGTTGGCCTGTTGCATCGAAGGCAGCGACGGATCGGGGACCGAGGCCAGCGGCGACGAAGAGGGCGCAGGCGCGGAGGCCGGATCGGGGATATTCATTTGCTGGCGCGGAGGCACCTGAGACGAAATCTGCGCCATGAGGAAGTCAACTGTCTCGTCCTGCGTGGGAGCGACGTTGGCCACCGTGGCACCGGGGTCGCTCGGCGCGGGCATGGTAAAGATCTGCGTAGAATAAGGCCTGGACTCATCCGTCTTGGGAGCCCCGTCAACCGCAGGGGACTCCTGCTCCATAGCAGGAGCCTCGACTTGCTCGGGCGCGCTGGCCTCAACGGAATCGGCCTCGTCGACAACCGAATCATCGGCGGCGTCCTGGGCATCATCGGGGATGGGAAGGGGCTCGGCAATTGCGGTGCCCTGCTTCTCAAACGTCATCGTGGCATCAAATGACATGGCGCCATCGACCGGCTGTTGCGCCTCAAAGGACGTCGTAGCCTCGGCAACGTCGGCGGATGTCGGCTGTGGAGCCTCGAAGGACGTCGTGGCATCGGCGACATCGACAGGCTCCGGCTGCTCGGCCTCGCTCTGCTCGAACTCCTGTGCCGCACGCTCGCGCTCGACCTCGGCGGCCTGCTGCTGGGCGATGGCCTCCCGCTCGGCGGCCTCGCGGGCAGCGGCGCGCTTTTCCTCAAAGTCGTCGACGAACTTCTTGCCCTTCGCGAGGGCGCCCTTAAAGAAGCTAGAAGCGCTGGCACCAATCGAGGAGAACGCGGAAGCGATATCGGCATGGGGCGTTGTCGAGGGAAGCTCGGCCGAGAAATCGGTGTCGCTCTCATAGGACACGCGCTGCGGATACTCGTCGTAGTCTTCGTCGGCGATCTCGTCTTCAACCTGTGCCGGAGCGGCAGGCGCCAGGATATCCAGACCGGCTGCAGAATCGAGCGCGGGCTTTGCGTCAGACTCCGCGGCAGCAACAGAGGCAGTGACCGGCTCGGCGGGAGCAACAGCTGTATTGGCCGCGGGCGCAGGCTCCTGTGCAACGGGAGCAGGCTCCGGCTCAAACGTCGGTTCCTCGCCCTCTTCGTAATCGAGCGTGCAGGACTCTGGAAGCATGCCCAGGGCACGGATGGCATCCGAGCCAAATCGGATGTTGCCGGCGGCATTGCGATAAAGCTTGGGCTTGGGCTCGGGCTCCTCAGCCGCGGCAGGCTCGCCTGCCGACTCGGCAGTGGACTCGTCCGCAACGGGCTCCTCGTCCGGAATATCTTGGACCTGGGGCTCGGGTGCGATGACGCCAATCAGGGTCTCGTCGGCAGAAGCACCTTCGAATCCATCGATTTGCTCATCAGAAGCCTCGCCCTGCTCACCCTCGGGAGCGACCGGCTGGCCATACTCATCCTCGGTATAGGCAGGCTCTTCGTACTCGATGGTGTTGCCGTAGTCGTTTTGCTGCTGGGCCGCGGCATACTCGGCCGCCGCACGCGCCATCTCCTCGGCGCGACGCTTCTGCTCGCCAAAATACGTGTCAAACGGAATATCGTCAGGGAACTCGTTCTCACCCTGATAGGGGGCGACGTTATCCATGACACCCAACATGGCGGCAACAGACGACTTGTTGCAAACCGAGCCGGACGTGTAGGGAAGAACAAAACGATTGGAAATAATATTGGCGGCATTGGCAAGAGCCACGAGAGAGGCAAGGATCGCGACAATCCACAGCAGGACCTTCAACGCGCCGGGAAGCGGCAAGATGCGCAGGATGGCAATAGCCGCGGGAGCAATCGTGGCAATCGGGAGCAATTTGGCGATCAGCGCTCGGTACGGCGCATAGGGCTCGCGAGCGAGCAGTTCGGCGCGCGGGGAGTCATAGTGCGCGACAACGACAACCGGGCGATTGCGCGGAGAGGCAAGCGGGCCCGACGCCTTGTGGTAGGCGATGACATTTTGGCTCACACCGGTCTTTCCCAGGCGCGAAACCACGAGACGCCCCGTGCGTTCGAGCACGTAGAGCACGGCGCCGACAATGGCCAGCAAGGTGCCGACCAAGCCGATACCGCCACCGATGCCCATCAGCAGGGCGCCGGCAAACGCCAGAATACCGGTAACGGCAAACGCCATCCTGCTCGGCGCGGGAGCATTAAACTCCTGCACCTCGGGATCAAAGCCGTGGTTGCGGAAAATTTGAGCGATATCTTCGGCAGCCAAGCGCTCTTCTTCGCTGCACGCCGGCGTGATGCCAGTGTTCTGCAACAGGTGGTTAATATAGTTCTGGGTGTTCGCCATATGCGCTCCACATCCATAATCCGACAAATAGGCCCAATGTATGCACATTAGAACCGTATATAGTCGAAAGTATACCCCGAGCGGGCGCAAACGGCCGAATTCTGGGCATCTTAACGCCCCAAGCGGACAAGGATATAGCCTAATCTCCATATCGGACTAAAATCATGGCATCAAACACCTTCCCATGCGAGGATTCTATGACGGCAAGCGATACAACCGTAACGAATAAAAATGGGGCGCCGGAACCCGGTTTCGACAAGACCGCCCAGCGCATCCTCAATCTGTTCTTTGTCCTCAACAGCTCTCCCGAGCCACTGACCACAGAGCAAATTGTCCTGGATTCCGATCTTGGCTATGGGTCGGGCAATATCGACTCGGACAAGCGCAAGTTTCGTCGCGATCGCGAAAAACTCCTCGAACGCGGAATCACGATCAAGGAAGTTCGCGCAGCAGGCGCCCAAGAAACCGAAGAAAGCGCGTGGACCATCGATCGCGAGCACACGTTTGCGGCCGGTGGCCTCATCACCGCAGACGACGCGGACATCTTGCTCGACGCTATCGACCAGACCCTTGCGACCGGTTCGGCCGCGTTTGCCACGCCGCTTGCAGACATACGCTCCAAGATCGCCTACCTCACCGGCGCATCGACCGCAGAAGAGCCTCCCGCCCGTCGCTTACCCGCCGTCGATGCGGTGTGGAGCGCTTTCGCCGAACGCTGCGCACTGCGCTTTTTGTATCAAAACGGGCACGGGGAGCAAAAAGAGCGCACCGTCTGCGTATACGGCATGTTTGAGCACGAGGGTGTGGCGTATTTTTGCGGACTCGACAACGCCACCGATGAAATCAGGACGTTTCGCTGCGACCGTATCGTTCGCGCATGGCGCCCCTCGAAGGCCTACTCCATCCCCGCCGACTTTAACCTGAACGATCGCCTGTTCTTCGAGTTTGATTTTGCCGATTGCAAGCCCGTTATGGCGACCTTTTCGTTTGCCCCGCAAGCCCAGGCCGACATGGTCAGCGGCCTAACGCGCGGTCGCGGGGAGCTCACGCACACCGAAGAGGGTTGGACCTGGACCGTCGGCGTGCGCGACCTTAATGCCGCTGCCTCGTTTTGTATGGAGCACGCCATGGACGGCATGAGACCCGTTGCCCCCGATGCACTTAAACTGGCGTGGAACCACCTCATCGAAAGGACGGTGCACGAGCATGCCCGTGCGTAAACTCACCAGCGAGCAAAGGCTCTCGCGTGCGATTGACATCATGGAGGCCCTCTACGCTGCCGGTGAGACCGGTATGACACGAGGGGATATCTGCAGCCGTTTTGATATCACGGGTGCGGCGCTCGACGAAATTATCGATATCGTCTCGACCCTCGCTGACCGTGAGTCGGGCGCACGCATCATCTGCGAACGCCACGGCGAGTGCATCATCCTGACAGGCGATGCGGGGCGTGTGCTGCCCTTGCGCCTAAGTGCCGCCGAAGGTGCCGTGCTCAACCACGAACTCGAATCGATGGGAATCGACTCTCGGGCAGCAGAGCGTATCCGACACGCCCTCCTACCCGAGAAACTCGGCTACAACCAGCGCGTCGTCGATACCGTTGCCCGAGGATCGCACTGGCAACAGCTGAACTGCGCGATTCAAGACGGCGTTCGATGCCGCATCATCTACCGTTCGATGGACGACACACGGCCGCGTGAGCGTCTCATCGACCCCCTGCGCATCGCGACGCATGGCGACCAAACATATCTGATTGCCTGGGATGTCGAAGTTGATGCGCAGCGCTCCTACCGCATGGACAAAATCGAAGGCCTTGCCCTTACCGACGATTCTGTGGAGCGCCACACATCCGCGTCCTTGTCCCTCCACGAATCCCTTTCCCAAGCGGAGCAGAGCGCAAAACTCCTCATGCCGCTCGACATGGCAGAGTGCCTAGACTGGGCCGGCATCATGTCGATTGAGCCAAACGGGGCAGACATGGCGACGGTGACCGTGCGTTATGGGTCAGAGCACTGGCTGTTCTGCCAGGTAATCGCAGCGGGCGGAGCCATCCGCATACTGGATGACCCCGCCTCGGCAAAGCGTCTATGCGATATGGCGAAGAGCCTGACCTGCCCGCTTTAACGGCGTCGCTCGTGGCGTGCACGCCACAGCTGCAAATAATGACCGATCTGCGCCGACTCGATACGCTGGTAGGAAGTCGTGGGCAGCGACGTCAAGAACTTCTTGCCGTAGCCCTTTGTCACCAAGCGCGGATCTGCCAAGATGAGCACGCCGCAATCAGTCGACGAGCGGATGAGACGGCCGGCGGCCTGCTTGACTTCGAGCACCGCCTCGGGCAGCGAGTAGCGCGCCCAAGCGCGGTCCTCACGCAGGTTGCGCTCACACGAAAGAGGATCCGTGGGGCTCGAGAACGGCAGCTTGGGGATAATGACGCAACGCAGTGTCTCGCCGCTGGCGTCAAAGCCCTCCCAAAAGGCCTTGAGCGCAAAGAGCGATGAAGTCGGCTCGTTGATAAACCGATCGCGCAGACGACGTGGGGACGAGTTACGCTGTTGGCAATTGAGTTCCAGACCCGCTCGCGCCAATTTGGGCTCGACACGGGCATACAGATCCTCCATATCGCGCCTGTTAGTGAAGAGCGTGAGCACCGATCCACCCATGGCGAGATGGGCATCGACCAGCACGCACTCGAGCGCCGACAGATAGCGCTCACGATCGCGCGGATCGGGAATGTCCCCCGCCACGACCACGGCCATATTCGAGTCAAAGTCATAGCTCGAATCCAGGTGCAGCGATGAGGATGTCGACGCACCGATGCGATCAAGGCCGACGGCATGGTTGAAATGCTCAAAGCTCTTGGACACCGTCATGGTCGCCGAAGCGAAGATGGCCGTGTGCACCTCGGGCAACCACTCGTTCGCCAGGGCCTCGCCGATATCGATGCGCTCGGCGGTCATAGACTCCCCGCCCGCACGCAGCCGACGGTTAACCTGCAGCGAGTACACGTAGTGCTCATCCGTGCCTTCAATGATGAGCTTGAGATTCTCGACCAACTCGTGCAGACGGCGCGAAATGTCGCCCAGGTCGACGACGACCTCGGGCTTATCGGCAGCGACTGCCTGCACCAGCGCGTCTACGCTTTTATCCGCCTGGTCCAGTGCATCAATTGCGGTATGGGCCGACTGCAAAAAATCGTGCCAGTCATCC
Organism: uncultured Collinsella sp.; assembly: GCA_965151385.1. Lineage (GTDB taxonomy): Bacteria > Actinomycetota > Coriobacteriia > Coriobacteriales > Coriobacteriaceae > Collinsella. The sequence continues at coordinate 52,889 of CBCTZJ010000006.1, read as the reverse complement.
GACTCGCGCAGCTCGGGGCCAATCCACAGATTCGCGTTATCGTAGCTCCCACGGGCGCGACGGCCGAGCTCGCGCACACCATCGAACACATCGGCAATCGCCATGCTCGCGCGGGCAACCGTCGACGTCGCTTTGGCGGTGAGTCCCAGGTAGAGCGTGGAGCCCTCGGAAGTGGCCAAATCACGGGAAACCTGACTCAGCGCGCCGGCACTCGACCCACCCAAGCGCTCAAACAGCACGCGCGACTCATCTGCCGAAACCACGCGCGCCCATTGGCGACGGGCCTCGCGCTCGATGGAATGGGCCTCGTCGACCACCCAGTGACGAATCGGGGGCAAAATCCTCCCCTCGGCGGCCACGTTGCGGAACAACAGAGAATGGTTGGTGACCACCACGTCGGCATGTGCCGCACGACGGCGCGCCCCGTGGACCAGGCATTTGTCAGGGAAGAACGGACACAGACGACGAGCACACTCGCGCGAAGCCGTCGTAAAGTCGGGACGGTTGACGCTGCGCCAGCGAATGCCGAGTGAATCGAGGTCGCCATCGGCAGATTGGCACACATACGCCATGATCACCGCAACCGCCGTGAGCGTGTCAGCAGGATCGCGCTTGGTGGTGATCTCAACCTGACCACGGCTCATGCGCTCGAGCTTGCGCAGACACGGATAGTGGTCATAGCCCTTGAGTGCACAAAACGACAGGCCCCCGTCCAGCTGTTCGGCGAGCTTTGGCAGCTCATGGTACATAAGCTGGTCGGCAAGATTATTCGATTTGGTCGCAATGCCAACGGTAATGTTGTTTCGGCGGGCGGCCTCGGCAAAGGGCACGAGATAGGCCATCGACTTACCGACGCCCGTGCCCGCCTCGATCACGCGATGGGTACCCGTGACCAGCGCATCGCGCACCTCAACCGCCATCGCGATCTGCTCGTCGCGCGGCTCATAGGTGGGGTACATACGATTGACCAGGCCGCCGGGGGCGTAATCTGCCTCGATCTCTTCACGGCTCGGCATCTTAAGGACCGACAGCTCGTCCGCATCAACGCGATCGTCCGCGCGATCGGCCTTGAGCACATCGGCACGAGCGGCGCTGAGCGAAAATATCGAACCCGGGTTCTGGCCAGCCAAAAAAGAAAAAATGGGACGATAGGACCAAGGCACGTCCGCGTGCATGTCCGCCAAGCGCGCCATAAGGCCCGAAGGCAGGTCGGTAAGTGCGACCAGCAGCACGCGCCACACACCGCACAGGGCATCAACGTCGGCGTTCGCACGGTGCGATACCGAATCGCACCCAAACAAGTCGGCCATAAAGGACAATTTGTGCGATGTCAGGCGCGGAAGCGCAATGCGCGACAGCGCCAGCGAATCGATCCAGATATCACTCACGTTGACGCCGCCCTTGACCGATTCGATAAACGACCGGTCAAACGTGGCGTTATGCGCGATAACAGGACAGCCGCCCACAAAGTCGGCGAGTGCCGCGACGGCCTCGACGGCCGACGGAGCATCTGCCACATCGGCGTTCGTAATGCTCGTGAGCTCGGTAATCTCTGCAGGAATTAGCTGCTTGGGATGCACGAACGTATCAAAGCGGTCAATGATCTCGCGGCCCGAAAGGCGGGCCGCGGAAATCTCAATTAACTCGTTGTCTTGCACCGAAAGACCCGTGGTCTCGGTATCGAGGACGATTACGTCCTCCTCGATGAGGCCAAACGACTGCGTCTTAGCGCGCTCGGCGAGCGTGGCGTAAGAATCGATGACAAACTGCGGCGTTCCAGGAGATACGGCGTCCTCAATTAGCATGCAACGCCCGCTCGACGGAGACCCATACGGATCAGGCTGTCGCACACTTGCGGGAACGTCATGTCGTCGGTGTGGCGAATCTCATCCGGATACAGCGATGTATCGGTCATGCCGGGAATCGTGTTGGTCTCGAGGATGACGGGGCCATCCTCGCTCACGATAAAGTCGCTGCGCGAGATACCCAGGCAGCCGAGTGCCTTATGGGCAGCACAGGCGAGCTCCTGAGCACGAGCGTAGTTCTCGGGCGAAATCTGTGCCGGAATGCGATGGATGTCCGTGGGGTCCACATACTTCACGTCCAGATCGTAGAACTCGCAGTCCTCGGGCTTACGGATCTCAACGATCGGCAGGGCGCGCACGTCATCTTCGCCGTATACGCCGACGGTGATCTCGGTACCCTCGATGCACTTCTCGACCAGCACTTTGTCGCCGTACTCAAACGCCTTGGCGATAGCCGCGGGCAGCTCGGAGGGCTCATGGACGAGCGAAATGCCGTAGCTGGAGCCGTTGACGGCGGGCTTTACAAAGCAACGCTCGCCACAAATCTCGACGATACGATCAATATCGACCTCGTCGCCCGCCTCAAGCGCCAGGCCGGGGGCAATGGGGATGCCCGCCTTGGCGTACAGGAGCTTCGAGACCTCCTTGTCGGCACCGCAGGCACTCGCGAGCACGCCCGAGGCCGTGTAGGGGATACCCAGGGTCTCCATGGCACCCTGCATGGCACCATCCTCGCCGCCGGCACCGTGCATGGCGATAAACGCCACGTCGAAGCCACCGGTCGCCATAGTCACCATAAAGTCATCGGCGGCGGTGTCGAGCAGCTCCACCGAGGTGTAGCCGGCCTCCTTCAGTGCCACCACGACATTCTTTCCAGAATTGAGCGAAATCTCGCGTTCGGCGGAATGGCCGCCCGCCAAGACCGCTACGTGCATGTTCTCTAGGCTTTTACCCGGCATGGGCAGACTCCTCCTCTATAATTCCTGCAGCTGATACCATATTGTAGCGATACCCTCTACGTTTCCCCAAAATCGAAAGGCTTCCATGAATCCCAGGACTAAATCTCAGGACATTCGCGACTTGAGCCAAAACGATATTCGCGAGCTCGTGGCAGAACTCGGCCAGCCCGCTTTCCGCGCCAAGCAACTCATCGAATGGGTCTTTGAGAAGAACGTTTGTTCGTTTGACGATATGACCAACCTTCCTAAGGCTTTCCGCGAGCAGCTTAAAGAGGCTTTTGCCTTTGACACGCCGACTGAACTCACCAAGCAGGTTTCCAAAGATGGCTCTCGCAAGTATCTGCTCGAGTACCACGACGGCATTTCCGTCGAGACCGTTGGTATGCCTCGTCGCAATAAACTCTCCGTCTGCGTTTCCACCCAGGCAGGCTGCGGCATGGGCTGCGCTTTTTGCGCTACCGGCCTTAACGGCCTCAAGCGCTCTCTGACCGCTCAAGAGATCGTCGACCAGGTACTTCATGTATCCAACGACTTTGGCGAGCGTGCCACGAGCGTCGTCTTCATGGGCCAGGGTGAGCCTTTCGCCAACTACGACGAGGTCCTCAAGGCACTGCGTATTCTTAATGACCCCGATGGAATCGGTATTGGAGCACGTCATCTCACTGTCTCCACCAGCGGTGTCATTCCTGGTATTCGCAAGTTTGCCGACATTCCCGAGCAGTTCACGCTCGCCGTCTCGCTGCACTCTGCCATTCAGTCCACGCGCAATAAGCTCATGCCGGGCGTTAAGAAGTACACGCTTTTGCGCCTTCACGAGGCGCTTCAGCTCTACACCGAGAAGACTGGCCGCCGCCCGACCTATGAGTATGCCATGATCGAAGGCGTCAACGATACGAATCCCGAGATGCAGGCGCTCTGCGACTTCTGCGAGGGAACGTTGTGCCACGTTAACCTCATTCAGCTTAACGACATCGAGGGCAGCCCGCTCAAGCCGTCGCCGATTCATAAGGTTGAGGATCTTCAGCGTCGTCTTGAGTCCCGTGGCATTGAGACCACGATTCGTAACTCCCGTGGTAACGATATTGACGCCGCCTGCGGACAGCTGAAGCAGCGCTTTAAAGTTCAGAAAAACGCATAGGGGAGTCGCACCCCAAAACGTTTCATGTGAAACATCGAACGACCCCGGTTGTAGAATATGCAACCGGGGTCGTTTCATTTATTGACCTTAATTTTGAATCAGCTGCTACCTGTCCCATGTTTTACGGCCAAAATAAGGGGTCCTTGTCTCATGAATCAGACAAGGACCCCTCAAAATATGCTGAGTAATTATTAGGTACCTAATAGCCTACATTTTCCCATTGGTTGCTGACCCAACCCTGATTAATCTTGGGATTCTTCGTTACCTGGGCAGTACGCATTGCAACATCTTCCGTCATAACATCCATTTTCTTTTTGGAAGTATCGACGATATCTTGCGCGCCTCGAAGCAAGCGACCTCTGAATTCATCGTCTGTCGCGATCTTATATCCAGCAAAGGCACCAGCTGCGACAGTCGTCGCCAATGCAATCGCAGCTATAATCTTATTCCTCATCTTGGCCTCCTTGATCAAACTGAATCATTTCGCCAAGAATACGAGAGAGCTCTTCCTCGTCTTTAAACTCAATCTCAATCTTATTCTTTCCACGCGAGCTCTTCACACGCACGTTGGTATTAAATACCTGACGAAGCACACGGGCAGCCTTTTTAAAGGACTGAGGCGTTGCAGGCCTTGGCGTCTTAGGTGTCTCTCCTGCAGAAAACAACGGAGCAAGATTTTCTGTCGCTCTTACGGAAAGGCCCTCTGTAACAACTTTCTCTGCAAGTCGAATACGCGCGTCCTCATAGGGAACTGCAAGAATCGCACGTGCATGACCAGCAGTAAGTTTGCCCTCAAAAATCATCTGCTGAACTGCTTCGGGGAGATCGAGAAGACGCAGCGAGTTTGTAATTGCAGAGCGTGACTTGCTTACTGCCTTCGACAATGCCTCCTGGGTCATACCGCTGGCATCGATGAGCTGTCGATAGCCCTTAGCCTCTTCGACGGGATTCAGATCTGAACGCTGAAGGTTTTCGATAAGAGCAAGAGCCAGCATCTCTTCATCATTTACCTCTTTAATGATGACTGGCAATTCTTCAAGGCCAGCAAGCTTTGACGCCTGGTAACGACGCTCACCAGCGATGATCTCATAGCCGTTTCCATGCTTGCGAACCAAAAGCGGCTGCAAAACGCCATGTTCTTGGATTGACTCGCTCAACTCGCGAAGCTCAGTTTCGTTAAAGTGAATTCGCGGCTGATTAGGGTTGGGAACGATATCCTCAATAGGTAGTTTTGTTTCAGATGCAGCATTTGAAGCCGATGCAGCCGAACAGCCGGTCTCATACTCGGCCTCTGAGACCAAAGCATTCAGTCCACGTCCCAATCCGCCACGTTTCTTTACACTAGGCACGCTTGATCACCTCTTTTGCAAGGTTCATATATGCTTTTGCACCCTTATTTTGAGGTGCATAGGTAATTACCGGTTCTCCAAAAGACGGAGCTTCGGAGATTTTAACCGTACGGGGGATTAGCGTCTTAAACGCCTTATCACCAAAGTACGATTGAACCTCCTCAACAACCTGATTCGATAGTGAAGTACGCGAGTCATACATGGTCATAAGCACACCATAGGTGTCTAAGCCCTTGTTAAGACGTGATTTAACCATCTTCATAGACTCAAGCAGCTTCGTAACGCCCTCGAGTGCGTAATACTCGCACTGGATCGGAATCAAAACACTATCCGCTGCGGTCAAGGCGTTGATAGTAAGCAGGCCGAGCGAAGGAGGACAGTCAATGAAAATAAAATCGAACTCGTCCTGAATCGGCTCAAGCAAATCTTTGAGGCGGGTTTCACGTGCAATTGCGCTTACGAGCTCAATTTCGGCGCCTGCAAGCTGAATTGTAGCTGGAATTACGAATACCTTTTTGCAATTTGTATCAAGAACGAGTGATTCTGCCGGCGCATCATTCAACAATGCATCATAGATGCATTGATCAAGGTCTTCTTTTTCAATTCCGAATCCACTGGTGCTGTTTCCCTGCGGATCAAAATCGACAATCAGTGTCTTACGACCCTGCTCACCCAGTGCCGCTGCAAGGTTTACAGCCGTCGTTGACTTACCGACGCCGCCTTTTTGATTGATGATTGCAATGATACGCGTGTCTTTTGCGCTCTTAGAACGCTTAACGTCGCGAAATCCCACGGTCCCTCCTGGTGTGTATTAAAGCTGTCAAACGGAGGATGTTTCACGTGAAACATTCCGAATCGATATCAACCGCCATGTTTCATGTGAAACACTGCAAGTTGTTAGTATCCATTATGTTTCACGTGAAACATCTAGGCAAGCGGATTCTTCTTTGCCACGCCATTTGCACGAGGCAATGAAACGGATGCTGGATGACTCTTCTTAAGAACAATGAACTCCCTGTGACCCAAGCCTTCAGGCAAATCATTTGCGTCATTCAGAAGCAAAGTGAAGCCGCAAATCTTAGCTGCTGACATGCCGGAAGCAAGCTCCTCATCCGAAGGATTGCCCTTGGTTATAACAAATAGCCCTCCATCCTTGAGGTACGGAGCCGCATACTCAACAAGAATCGGTAGAGGGGCCAGTGCGCGGGCGGTTACAACAGAGAACTGCTTCTTATGGCTTCGAGCATATTCTTCAAGACGATCATGAACCGCATGAGCATGTTTCAATCCAAGAGCATGGACAAAGGAATTAACCGCATCAACCTTCTTGCCAACAGAGTCAATATAAGTAGCTTTACGATGCGTGGTTATGGTTAATGGAATACCAGGGAAGCCCGCACCTGTTCCCATATCGAGCAAAGTTCCCTCAGGAGCCTTGTTGATATAGGGGAGCAAAACAAGTGAGTCGAGGATATGAAGTACTGCAGCATCTTCTACGTTAAGAATACGGGTGAGATTGGTTGTCTTATTTGTTTCTAGAACCAAATCCAAATGCTGAATACATTTCCTCAGCTCAACATCAGTTACGCTCAAGGAATACTCTTTGCAATAGAAAGCTAGACGACTCAACATCTCGTCAGCCTGCTGATCAGTAAGTACTAACAACGAAAGCTCCTTTCTGACAAAAATCAGTGTATCGAGAACTTTTGACAAAAAAAGGGGACGTGGAAACCACGTCCCCTTAGCATAAACTCGAGTAGATTATCGAGCAACAATCACCACATGGCGATCAGGGTCAGAACCCTCAGAATGCGTGTCGACAGCATCGTTACCACGAAGGGCAATATGAACCAGTCGACGCTCGTAGGCATTCATGGGCGGAAGCGAAACACTCTTATGAGTGCGAATGGCACGCTCGGCAGCAGACTGAGCCATGGAGGCAACCTTGTCCTGACGGCGGCTCTTGTATCCCTCGACGTCCACTACAACCGGATACCTAAAGCCAAGTTTGCGGCTCACCAGCAAAGAGAACATAACCTGAAGGGCATCAAGGGTGCGACCATGACGGCCAATGAGAACAGCAAGGTCGGGAGCCGTTACATCCAAAATCAGCTCACCCTCGTCGCCCTCATACTCATCGATAGGAGAGTTGGCGGCATCGAAGTGCGAAAGGATGGAACGCAGGATGGAAATCGCAACATCGGCAATGGTGTCGAGCTCCTCATCGGTCAGCTCTTCACCAGCCTTGTAGCGCTGTGCAATCTCGGGATAATCGCCCGCGACCTGCGGGGCAACCTCCTCAAGCATATCCTCGATGATCTCTTCAGACATAACGTACTCCAAAAGTTAGGTACCTAAATAAGATTGATATCCCACTACTTCTTCTTGTGCGGACGCGGCTTCTTCTCTCGACGAGTGACCTCAACCTGCAGCGGAGCGTTCTTAAGACGCTCCTCCTCATCGGCCTTCGCCTTGTCGATGACCTTCTGCGTCACAAAAATCTGCTGGATAACCTGCCAAGCAGACGAGACGTCGTAGTACAGCAGAACACCAACGGGAAGGCTCCAGCCCATCCAAAGCATCATGACCGTCATGACAACGGCCATCATACGCATGCTCTGAGCCTGCTGGCCGGTCTGGTTGCGCGACATATAGAGCTGCGGAATCAGGGTCAGGACGGCGAACAGGATCAGGCAAACCAGCGCAGGCAGTGCAACCATAAAGCCATCGGCAAAGGAAGCACTCGGCGTGGTGGTCAGGTCGGGCAGGATGTTGAAGAACGAGAACGTGCCGTCGTTAAAGTACTGCGGCAGGTTGCGCAGCAATGTAAACAGGGCGAACAGGATAGGCATCTGAATCAGCAGCGGCAGACAGCCAGCCATGGGGTTGAACTTGTTTTCGCTGTAGAACTTCTGCATCTCCTCGGCCTGACGCTGGGGATCGTCGGCATAGCGCTCCTGGATCTCGAGCATCTTGGGCTGCAGCACCTGCATGCGAGCCGTCGACTTGGTCGACTTGAGCATGAGCGGCGTCAGCAGCAGACGGATGATGACCACCAGGATGATGATGGACAGGCCCCAGTCGACCGCAAAGGTCTGGATGAGCTTGAGCAGCTCGAAAAGGATGTTAACGATCCAATCCCACATGTAAGTTTTCCTCCGATAGCGAGTGCCCGCTAGGGCACAGGGTCATAACCGCCGACGTGCAGGGGATTGCAACGAGCGATGCGCCTCACGGCAAGCCAGCAGCCTCTCAAAACACCGTGCTTCTCAATCGCCTGGATGGCGTATTGCGAGCACGTTGGGTAATAAATGCAGGCGTCAGGCAATAAGGGCGAAATAACCTGTTGATATATGCGAATAGGAGCGATGGCAACACGTCGCAAAACGTGATTGCTCATCGCTCCTCCCCGGCAACGCCGGTGCGCTTCATAAGCGAACGCAACGCCTTATCCATCTCCTGCGGCGAGGAAACCCTCGTCTTGGGAGTTGCAAATAAGATGATGTCATAACCCGCAACGGGAAATCCGCAGCTGCGGGCGGCCTCGCGCATCACACGCTTAGATCGGTTGCGCACGACGGCACAACCGAGCCGTTTAGCACCAACGAAGGCGACCCTTCCGGAGTCGCCTTCGCCAACCGATTCACATATGGTCATTCGAATCAGAGGGTGATTGAAACGACGCCCCTGACTGAACACATGCTCGAAATCTTGCCGAGACTTAATAGTCTTCATGCGAGATGTGTGTATCGCTGCTAGACAGTGAGACGCTTGCGGCCCTTGGCGCGGCGACGGGCGAGCACGGCACGACCACCCTTGGTGTCCATACGGGCACGGAAGCCATGGGTCTTGGCACGCTTACGCTTATTAGGCTGATACGTACGCTTCATCTTAAGTTCCTCCTGCTGCATTTCGAGTGTCCGCGGGAGCGCGGACGCAGATATAGACACGTGAGCTTGAAGATTGTAGGGAAATCAATGTTCAAATGTCAAGAAATCAAAGGTAAAAGGTTGCGTAGTTCACACGGTTCCCCCATAAGCTCAACCGAAATTTGCGCCGCATTACAACTTTTCACGATATTTCATCGAGTTTTCGACAGGTCATGTTGGCAATGTTGAGAACTTTTCGCCTGTTTTCCAAAGTTTTCAACAGGTTTTGAAAAGTTGTCGAAAGATGAGAAACATTGCACGGTGAGCTACTATTTGTTCGAAACCTTTTGAAAGATTGCGAGCGGCATGTCTGACGACTTTTACACCATGGTCGATTCCGGAGACCCGGCACCCGACAACGAGCACATCACCGGCGTGCGCGAAAAGCGTGGCGAGGAAGAGCAGGCCGCTGCGAAAACGCAGACTGCCATGTATGCCGCACGCATCGCGGTCTATGACGACATGCTGTCGACGCCGCGCGTCATCGTCATCGAACCTAAGGACGTGCGCACCTATCTGGAAGAGACAACCAACACCGTCTACCAGTGCATGAAAGAACAGGGCGGGCACATCTCGCTCATGGTTATCCGCGAGATTGTCGAAAACTTTATCCACGCCCACTTTGCAGAGCCCATCATCTCGATCCTAGACGGCGGCGACACCATCCGATTCGCAGACCAGGGACCGGGGATCGACGACAAGGAGCGCGCGTTCGACTTTGGCGTTACCAGCGCAAACAGCAACATGAAACGATACATCCGCGGAACCGGAGCCGGGTTTCCCATGGTGCAGGAGTACCTGGAAAACGCCGGCGGCGCTGTATCCATCGAGGACAACATGGGCAACGGCACCGTGGTCACGGTAAGCCTGAATCCCAAGCGCGTACAGGAAATCGAGCGCGCCGGAGGGCGAGGGGCCGCCGTGCGCCCCGAGACGGAGCAGCCGGCGTATCCCCTATCCAGCACGTTTGTACAGCAGCCCGTGGCGCAGCAGATGCAGCAGCCTGGAAGTTTTCCCATGCAAGACCCCCAGACACCGCTGGGCAACCCAGTGCAAAACATGCCGGAGGGGATAGGCTCGGCAGATCCGGACACAGGCGCCGTGCAGCAGACGGCGGCCATGCCAAACGTCGCGCAAATGGGCTACCAACCGTACCCACAAGGGTATCCTCCCCAATATATGCCGCAGCAGGGATATGCCCAGCCGTATCCACAGCAGTATCCTCAGCCGTACCAGCAGCCGTATCAGCAGATGCCGCAGGGAAACCTCAACCCCTGGACTCAGCAGATGCCGCCGCAGCCTTACCAACAGTGGCCGCAAAGTTTTCAACAGCAGATGCCGCCCATGCAGAGTTCTCAACAACCAGCAGCTCAAATGATGTATCCTAATGCGGCGAATCAATACGCACAACCGCAGTCGGACGTGTTTATAAGCGAACGCGGCAACGCTGCATTAGGGTATCTGGCCCAACATCAAGAGTGCGGCGCGACGGACTTGGCGCGGGCGTTTGGAAACTCTGCACCCACCTGGTCGCGCACGCTCAACGATTTGGCGCAGACGGGCTTGATAGTCAAACATGGGCAGAAATACCATCTGACCGAAATCGGAAGCGCTCGCGTGCGGGCCCAAGATTAAGGAACGGGAGAGACAGTGGACGAGGAAGCAAGCATCATCCTGGGGGATGCCATCGCCTTTTGTCAGCGCGACGGCCAAGATGCGCGCCTCATCAACATGCTGGGGCAATCGCGTGCTGTGAGCCTGACCGAGGACACCTTGACGATTGAGGCCCCCTCACGATTTGCCATCGCTCAGCTCAAAAAGCATCAGCCGACCATCGAGGCGTACCTGGAAGAGATCGCCTTTGCACCGATTGCGCTCAACATCGTGGCACCACAGGGCTCCGCGGCAGATAACGCCGCACCCGCGGCACCCGTCGTTCCCCCGGCGGCGCCAGCTACCACCACAGTGTCGGCTCCCGAGCATCAAATCGGCGATGTTTCCCGTGAAACCATGCCCACCGTCTCGACGCCGGCGGCCCCCATGTCCGCTGCCACACACATGCCTATCGCGCACGACGCAACACCGGGCGAGAATTCGGGCATCGCAATCAAAAACACGCTTTCGGCCGACGATTTCCGCCGCATGATGAACCAGATGAAAGGCGAGGCGCCTGCAAAGAGTGCAAAACCAGCCTCCACATCGCCCATGAGCGTCCCCGCAGCTGCGGCACCGATCGAGCAGAACACCGACGGCGCGCCGCTCGCGGCCAACTCGAAATTCACCTTCGAAAACTTTGTCTACGGCCCAGAAAACAGCCATGCCTATCGCTCAGCCCTCAAGTTTGCCGCGCTCGCGGACGAACGCGGCACATGCACATCCCTGTTCATCTATGGCAAATCGGGGCTGGGCAAGACCCATCTGCTGCTCGCCATCAAAAACGAGCTCGCCGAAAAGTCGCCCGAGATCAAGGTAAAGTACGCCAACTCACAGGCATACCTCGATGACCTGATGACGGAGTTCGACCGCCAAAAGAAGAGCAACGCCCCCATCATGCAGGCATACCACGACGTGGACGTGCTCATCATCGACGACATTCAAAACATCATCGGCAAGCGCGCGAGCGTGGACTACTTCTTCCAGCTCATGGACGAGTTTATCCGCAACAACAAAAAAGTCGTCATCGCAGCCGACCGTGCGCCCAAAGACCTGAGCATGGACGAGCGCCTTACCAGCCGTTTTAATGCCGGTATGCTCTGTTTGGTGGCGGAGCCCAGCTACGAGATGAAATACAAGATCTTGCAGCGCTACTACGAGAACACGATAGCCGCCGCACCCGAGGCGGGTGACGACTCGCTGCTGGCGGCCTATGGCGGCGATGGTGGGCATCTGACCGACGAGCACTTTAAGCACATGGCAGAAGTCTCGGGAACCAACATCCGCGAACTCGAGAGCTTCTGCGAACGCTGCGCCGGCGAGGCAGGAGACCGCGAACGCGAGGGCAGCGAGCTCAGTTTCGACGACATCGACGCCATCGCAAGTCAGTACTTCGATACGTCGGCCAAAAAGATCAACGTGCAGACGGTCCAGTCTGTCATTGAAGAGCAGTACGGCGTGACGCACGAGGAGCTCATCGGCCCGCGCCGCAACGCCAACATAGCCAAAGCCCGCCATATCGCCATATATCTGGCCATCGAGATGTGCGAGATGACGACTACGGCGGTGGGCGCGGAGTTTGGCAACCGCAACCACTCAACCGTCAGTACGAGCTATAAAAAGGTTCAGAAGATGATTCAGGAAGACCGCACCATAACCGAGGATCTCAAATCGCTGCGAGATAGAATTACACTGCGCTCGTAGGGAAATAGAGACACCTGTTGAAAACTTGTCGAAACGCCGGGCATAACGTGTCTAAAACTCGCCCCAAGGCGACGAAAAGTTTTCCGCAGGTTTTGAACGTGGAAAACACGGTCGGTTGCGCACAGGTTGCTGTCGATTCTCTTTTTGGGGTTGACCAGCGCTTTTGGGAGTAATCAACAGTTTCGTCAGTGCTATTACTATTATTAAGATATTTATATCTATAGAAAGGTATTAAAAGATGAAGTTTACCGTCAGCCAAAGCTCGCTCACGCAAGCCATTGGCGTCGTTATGAAAGGCGTCGCTTCGGCATCTACCCTTCCCATCCTGTCGGGCGTGCTCGTTAAGGCGCAGGACGGCATCTTGGAATTCCAAACCTCTAACTACACCATCTCGATTCGTCATCGCATTGCCGCGCATGTCGAAGAAGAGGGCGAGATGGTGATTCCCTGCAAGATGCTCTCGAACATTACGAAGACCCTTCCCGACGCCCCGGTTACCTTTGAGCTCTCGGAGCGTCAGGTGCTGATCGGATGCGAGAAGAGCTCCTTCCGCCTCAACACGCTCGACGCCAACGATTTCCCCGAGTTCCCCGCCTATGCCATCGAAAGTGCGGTGGAGCTCCCGACCGATATCCTGTCCGAGATGGTCAGCCGCGTGTGGCGCGTCACTTCGACTGATAAGGCCCGCCCCATCCTGGGAGGCGTGCACATGAAGGTCGAGAACAACACCGTGCGCCTGGTGGCAACCGACTCCTTCCGTCTGGCTGTATGCGACACCCAGGTCGAGACCTCGACGCTCGAGGGGTCCTTTGAGCTCAACGTTCCGGCCGACGCCTTCAACGACGCCCTGAGCATCATGGCCAGCCAGGCGACCATCATGATCGGCGCCACCGACACCCAGGTTGTCTTTGAGGCCGGCAACACCACCTACGTGTCGCGCCGTATCGAGGGCGTGTACCCCAACTACAAGCAGCTCATCCCCGATTCGTGCGTGACGAGCGTCAAGATCGACGTGGCGGCTTTTAATGCCGCCCTCAAGCGCGTGGCGGTCATCGCGAGCGCGAACCCCGCAGTCAAGTTCGAGATCGATGTCGAGAACGGCCAGATGGGCCTGTCCTCCATCTCCAATGACCAGGATCTGGCGCAGGAGACAATCGATGTCGAGGCCGAGGGCGAGTCGGGCACCATCGCCTTTAACTACCACTACATCTTTGGCTGCCTCAATGCCCTATCCAAGGAGAAGGAGATCACGCTGGAGCTCAAGAGCTACTCGCAGGCGGGTATCTTTAAGTCCTACGACAAGATCAACTATCTGTACCTGGTCATGCCGGTTCGCATCTAGCGCTGCGCCATGACCATGTTTGCCCGCAACCTTTCCGTCGCGCGCTACCGCAGTTTCGATAGCTACCGTCTTGACCTGGACGAAGGCGTGACGGTGCTTGCGGGACCCAACGCGGCGGGAAAGACCAACCTTATAGAGGCGCTGCAGCTTTTGACGAGCGGCGCCTCGTTTAGGCATCCCACCGCTACCGAGCTCGTGCACGACGGCACGGGCTCGTGCAGGCTCGAGTTGAGACTCGAGGGCGATGGCCGCGTGCTCGATATGGGGCTGGGCGTTGAGGACGGCAAGCGCTCGTTTAGCCGTAACGGCAAGAGATGTTCGGCCGCCGGCGTGCGCGGGGTTTTGCCGAGCGTGCTTTTTTGCCCCGATCATCTGAATATGGTCAAACGCGGTGCCAGCGTGCGTCGGGCCGCCCTCGACGACTTTGGCGTGCAACTGAGCGCCCGTTACGCCGACCTGGCGAGCACCTACGGGCGTTGCGTGACGCAGCGCAACGCCCTGCTCAAGGAGTCCTGGTGCTGCCGCGAGATGCTCGGCGCATGGAATGACTCCATCGCTCGCGCCGGGTCCGCCCTGCTCGTGCATCGTTTGGCCCTGCTCGACCGACTGGCAGGCCATGTGCGCGCCGCGTATGGGCAGGTGGCGTCCGGTGAGGACGCAGGCGTGTCCTATGTGTCCACACTGGGGGATTTGCCTCAAACCGAGGGGCGCGAGGAACTTAAGGGCTGGGCGTACGAGCATATGCTCGCGGCCCTCGATGAGCGTGCCGATGAGGAGATGCGCCGCGGCGTGACGCTTGTGGGTCCGCATCGCGACGAGATTGAGTTTACCGTTGCGGGTCGATCTGCCCGTTCGTTTGCCAGCCAAGGGCAGCAGCGAACGCTGGTGCTTGCCTGGAAGGTGGCAGAAGTGGCCGTGGCGCGCGATATCCTGGGCACCGCGCCACTGCTGCTTTTGGACGACGTGATGAGCGAGCTCGATGCCGGGCGTCGAGGCGCTTTTCTGCAGCTGATCGGTGATGACATCCAGACGGTCATAACCACCACCAACTTGGGGTACTTTACTGATGACCTGCTTGAACGAGCCAAGGTGGTGAGCATGGGTGAGGCGTGCTAATTACGAGCGCGAGAACGGAACGGTTGCCTTTGGCGGCTTTTTGGATGCCGAGCGTCAGCGCATCCTGGCGGCCGCGACACCTGAGCGCCGCGCGCAAATGGAGGCTGCCGAGGAGTCGCGCGCGGTCTATCGTGCCTGGAATGCGGTGTGCTCGGGCACGCGCGAGGGACGCCACGTGACGGGCCTACGCTACCTGCCCGAGTCCAATGAGCTGCTGGTGTATCTCGATTCGCCCTCGTGGACGCAGGAGATGACGCTGCTGCGCGAGATCATCCGGGCGCGCATGGAGCGGGCCGGCGCGCATGTGGACGGCCTGGTGTTCAAAACGACCGCGCTCGGTCACACGCCGCCGGCTGCCAAGGAGCGCCTGCGCCCGGCCGTGACCGAGCGACCGCCGGTTCCGCACGCCGATCTAAGCGAAGCCGAACGCGGCGAGATCGAGCGCCAAGTGGCGCCCATCGAAGACCAAAAACTGCGCGAGGCCCTCGAGAATGCCATGAGAGCCAGTGCCGAGTGGGTCAAGGGCGTGCAAAGCAAGAAAGAGCCTTAAATCGCATCTGGTGGCCTTGTAGAGCCAAATACCCTCGCTCCCGAGGGTATTTTTTTACGATAAACTAGTAAGGCTGTACACATTTTCTTAGCTGAAGGAGGACGTGTGGCAAACGAAAACGATTACGATGGCGGCGAGATTAAGATTCTCGAAGGTCTCGAGGCCGTTCGTAAGCGCCCGGGCATGTATATCGGCTCGACGAGCGCCAGCGGCCTGCATCACCTGGTGTGGGAGATCGTTGACAACTCCGTTGACGAGGCCATGGCCGGTTTCTGCACCGAGATTCACGTGACGGTCCACGCCGACAACTCCATCACGGTCGTCGACAACGGGCGAGGCATCCCCGTCGACGAGCATCCCATCAAAAAGATCCCGACGCTCGAGGTCGTTATGACGATCCTGCACGCCGGCGGTAAGTTCGATAACTCGGCCTACAAGGTCTCGGGCGGACTGCACGGCGTGGGCATCTCCGTCGTCAACGCACTGTCCAAGCGCGTGGTCGTGCAGGTGCGCCGTGATGGCAGCGTCTACGAGATGGAGTTCTCGCGCGGCAAGACCGTCAAGAAGATGGAGGTCGTGGGCACCTCGGATTCGACGGGCACCACCGTCAGCTTCTGGCCCGACGACGAGATTTTCGAGACCTGTGTCTACGATTTCGATACGCTGCACAACCGTCTGCAGGAGACGGCGTTCCTCAATAAGAATCTAAAGATTGTGCTGACCGACGAGCGCGAGGCGACTCCCCACGTGGAGGAGTTCTGCTACGAGGGTGGCATCATCGACTTCGTCAAGTTCCTCAACGACGGCAAAGACGTTCCCGAGGCCTTCAAGGAGCCCATCTATATCGAGGGCAAGTCGGATCCGGATGCGCCCGTGACCAAGATGGGCGAGGTCGAGGTGTCCCTGCAGTGGAATGCCGGCTACGGCGAGAACGTCATGTCGTTTGCCAACGACATCTACACCCCCGAGGGCGGCATGCATCTCGAGGGTTTCCGCACCGCTCTCACCCGCGTGATTAACGATTACGCCCGCAAGCAGAACCTGCTCAAGGAGAAGGACGCCAACCTGAGCGGTGACGACGTGCGCGAGGGCCTTTCGGCCGTCATTTCGGTTAAACTGCCCGATCCGCAGTTTGAGGGCCAGACCAAGGCCAAGCTCGGCAGCTCCTACATGCGCGCGCTCACGCTCAAGATCGTGACCGATGGACTGACCGATTATCTGGAGGAGCACCCCAAGCCCGCCCGCGAGATCGTCAAGAAGGCCCAGCAGGCCTGCAAGGCCCGCAACGCCGCCCGCAAGGCGCGCGAGGCGACCCGTCGCAAAAGTCTGCTCGAGACGGCGTCGCTGCCCGGCAAGCTCGCCGACTGCTCGGTGCGCGATGCCGAGCTGACCGAGCTCTTTATCGTAGAGGGCGACTCGGCAGGCGGTTCGGCCAAGGACGGCCGTCGCCGAGACATCCAGGCGATTCTGCCCCTGCGCGGCAAGATTTTGAACGTCGAGCGCGTGGGTGACCACCGCGCGTTCTCGAGCGACACCATCCAATCCCTGATCACCGCGATCGGCTGCGGCGTCACGACGAGCGCCGGCGACGGTGGCGACTTCGATATCAGCAAGGCGCGCTACCACAAGATCATCATCATGACCGATGCAGACGTTGACGGTGCGCATATCCGCATCCTGCTGCTGACGTTCTTCTACAAGTACATGCGCCCGCTGATCGATGCCGGCTATGTCTATGTTGCCTGCCCGCCCATCTTTGGCATTAAGGTACGCAACAAGATCCATTACGTGTATCCCAACGGCCGCCAGCCCGAAGACGAGATTCTGCGCGACACCATTCAGAGCCTGGGCCTGAACCCCGACGACAACGACGAGGACGGCAAGGCCAAGGACGGCAAGATCACCAAGAAGCGCAAGGGCTATACCGTTCAGCGCTACAAGGGCCTGGGCGAGATGGACCCCAAGCAGCTTGCCTCGACGACGATGGACCCCAAGACCCGTATCCTGCAGCGCGTGTCGATCGAGGACGCCGTGGTGGCGGACCGCGCCGTGCGCGAGCTCATGGGTTCCGAGGTCGGCTATCGCCGCGAGTACATCGAGAAGCACGCACATGATGCGCGCTTCTTAGACGCCTAATCCCCGCGGCTTTCCCAGCCACCGCACCTTCGCCCTCAATCGTCGGTCGCGTACCCAAGTACGCTTCCCTCCTCTTTCGGGCGAATCTGCGGCACCTGGAAAAGCCGTCTCCGTGGTAGGGAACTAATGGACCACGCAAACCATGAGGAGGTAACGTGGCAGACGATATCAACAACAACGAGGGTATGGACGAGGCCGGCGACGCCGGCATGCCCGATGATCTGAAGCGCCTACTCGCCCGCGCCGAGCAGGGCGAGGACGGCGATCCGGATTCCTATAACCCCGACGCCGAGGATGAAGATGATGAGGATGACGACGCCGAGCTCGAGGAGAGCTTCGGCGCGGTCGATCGTGGCGCTTCGGCCGGCGAGGACATCAACGGCGGTCAGCTCCAGATTTCAGAGTTCGGCCGCGAGATGAAGCAGTCGTTCATCGAGTACTCGATGTCGGTCATCACGGCGCGCGCCCTGCCGGACGTGCGCGACGGCCTAAAGCCGGTGCACCGCCGCATCCTGTACGCCATGAACGAGAGCGGCATCTACCCCAACCGCCCGCATAAGAAGTCGGCCTGGACGGTCGGCGAAGTTATCGGCAAGTACCATCCGCACGGTGACTTCGCGGTTTACGAGGCCATGGTTCGTCTGGCGCAGTGGTTCTCCATGCGCACACCGCTCATCGATGGCCACGGCAACTTCGGCAACATCGATGGCGACGGCGCGGCGGCCATGCGTTATACCGAGAGCCGCCTGGCAAAGCCTGCCATGGAGCTGCTGCGCGACCTGCAAAAGGATACCGTCGACTGGCAGCCCAACTACGACGAGTCGCTCGCCGAGCCCGTGGCGCTGCCCGCGCGCTTTCCCAACCTGCTGGTCAACGGCAGCCAGGGCATCGCCGTCGGCATGGCCACCAATATCGCCCCGCATAACCTCACCGAGGCGATCGAGGCCACCTGCTACCTGATCGACAATCCCGACGCCACCGTCGACGAGCTTATGCAGATCATGCCCGGTCCGGACTTCCCCACCGGTGCCATCATCATGGGCAGCGCCGGCATTAGGCAGAGCTACGAGACCGGTCGCGGCTCCATTACCGTGCGAGCCAAGGCCCACGTGGAATCCACCAAGACCGGCCGCAGCCGCCTGGTCTTTACCGAGATCCCTTACATGGTCAACAAGGGCACCCTGCAGGAGAAGATCGCCCAGCTCGTGAACGACAAGCGCATCGAGGGCATCTCGGACATGCGCGACGAGTCCAACCAAAAGGGCATCCGTCTGGTCATCGAGCTCAAGAAGGGCGTCATTCCGCAGGTCGTGCTCAACAACCTGTATAAGTACACCTCGCTACAGACGACCTTTGGCGCCAACAACCTGGCGCTCGTCAACGGCGTTCCCAAATGCCTGAGCCTGCGCGAGATGCTGCAGCACTACATCGACCACCAGGTTGACGTCGTCACCCGCCGCACCCGCTTTGACCTTAAGAAGGCCCAGGCGCGCGCCCATATCCTCGAGGGCTATCTGATGGCTCTCGACCATATCGACGAGGTCATCAGCATTATCCGTTCCTCGCAGACCGACTCCGAGGCAAGCGGCCGCCTGATCGAGCGCTTTGGCTTTACGCCCGAGCAGACCACGGCCATCCTCGAGATGAAGCTGCGCCGCCTGACTGGCCTGGAGCGCGACAAGATCCAGGAAGAGCTGGACGGTCTGCGCCGCGCCATCGCCTACTACGAGGACCTGCTGGCGCATGAGGAGAAGATCCTGGGCGTCATCAAGGAGGAGATGCGCGAGATTTCGAAAAAGTTCGGCGACAAACGCCGCACCGAGATCAGCCATGTCGAAAAGGATCTGGATGTCGAGGACCTCATCGCCGACGAGGACATGGTCGTGACCATCACCCACACCGGCTACGTGAAGCGCATCCCGGTGGCTGCCTACCGCGCCCAGAAGCGCGGCGGCAAGGGCGTGTCGGGCGTCAACCTTAAAGAGGACGACGTCATCGACGAGATGTTTATCGCATCCACGCACGAGTACGTGCTGTTCTTCTCGAGCAAGGGCAAGGTCTACCGCCTGAAGGTGCACGAGCTGCCGGTGGGTACGCGCCAGGCGCGCGGCACCGCGATCGTCAACCTGCTGCCCTTTGAGGAAGGCGAGAAGATCGCGAGCGTCATCAGCTGTCGCGAGTTCCCCGCCGACGAGTACCTGATGTTTGCCACCAAGAGCGGCATGGTCAAGAAGACCGTGATGAGCGCTTACGACCGCAGCCGCCGTGATGGCCTGATCGCCATCAACCTGAGGGACGACGACGCGCTGCTCGCCGTGCGCCGTGTGCGCGAGGGCGACAAGATCATCCTGGCCACTACTGCAGGCAAGGCGATCATGTTCCCCGGGGACCAGGTTCGCGCCACGGGACGCGACACCAGCGGCGTTCGCGGTATTAGCATGAAGGACGGCGTGAGCGTTTTGGGTATGGAGGTTACCAACGGCAACGGCGACCTGTTTGTCATCACCGAGCGCGGCTACGGCAAGCGCACGCCGGTCGCGGACTATCCGGAGCAGAACCGCGGCGGTCAGGGCGTCTACACCATCCAGATGACCGAGCGTAAGGGAAACCTCGCGGCCATGAAGACGGTGGGTCCGCAGCACGAGCTGTTCATCGTGACGGAAGGCGCGACGGTCATTCGCGTCAAGACCGATGAGATTAGCCAGACCGGCCGAGCCACCCAGGGCGTCAAGATGATGACCGTCGACGACAACGACCGCGTATGCGCCGTAGCCCGCATGACAGCAGCTAAGGAAAAGCCCGAAGGCGAAGGCGCCGAGGCCGAGGCAACGGTCGATGCCGAAAATACCCCAGTCGACCTAGGCGACGGCAACGACATGCCAGAGGATCTCCTAGACGAGTAAGAGGCCCTAGCTGGTAGAAAATATCAGACCCCATATATCGGCGGTCGGCGCACTGCGCGCCGACCGCTTTTTTGAAAACCTCGGGACTCGCGTTCGCCCCGGCCGCACGGCGGCATGTGAAGTCGATCGCGAGTTCCGCACGAGCCAGAGAGCACTTAATGTGCTCTCTGCGCGAGTCAGGACTGTCCGAGCAGGCGACTTCACATGCCGCCGTGCGGCCGGGGCGAACACCCTCCAAAGATTTTCAAAAAAGTTGTTGACGCGCGCGTAACGACTCGTCTAATATATCCCTTGCGCGATGGACCTGTAGCTCAGTTGGTTAGAGCGTCCGGCTGATAACCGGGAGGTCACAAGTTCGAATCTTGTCAGGTCCACCACTTTCTTTCGCAATAAACACCCCAGCGAGAGCCGAGTCGCCGCTGGGGTGTTTATTACTGTCTCCGTGGGGGTTTAGCTCAGCTGGGAGAGCGCGGGCTTTGCAAGCCTGAGGTCAGGGGTTCGATCCCCCTAACCTCCACCATGATGGACCTGTAGCTCAGTTGGTTAGAGCGTCCGGCTGATAACCGGGAGGTCACAAGTTCGAATCTTGTCAGGTCCACCATCAAAACTGTGAAGAGCCTCGAGGCATGGCCTCGGGGCTTTTTTCTTGTGTGTGATAAAACTCATTTTGGTTTTGTGTGCTGTGCGAAAGATTGGGTAGTATAGCTATTCAATGCGGCGAAGGCGCCGCGTGTTAACCGCTACGTACCGGAGGTGTTCCATGGTTCGTGTCGACATAGAGACCATCGTCATGGCCGCCGGTCCCGTGCCATCGCTTATCGTACTTCGCGAGCGCTGCAGCAAATCGGACTCCCCTGCGCCGCTGCGCTCCCTTTCTATCCAAACTGGTTCGTTTGAGGCTGCGGCTATTAGCCGCGGTATCGACAGCGGTCGTGCCGAGCGCCCGATCGCCCATGACCTGCTGCTCGACACGCTTGATGCCCTGGATGCAAAACTCGAGCGCATCGAGATTGTCCGTGCCGAGCCTCCCGTGTTCTATGCGACGGTCGTTGTTTTGGCCGACAGCAACGAGCATAGGATCGATGCGCGTCCGAGCGATGCCATCGCCCTCGCCGTGCGCAGCAATGCTCCCATGTTTGTTGAGGACGACATCATGAACCGCCTGGGGACCGTCTCTCCGGTTGCCGAGGAAGTCGATGACGAGCAGGAATTTGAGAAGTTCGACGAGTTCGTCCATACGCTCTCGCCCGATGATTTTTAAATGACGAGTAGCCATGAGACGGAGTGTGCACTGATGGGTCGCGGCGTTTCAGCCGAGGCCGCCGCCATTGCCCGCGAGGCCCAGATGCGCTCGGAGGCATCCGAGGCCGCACGCATTGCCTATGTGACGCAGGCCCGCACACTTCGCGAGCGCCGTGCCTCCTTTATCAAGATGGTTGCCGCCTCCGCACTTGTCGCGGTAATCTCATCGCGCCTTCGTGGTACAGTTGGTGCGCTTGGGTTTTCGATTTCGACGGGCTTGGTCATCTGGGGCGTGGTCGATGCCGTGATGCTGACTAACCAGATCAAGGTACTCGATAAGCGCGCCGCCGATATGATGCGCGCCCGCGACGCCGCCGCCAAGATCGCTGCCGAGGCACAAGAGATGTAACGACGCCGGACTCGATGGGAAGGTCTAAAAATGGCACAGGATATGCAGGACGCCGGAAACGTCTCCGCCGAGCTCGACGCCATGGTGTGCGACCTCATCGGGGCATTTTTAGACGACCTGGCCGCTGGTGAGAACCCCGGCGTTGTCGTTGCGATCGAAGACGCCGTGTCCAACCGCTATCTGGCGGCACTCGACGAGGACGGCGAGGAGGCATGCCTCGAGGCTGCCACCAACTTTATCTCCGAGCACAAGATGGGCCTTAAGGACGAGGGCCTGGGTCGCATCGCCCGTTACGCCATCGGCTACACCGGTTGTGTCGAGATCGATGGCGGCTACCATGACGCCCTGCTTGTGAGTTTCTTTGAGACGACGCTCGAGAGCGGCTTTTCGGCATACGTACTGTACGAGGGTGTGGGCGCCGGCGATGGTTTTATGTGGAGCGACCCTGAACCTGCAGGCGAGGAAACCCCTCTTATCTAAAATCGCTAAAATAAACGAGTTTTCGGTAAAAGGCTCAAAATTCCCGCCGAACGTTGTGTTGCTGGGCGGGTCGCATACGCGTGCCGGTTGTATATAGATAGAAGATAGGGGAACTACATGTGCGTAGACAATCTGAGGAACATCGCCATCATCGCTCACGTCGACCACGGCAAGACGACGATGGTCGACAAGCTCCTGCGTGCCACGGACGCCTTCCGTGCCAACCAGCAGGTCGAGGACCGCGTCCTGGATTCTAACGACCAGGAGCGCGAGCGCGGCATTACGATTCTCGCCAAGAACATCTCTATCGAGTACAAGGACGTTAAGATCAACGTCATCGACACCCCGGGCCACGCTGACTTTGGCGGCGAGGTCGAGCGCGTGCTGCGTATGGCCGACGGCGCCCTGCTGCTGGTCGATGCCTTTGAGGGCCCCATGCCCCAGACCCGCTTCGTGCTGCGTCACGCCATCGACACCGGCCTTAAGATCATGATCGTCATCAACAAGATCGATCGTCCGGGCGCCAACCCCGAGAAGGCCTACAACGACTGCCTGGACCTCATGGCCGACCTGGGCGCCACCGACGACCAGCTTGAGTTCGCCATGGAGCACGTGGTCTACGCCAGCGCCATGAATGGCTTTGCCCGCCTTGACCCTAACGACGGCAATATGGACATGTACCCGCTGCTCGACATGATCATCGACGATATGCCCGCGCCCGAGGTTGACGAGAACGCCCCGCTGGCCATGCAATGCGTGACCATCGACCACTCCAACTTCGTTGGTCGTATCGGCATCGGTCGCGTGTACTCCGGCACCATCCACCAGGGCGACCAGATCCTGGTTGTCAAGAACGATGGCTCCAGTGCCACCGCTACCGTCAAGCAGCTCTTTACCTTCGACTACCTGGGCCGTACCGAGTGCCAGGAAGTCGGCGCTGGCGATATCGCTGCTGTCGTGGGTATTGACCGCACCGATATCGGCGATGTTTACACCGACCCCGAGAACCCCGTCGAGCTCGAGCCCATCGAGATCGACCCGCCGACCCTGTCCATCGTCTTTGAGGCCTCGACCTCCCCGCTCGTCGGCCGCGATGGCGACATCGTGGGCGCCCGTCAGCTTAAGGAGCGCCTGTTCAACGAGGCCGAGAACAACGTGACCATGAAGATCGAGGAGCTCGAGGACAAGAGCGGCGTCGAGGTCTCGGGCCGCGGCATCCTGCACCTGTCCGTCCTGATGGAGTCCATGCGCCGCGAGGGCTTTGAGTTCCAGGTCGGCCGTCCCCGCGTTCTGTTTAAGAAGGACGAGAACGGCAACAAGATGGAGCCCGTCGAGCAGGCTGTCGTCGAGTGCCCGGACGAGTACTCGGGCAAGGTCGTTGAGGTCTTCGGTACCTCCGGCGGCATCATGACGAGTATGGACACCTCGGGCATCGTGACGCACCTCGAGTTTAAGATCCCGACCCGCGGCATCATGGGTCTTAAGAACCGCATCATGAATGTCACCCACGGCGAGGGCGTGTTCTACCACACCTTCCTGGAGTACGGTCCCTACGCCGGCGAGATCGGCAACCGTCAGAACGGCGCCATGATCTCCATGACCACCGAGAAGGCCGTTGCCTACGCTCTGGGTACGCTGCAGGAGCGCGGCCAGCTGTTTGTTGAGCCGGGCACCGAGTGCTACGAGGGCATGATCGTGGGCGAGCGCAGCAAGGCTGGCGACATGGTCGTCAACATCGCCCGTACCAAGAACCTGGGCAACCAGCGTTCCTCGACCTCCGATATCTCCGTCCAGCTGGTGCCGCCCCGCACCTTCTCGCTGGAGGAGGCGCTGGAGTACATCGCCGACGACGAGCTGGTCGAGATTACTCCCAAGAACATCCGCCTACGCAAGCGTCTGCTCAACGCCACCGACCGCAAGAAGGCTGCCGTCCGCGCCGGCCAGGTCAACAAATAAGCGCTGGGCTTTATAGCGTCTAACAAGAAAGGGCGTCGACCGCGATGGTCGGCGCCCTTTTGGTGCACAGGGATTGAGTTGGTCTGCACCACCGCAAAGGTGTCTGTCCCCTTTGTGGCGGTTGACGGCTAGGCGGAAGGAAGGCCCGGAGTATTGGCGGCCTGCTGCGGCTTGAGGCGGGCGTTGCGCCAGATGATCTGGATGACGTAGCCGAGCGTAAAGACGAAGGCTACGCCGCTGACAAAGCTGCCCATAAGGGGAAGTGCCGTGAGTGCGCCCGCGGCGATACCGCCCACGGCGGCCATGGCGTAGCGGTTCTGGCTGTGTCCGATCATGCGTGCGATCGCGGTGCCCGTAAACGCCGCCGAGACCAGAGCGATACCGATCACGGCGCACATGAGAGCTCCGGCGAGTGACAGACCTGCAATCGAGATGATGAGCAACAGGACGGCGGGAACGGCGGCCACCGTGCCCAAAAGACCGCTCACCCACAGAGGGGTAGGTCGTTGACGAAGCATGCCGGCGGCGCTGGCGGTCGCGCGCGGAAAGACGAGCTCGAGGAGGATCGCGACAAAGCAGGTGGAAAGCGCCGCGGCGACGATGCCGCCGATGGTGTCGTTAATCGTTGAGGTGTTCTCGTTCTCGGTACGGTCGATCTTGAGGGCTCCGACCTGAGCGCCCTCGGCCCGCTCGGGGTCCTCGGAAACATGCGCGCTCACGGTGCCGGTGATGCGGGCGTTTTTGCCCAAGACGAGCTTGTCGGCCCAAACCTCGACATCGCCCTCGACGGTGCCGTCGATGGTCACCGTATCGCCTGCAAGTGCTGCCGACTTGGTGGAGCCTCGCAGGGCAACAGTATCGCCCATCGCGTAAAAACAGTTGGCGGTGCTACCGGTGTTGAGCACGACGTGCTGACCGGCTACCGTCACGCTGCCATCGATTGCGGTTTTGGAGATATCGATGGTGCGCGCCGCCAGGCGAATGGCGCCGCCTACGGTGCAGTCGCGAATCGATAGGCTGTCGCCTGCCGCGATAATATCGCGGCCGATGGAGGCATCGTCCAGGTTAAGGCTTTGGCCAGCCCAGTACAGGTCGCCCTCGGCGCCAGACGGATTTGAGTCAGCTTCGGTTGCGAGTACGTTGCCCGCGGTGTCTGTGCCGGCGAACGACGCCGTGGGAAGTACGGTCAGCGCAAGCGCAATCAGTACGAATAGGAGGGCGATGCGGGCCTGCGCTTTGTGGCGCTTGGTCGACGGTTCTAGGTTGCAAGGCATAGTGAATCCTTCGTTAGATACTCGGCATATATCTAACAGGGTACCCAACGTGCGAGCGCTCTAAAAGAACCTCTCGGTTGCATTTCGAAAGGTCGTGCCGTGCTATCTACTTTTTGCGATGTAAAAAGTGCGCGATGTCTTCTTCGGTGGGGCTTTTGATGTCAAAGCGCAGCGAGAGCCAGCGCAGACCCATGGTCACGATAACGCATACGACCAGCGCGGCGACATTGCTGACCAAGCCACTCATGACGAGGCTTACATAGCTTGCCGATCCGGCGATGGCCGCGATGGCATAAAAGTTGGTGCGTTGGAAAATGCCCGGAACCACGCCCATAAAGCCGTCGCGCAGCATGCCGCCGCCCACCGCGGTGAAAAAGCCCATCATGATGCAAACGACGGGTGCAAATCCGTAGACCAGTGCCTTGTCTGCGCCGGTTGCCGCATAGATGCCGACCGAGATGATGTCGAGCAGGGGGATGAGTTTGTCGGGCTTATCGACGATTGCCGGGAAGATGTAAATGATGGCCGCCGTGGCGATGGAGAGCGGCAGCGCCATTGGCTGGTTGAGGATGTAGACGTTGCCGACCTGGAGTGTCATGTCGCGCAAAAGACCGCCGCCCAGACCGCAGACTACCGCGAGTGCGACCGCGCCCACCAGGTCGAGCTTGTGTTCGCGCGCAACCAGCACACCCGAGATCGATGCGGCGACAACGGCGAACATCTCGAGCCAAAATGGGATAGCGACCATGGCATCCGAGGCATGTGAGGTAACGGTTATGGCGGCGACGACGGGCAAGATGGGGTCCTTTGAGTTACGGGATTGGACAATGCCCGTACATAGTACATGTTCGGCGACGATCGCGACCCTATTGCTCGGCAAACGGTCGGGACTGGGTACGGTCATAGGGCCCAAGCATGTACATCACCCTCCAAAGATGTCGAACAATGCCGTTTTTGGAGGGTGATGTACGTGTTTGGGGATCTGGGTTGATGCTGAATGCGATGGGGGCGTGGCTGAATAGGAGGGATGTCCAAATTTTGAGCGGAGCTCAAAATTTATTCGGTCGGCTTGCGCCGACCGCGCTGCGCTAAAAACGCGCCACCGGCGCGTTTTCTTTACGCTCCGCGCCCTGGCGGGTTCGAATCCCTCCTCCTCCGCCGTATTTATTTGTAAGGGACTCAAAACAAAAAAGCCCCCATTCCCGGGAGCTTTCTCAACCAAAATGGCGGAGGAGGAGGGATTCGAACCCTCGTGACCTTATACAGGCCAAACGGTTTTCGAGACCGCCGCATTCAACCACTCTGCCACCCCTCCGCGTGGGGTAAAAACAAAGCAGGCACTAAGGCCTGCTTTGGAATTAACTGGCGGAGAGTCAGGGATTTGAACCCTGGAGACGCTTTTGACGCCTACACGATTTCCAATCGTGCTCCTTCGGCCACTCGGACAACTCTCCGTTAAATGCGAAAGTCAGTATACACGAGGAATCGAAAAGTGCAAACAGAAAACTTGGCATTTTTTAAAGCGCTCGCTCCGCACCCGTATCCGGCATGTGCCAGATGAGTACTAAAAAAGCATTCTGACCAGCCAGATCCCGCTCGATGATCTGTTCAAAATAGGTATTCATGAATGACGTGGCAGCGAATTTAAAAATTTTGAGGCAATCGATCGAACCGGTGGTATGCATTTCGTGACCACAACCCTGCAATCGGCGACCTGCGGTTTGACTCAGGTTGTCCTCGCCGCAGCGTATCCTGCTATCGAATTCGTCAAGCTCTTGGTCAGCATTTGGTTGGAATACGCGAGAAGTGCCGTGTAAGCATGGGTATATGTGGAGGTCATGAGGTTGTAGCTGTATATTCTTGCAGCCTGGGAGGTTGAAAGATATTATTACCAAGTCTTTTCCTGCTTCAGGCGCACCTTCACGACCTGAAGCCACATTTGCCCAGAGGAGGTGACAATATGAAGGCTTATGAACTGCTGTTCTTTGTTGACCCGTCGCTCGACCCCGAGACTCGTCTCGCTGTTATGAAGCGTATCGATACCACGATCGCTGAGGGCGCTGGCAAGGTCGACTCCGTTGACGAGTGGGGCAAGCGCAAGCTCGCCTACGAGATCAACGACCTCACCGATGGTGACTACACCCTCATCAACTTCCACGCAGATCCTACCCAGATCGCCGAGCTTGATCGCGTCCTGCGCATCACCGACGCTGTGGTCCGCCACATGATCGTCCGTCGCGACGACCAGGAGTAAGACTGTCGTTTTGGACTGGGCTTGTGCCCCAAGAGGAAGTAGTGAGTTATGAGCATCAATCGAGTGAACATCACCGGTAACCTCACCCGCGATCCCGAGCTGCGCGCCACCGCCGGCGGAACCCAGGTTCTGTCCTTTGGCGTCGCCGTGAACGATCGTCGCCGCAACGCGCAGACTGGCGAGTGGGAGGACTATCCCAACTTTGTCGACTGCACTATGTTCGGCACCCGCGCCGAGGCCGTGAGCCGTTTCCTGGCAAAGGGAAACAAGGTCGCGATCGAGGGCAAGCTGCGCTACAGCTCTTGGGAGCGCGACGGTCAGCGCAGGAGCAAGCTTGAGGTCATCGTCGATGAGATCGAGTTTATGAGCTCCCGTGGTGGCCAGGGTGGCTACGATCAGGGCGGTTACGCCCCCGCAGCTCCCGCGCCCGCAGCACGTCCTGCCGCACCGGTGGCTACGCCGCCCGCGGTCGACGTCTACGATGAGGACATCCCGTTCTAAGGGTTGTTCACCTATTTTTGAGTGAGAGGCGGCTTCGGCTCGCCGAAGTTGCCAAACGAAAGGTATTTTGACATGGCTAATGATTATTCTGCACGTCAGCCGCGTCGTAAGTACTGCCAGTTCTGCAAGGAGAACACTGAGTTCATCGACTATAAGGACACTCAGCTTCTCCGTAAGTACATGACCGACCGTGGCAAGATCAAGCCCCGTCGCGTCACTGGCGCTTGCACGCAGCATCAGCATGACATCGCCAACGCCATCAAGCGCGCCCGCGAGATGGCTCTCCTGCCGTACACCGTCCCCGTGGTTTCCTCTCGTGGCAACCGCGACCGCGGCTAAGAAGGGAGACGCATCATGAAGGTTATTCTTCTCGATGAGATCAAGGGCAAGGGCGGCGAGGGTGACGTCGTAGAGGTCGCTCAGGGTTACGCTGAGAACTTCCTGTTCCCCAAGAAGCTCGCTGTTGCCGCCACCAAGGGCAACCTCAAGCAGCTTGACGAGCGTCGCAACAACATCGCCAAGCGCGAGGCCGTCCGTCTGGCTACCGCCAACGAGACCAAGGCTGCCTTCGAGGGCAAGCAGGTCACCGTTGACGTCAAGGTTGGCGACGAGGGCATCCTCTTTGGCTCCGTTACCGCCGCTATGATCGCTGACGCCATCAAGGATCAGCTCGGTATGGATATCGACCGCAAGCGCGTCGAGCTCGGTAAGCCCATCAAGGTTGCCGGTGCCCACACCGTCGCTATCTCGCTGTACCGCGAGATCAAGGCCGAGGTTGTCGTTCTCGTCGGCGTTACCGCCGAGGAGCTCGCTGCCGAGGCTGAGGTTGAGGAGACCGCTGAGGTCGCCGAGACCGAGACCGCCGAGGTCGAGACCGAGGCTGCTGCCGAGTAGCATTTGCTGCAACGCAACAATCTTGTTCTAAGAAGGGCGCTCTGGGAGACCAGGGCGCCCTTTTATTTTTTGCGCCGGGTGAGTTCATAGCAGTCATTGAGATGCGGTCCCGTGTATAGGACCGTTCATCCGTTTGGTTCGGTGATGATTGCCAAGGCGCGGCTCGATTTATAGCCGTGGCTGATACTATGGATGCTCGCAAGCGATATGAATGAGGATGCTCATGGCATATGACGATAGGGAGACGGGGCTGACGGTCGAGGACCGTGGCTCCAAGTTGGGTCTCCCCCAAAACCAAGATGCAGAGGCCAACGTGCTGGCCGCTATGCTGCTCTCGCCCGATGTGGTCGAAGAGGCCCAGGTCGAGCTGCAGCCCGATGACTTCTACCGGCCCATTCATAAGACCATCTATACCGCGATGGTCGATATGTATAACAGTCGCATCCCCATTGACTCTATCTCGCTGATCGATTACCTGCGAAGCATCAACAAGCTCGATGCCGTGGGCGGCGAGGCGTACATTTTGGAGCTGATGGGACAGACTCTGTCGCTCGTCAACTGGCAGCACCATGCCGCCATCGTTCGCCGCGACTCGATGCTGCGCGAGCTGATTGGCGCCACCAACGAGATCAACGCGCTGGCCTACAACGCCCCCACCGACACCAAAGAGGTCGTGGAGCTGGCCGAGAGCAAACTGCTCAAGGTCACGGCGCGTGAGGTTAAGTCGAGCTACAAGACGCTGACCGAGTTTATGGTCGAGGCATATAACGAGGCCGAGGAAGTGTGCAAGGCTGGCGGTCAGGCTGCAGGCGTGCCCACGGGCTTCCCGTCGCTCGACCGTATGCTCATGGGCTTCCGCGAGGGCCAGCTCATCATTATCGGCGCCCGCCCCGCCGTGGGTAAGACGTCGTTCGCCCTGAACTTGGCACTCAATGCCGCCGCCGCCGGCTATACCGTCGGCTTCTTCTCGCTGGAGATGTCGGGCAAGGAAATTGCCCAGCGTCTGATTTGCGCCTATGCCATGATCTCGATCAGCGACTTCCGTACGGGTCGCATTAGCCCCGAGCAGTGGGCCAACATCAATGAGGCCACGCAGACGCTGTCCAAGCTCGATATTCTGATTGACGATACGCCCGGCACCACGGTGACCGAGATTCGCGCCAAGAGCCGCCGCATGCTCCATAACAAGGAGAAGGCCATCATCATCCTGGACTACTTGCAGCTGGTGAGCCCCCCGCCGGGACGTCGTTCCGAGAGCCGCACCGTCGAGGTCTCCGAGATGTCGCGTGGCCTGAAGATTATGGCCAAGGAGCTCAAGATTCCGCTGATCGCGCTGTCGCAGCTGTCGCGTCAGGTTGAATCCCGTACCGGCAAGCGCCCGCAGCTGTCCGACCTGCGTGAATCGGGCTCCATCGAGCAGGATGCCGATATCGTCATGTTCTTGGACCGATCCGCCGACGAGGCCGAGGCCTCGCGCGACGACCGACCCGACGAGGGCGTTACGCGTATCGTCGTGGCCAAGAACCGTTCGGGCCCGATTGGCGACGTCGACCTGATGTTCCTGCCGGCATCCACCAAGTTCTATGAGCTTGATGGGGCGCATACCGAGGAGTAGGACAGGCGCCCGTTGCACGGGTATACTGGGAATGTTTTGTGCTTCTGCGCACTTGCGGTGTGCGGACAGTCCATGAATGTGAGGAGTAAACATGCCGTCAACCGTTTTGGTCGGTGCCCAGTGGGGCGATGAGGGCAAGGGTAAGATCTGCGACCTGGTCGCCGGCGACTTTGATGCCGTCGTGCGCTATTCGGGCGGCAACAACGCCGGCCACACCATCGTCGTCAACGGCAAGAAGTACGGCCTGCACCAGGTGCCCTCCGGCATCATGTATTCCGACCACGTGTCGGTGATCGGTAACGGCTGCGTCGTCAACCCCAAGGTCGTCCTTGAGGAGATCGACATGTTCGAGGCCGACGGCATCACCACCAAGAATCTCAAGATCAGCGGCAACGCGCATGTCATCATGCCGTACCACATCGATCTGGATGGCGCCTTTGAGCAGAAGCTCGGCAAGAAGAACATCGGTACCACCAAGCGCGGCATCGGTCCGTGCTACCAGGACAAGATGGCCCGCATCGGCCTGCGTATGCAGGACATGCTGGACGAGGCGCTGTTCCGCGATAAGCTGGAGACCGCTCTTGCCCGCGTGAACCCCGAGCTGGAGCTCATCTACCACCTGCCCACCTACACTGTGGATCAGATTTGCGACGAGTACCTGCCTATGGCCGAGCGCCTGCGCCCCTACATCACCGAGACGAGCCTGCTGCTCAACAACATGATTGATGAGGGCAAGGATTTGCTGTTTGAGGGCGCCCAGGCGACGCTGCTCGACATCGATCACGGCACCTATCCGTACGTGACGTCTTCTAACTGCACCGCCGGCGGCGCCATTACCGGTTCCGGCGTCGGCATGAAGAACGTCGACCGCGTGCTAGGCGTCATGAAGGCCTATATCACCCGCGTCGGTTCGGGCCCCATGCCCACCGAGCTTTCCTATGAGACCGAGGCCGGCCACACGCTGACCGAGGAGGGCCACGAGTACGGCGTGACCACCGGTCGCCGTCGTCGTTGCGGCTGGTTTGACGGCCCTATCGCCAACTATGCCTCGCGCGTCAACGGCCTCACCGATATCGCCGTGACCAAGCTCGACGTGCTTTCGGCCTTCGACACCATTAAGGTGTGCGTTGCCTATGACGTCGACGGCGAGCGCTACACGAGCGTGCCCGAGCACCAGGTGCGTTTTGAGCATGCCAAGCCCATCTACGAGGAGCTCCCTGGCTGGAAGTGCGACATCACCGGCTGCCGCAGCTTTGATGAGCTGCCGCAGGAGGCTCAGGACTACGTGGCGTTTATCGAGGATCTGGCACACACCCGCGTGACGTTCATCGGCGTTGGCGCCGGTCGCGAGCAGATCATCAACCGATTCTGGAAGTAATCGGCGTTATTTGGTTATTGCGATATACCCCTTTGCAGTCCAGATGGGCGGCCGAGGGGTATATTTGCTTGCAAAGGGCTCGCGCGGAGCGGGCCGTTCATCCATAGAGGAGGCACCCTTGAAGGCGGACACTCAAACCATCGACATCCTGTTGTTGGGCAGCGGCGGCCGCGAGCATGCTCTGGCAGCTAAGCTCGCTGCATCACCGCGCGCCGGCAAGCTCTACATTGCGCCGGGTAACGGCGGCACCGCGAGCTGCGGCGAGAACGTGGTTCTCGACGATTGCGATCCTGCGGCCGTGGCGGCGTTTGCGCAGAGCCACGGATGCGGACTCGTGGTAATTGGCCCCGAGGCTCCGCTCGTGGTGGGCGTTGCCGACGCCGTGCGTGCGGCTGGTATTCCCTGCTTTGGCCCGGGTGCCGAGGGCGCTCAGATGGAGGGCTCTAAGCTGTTCTCCAAGCAACTCATGGAGCGTGCCGGCATTCCGACGGCAGCCTATGGCTCGTTTACCGACGAGGCTTCGGCTCTTGACTACGTGCGCGAGCAGGGCGCCCCGCTGGTCGTGAAGGCTGACGGCCTGGCTGCAGGCAAGGGCGTTATCGTGGCGACTGAGCTTGCGCAGGCCGAAGAGGCCGTGCGTGAGTGTTTTGGTGGCACCTTTGGTGATGCCGGCAATACCGTGGTCATCGAGGAGATGCTGACCGGCCCCGAGTGCTCGCTGCTGGCCTTTACCGACGGCAAGACCGTGCGTCCTATGGCCACCTCGCAGGATCACAAGCGTGCACTCGAGGGCGACAAGGGCCCCAACACCGGTGGCATGGGCGTCTACAGCCCGGTGCCCATCGTGACCGACGAGGAGCACGCCACCATGGTGAAGGTCATGGAGCAGACCGTGGCCGAGCTCGCCGCCGAGGGCATCGACTACCGCGGCTGCCTGTACGGCGGCTTTATGCTTACCCCCGCCGGCCCCAAGGTGCTGGAGTTCAACGCCCGCTTTGGCGACCCTGAGACGCAGGTCGTGCTGCCGCGCCTCAAGAACGACCTGGTCGAGGTCATGCTGGCTTGTGCCAACTGTGAGCTCGATCAGATTGAACTCGACTGGCGTGACGAGTGGGCTGTGGCTGTTGTCCTGACGAGCGCGGGCTACCCCGGCAGCTACGAGAAGGGCAAAGTCATCACCGGCATCGCCGACGCCGAGGCCATGGAGAACGTGACCGTGTACCATGCCGGCACCGCCGTGGTGGACGGTCAGCTCGTGACCAACGGTGGCCGAGTGCTTGCCGTGACCGCGCTGGGCGACACGTTCGAGAACGCTCGCAACCTTGCCTACGAGGCCTGCGAAAAGATTGATTTTGAGGGCAAGACCCTGCGTCATGACATCGGTCTGCGCGCGCTGCGTGGCCGCGACGCCTGGGATGCCTAAAGTCCGAGAGGGATGAGACGGATGGACGAGAAGAACGAAGAGCTCGTGGACGCGCAGATCGTCGAAGAGGACAGCCGCATGTATGGGCACGCCGAGGGCGAGCCTGGTGGCGAGGTCGCTGACGAGCCGGCGCTGGTGCTGGGCGACGACGACCCGCACGATGCCGAGCTGCACGAGAAGATTCTTTCGGAGGAGTGCGCCTGGAAGGGCAAGATCCTCGACGTCCACCGTCTTGAGGTTGAACTGCCCAACGGTCACCGCAGCGCCCGCGATATCGTTCGCCATCCGGGTGCGGCGGCCGTTGTGGCACTGACCGAGAGCGGCAAGATCGTACTGGTGCGTCAGTACCGCACCGCCATCGACCGCGTGACGGTCGAGATTCCCGCCGGCAAGCTCGATCCAGGCGAGGACCCGCTCGATTGCGCCAAGCGTGAGCTGCATGAGGAGACGGGCTTTAGGGCCGGTCGCATTCGCTTTTTGACGTCGATTGTCACGTCCTGCGGCTTCTGTGACGAGATCATTCACATCTACCTGGCCACCAAGCTCGAGTTTGATGCGCCCAACCCCGATGATGACGAGTTTGTCAACGTGGATCTGGTGCCGCTGCACGAGCTGATCGACGCCGTGCTCGACGGCAAGATCGAAGACGCCAAGACCGTCGTAGGCGCGCTTGCCTGCGACAGCATCGCGCACCGACTAGGCGGGGCCGAGCTTTAACGAGCGGGGATGATCCCGCAGGTTTGTGTAAGTCAGCGAAAGTGCTCCATTTGAGACAAGGTGGCCTAAAAGAGGAGGGAAGCGTATGGATATACGCGACCGACGATTGAAGGCCAGATTGTCCAAATGGAGCACTTGCAGCGTCGAGACGAAACGCGGTTTGGTAAAACCGCGTAAGGTGATTATGCTGAAAAGGTTTCTTTCTTACTACAAGCCCCAGATGGGGCTTTTTGTTGCCGATACTGTTTGCGCCCTGGTGCTTGCCGCCATTGACTTGGCGTTTCCCATTATCCTGCGCAATCTGACTGGCGGGCTCTTTACCCAGGGTCAGGCTGCTATTATGCAGGCGCTCGGTATGATCGCGGTTGGCCTGGTGCTGATGTATGCCATCCGTTGCGCCTGTCGCTACTTTGTGAGTTACTGGGGCCACGTGATGGGC
This sequence comes from uncultured Collinsella sp., assembly GCA_965151385.1. Lineage (GTDB taxonomy): Bacteria > Actinomycetota > Coriobacteriia > Coriobacteriales > Coriobacteriaceae > Collinsella. Next base: position 17,723 of record CBCTZJ010000006.1, on the reverse strand, counting down.
GCGCGCATGGAGTCCAAGATGCGCGAGGACCTGTTCGATCAGTACGAGCGCTTTAGCTTTGCGTATTTCGATCGCAACAGCTCGGGTGACATGATGAGCCGCGTGGTCAACGACCTGTTCGATATCTGCGAGGCGGCACACCACGTGCCCGAGTGGATTATCATCTGCGGCATCGAGATCGTCGGCTCGTTTGTGATCCTCTTTGCTATTGCCCCGGTGCTGGCGCTTGCCATGGCCGTGGTGACGGCGGTGTTTGCGGTCATCATGTTTTGGCAGAACATGCGCATGCGTGAGGTCTTTAGCGACAACCGCAAAAAGATCAGCGGTATTAATGCTCAGCTGCAGGATTCGCTGGCGGGCATGCGCGTGGTCAAGAGTTTTGCGAACGAGGAGGCTGAGCGCTCCAAGTTCCGCGCCTCTAACGACCGCTATCTTTCGTCCAAGGAGAATATGTATCACGCCATGGGCGTCTACACAGCGACGTATGGCCTGCTCTCGGGCGTGCTGTACGTGATCGTGGTGCTGCTGGGTGGTTGGCTGGTCGCCCAGGGACAGCTGCAGGCGGTCGATATGGCGACCTTCGCGCTCTATATTTCGCTGTTCTGCACGCCGCTCGAGACGCTCGTCAATTCGGCCGAAACGTATCAGAAGGCCATCGCCGGCTTTAAGCGCATGGACGAGGTGCTTTCGACCGCTCCGGATATCCAGGATAAGCCGGATGCCACGGACCTGCAGGTGACGGCTGGCGCGGTTGAATATCGCGACGTGTGCTTTAGCTACGAGGACGTTGAGCTCGGTGCAGATGAAGAGGCTCGTCCCGTGATCGACCATATGAATCTGTCCATCAAGCCCGGACAGACCATTGCCCTGGTTGGCCCCTCGGGCGGTGGCAAGTCCACGACGTGTTCGCTGCTGCCGCGCTTTTATGACGTGGCTGCTGGATCCGTCAGCATCGACGGCCAAGACGTGCGCGACGTGACGCAGCAGAGCCTGCGCCGCGCCATTGGCCTGGTGCAACAGGATGTCTATCTGTTTGACGGTACGATTGGCGAGAACATCGCCTACGGCAAGCCGGGCGCCACGGCAGAAGAGGTCGCCGAGGCCGCCCGCCGCGCCAATATCGATGCCTTCATTGAGTCGCTGCCGCAGGGCTACGACACGGTCGTGGGCGAGCGCGGCAGCCGTCTTTCGGGCGGCCAGAAGCAGCGCGTAGCCATTGCGCGCGTGTTTCTCAAGAACCCCAAGATTCTGATCCTGGACGAGGCGACGAGCGCCTTGGATAACGAGAGCGAGGAGGCGGTGCAGGAGTCGCTCGAGCGCCTGGCGCGCGGTCGCACCACGATCATCATCGCCCACCGTCTCTCGACCATTAAACATGCCGACGAGATCGCGACCGTCGAGCATGGTCGCGTTGTGGAACGTGGTACGCACGAGCAGCTTCTCGCCCGCGGCGGCACCTATGCCCGTTACTATCGAATGCAGTTCGAAGGTGCGCGTGCGCACGAGCTCGACTGATTGATATGACAGGAAGTATATGGCTGAGAAGAACCCTTTGACTCCGGAAGAAGTGACGGAGTTATTCTCCGAGATCGACGCATCCGGCGTTTTGGATCCGACGCTTGCCAAAAAGCGCACCGAGCGCATGCGCGAAAAAGAGGCAGCGGCCAAGCGCGGCGACAAGGCGGCGCTGGCGCAGCTTCGCAGCGAAGATCGCGCAAGCCAGACAAAACAGATCGACCCGCTGTCCGAGGACGACCCTTCGGGCTCGCAGGTGAGCCATACCATTACGAAGACCGCCATGGCCGTAGTTATCGGCATTCTGGTGTTGATCGTGGGCATGCAGATTGGCTACGGCGTGATGCGCCGCCTGAACACTGCCAACCTGTCCGAGAGTGTTTCGGTGGATACCGTTTCCACGGCACTGAAGGGCGGCCTTGAGTGGGGTAACGGCTTTACGCAGTTCCCGCTCGACTTTACCGTCGACGAGGCGGACGAGCGCACAGGCACGGTCGAGGTAACGGTGTTGGACACATCGTCTGCCAACGAGCTCGAGCTGCTGTCCAACGGGCAGATTCAGGCCGCGGCGCTTGCGACCAACGCGCTGCTCAACGATAAGATCGACCGCGTGGTGTACAACGTGCACGCCTATATCGACGAGGACAGCAATATCCAGCATGATTCCTTCTTTGGCATGTTCCCCGCGCGGGGTCATCAGAGCGCCATTCTGACGTTTGTGTGGACCAAGAGCTCGTCAAATGCCACGAGTATCGACTGGAAGATGCGTATCGTGAGCATGGACGACACGATTGCCGAGCGCATCCAAAAGCAGGTGAACTCGGTGTCGTCGCTGATTGAGGACCCGGCGGTAAGCCAGACCAAGATCACGGAAGAAAAGGCCGAGCGCGACTTGGAACATCGCCTGCACGGTCGCGAGATCTTCCGCGGTGGCAAGCCCGACCGTACACCGTCCGATCTGCTTGAGCAGGACAAATAAGACGCCATCATCCCGTGTGAGCCTAGCGCCCGCGCGGGATGATTTTTCTGGGACGGGGATTAAAAAATCATTCTGAGAACGGAGCCTTGTCGCCAACTGCATACATGACAGAATAATTATTTATTCCCCGTCCCAGAAAAATCATTATGCATAGAAAGTCATAATTATCATTTCGTAAACATTTCGATGAAATTAACGCCATGGCGCATACTTGCGGTTAAAATGCCGCAAGGCCTAACTACCAACCTTTAAGCCGGTCCGGAGAGACCGGGAAGGAGAATTATGGCGAACAACCATACTGCGGGCACTGCTGCCCGCACCTTCGCGCCCAGCGAGCTTTGCCAGCGCATGCTGGCCAAAACCAGCAAGGGCACCTGCGGTCCCTGCATCCTGTACCTTGAGGATGGGACCGTTTTTTATGGCCGTGCATGTGGTGCCGAGGGCACTGCGACCGGCGAGGTCTGCTTCAACACCTCGCTTGAGGGCTACTTTGAGGTCATGACCGACCCGAGCTATGCCGGCCAAATCGTAACCATGACCTATCCGCAGATCGGTAACTACGGCATCGACGAGACCGACGTCCAGTCGGCCTTCCCCGGTGATGCTACCCGCCCCGCGAGCGCTCCCGCCATGCGCGGCATGATCGTCCGCGACATGTGCGCCACGCCTTCCAACTGGCGCTCGGCCGTCAGCGTGCCGGAGTACCTGCGTGCCCACGGCATCGTCGCTATCGAGGGTGTCGACACCCGCGCTCTTGTGCGCCACCTGCGCGACAACGGTTCCAAGATGGGCATTATCTCGACTGAGATCTTTGACGTCGTCAAGCTTGCCGAGCGTCTGGCCGCAGCGCCGACGCTGGTGGGCGAGAACCTGGTCAAGACCGTGAGTTGCCCTGAGCCCCACGCTTTTGCCGCGAGCGACCTGCCCGCTACGCATGACTTTGCGCTTGCCCCTGCCGCTCCCGCCCGCCACAAAGTGGTCGCCTACGACTGCGGCGTCAAGCGCGGCATTCTGGAGGGCCTGGTCCGCGCCGGCTGTGACCTTACTGTCGTGCCGTGGGATACGCCCGCCCAGCAGGTCCTCGACATGAATCCCGACGGTGTCTTTTTATCCAACGGCCCCGGCGACCCCGATGCCGTGGTGGAGACCTACGAGCAGGTGCAGCAGCTGATCGGTAAGGTGCCGGTCTTTGGCATTTGCCTTGGTCACCAGATGATCAGCTTGGCGTGCGGCGCCCAAATGGAAAAGCTTAAATTCGGTCACCGTGGCGGTAACCAGCCGGTTATGAACCTGGTGAGCCGTCGCGTGGAGATCACCGCGCAAAACCATGGCTTTGGCCTGCTGTTCCCCAGCCTGGGCAAACTGATCCCGGAGCTTTCCGGCGGCGAGACCGAGCATGCGGCCGACGGCGACCTGTGCGCCTGGGTGCGTCGCGGTATCGCACCGGTCGTGATGAACGAGCGCTTCGGCCGCATTCGCCTGACGCACGTGAACCTCAACGACGGCACCGCCGAGGGCATCCAGCTGCTCGACGCCCCGTGCTTCTCGGTCCAGTACCACCCCGAGGCCTCGCCCGGCCCCACCGATGCCCACTACCTCTTTACCGCCTTTACGCGACTCATGGACGGCGAGGAGAACTACCTGGACATCGACACCGCGAAGGACCGTCTGCAGGGCTGGAATTTCGCCGAGACCGCCGCGACCGAGACCGAGGAGAACTAACATGCCGAAACGTACTGACATCAAGCGCATCCTCGTCATTGGTTCGGGCCCCATCGTTATTGGCCAGGCCTGTGAGTTCGACTACTCCGGCGCCCAGGCCTGCAAGGTGCTCAAGGAGGATGGCTTTGAGGTCATCCTAGTCAACTCCAATCCGGCAACCATCATGACCGACCCGGGTCTTGCCGACCGCACCTATGTTGAGCCTATCACCGCCGAGTTCATTGAGCGCGTGATCAAGAAGGAACGTCCGGACGCGCTGCTGCCCACGCTGGGCGGCCAGACCGGTCTGAACGCCGCCGTCGAGCTGGCAAAGGACGGCACGCTCGACAAGTACGGCGTCGAGATGATCGGCTGCGACCTGGCCGCTATCGAGCGCGGCGAAGACCGCAAGCTCTTTAACGAGGCCATGGCCGAGATTGGCCTGGAGGTCGCGCGCTCGGGCTATGCCTATAGCGTGGCCGACGCCGAGGCTATCGCCGAGCGCGTGGGCTATCCCTGCGTGCTGCGTCCGAGCTTTACCTTGGGCGGTGCCGGTGGCGGCATCGCGCATACCCACGAGGAGCTCGTCTCCATCGTGAGCCAGGGCTTGGAGCTCTCGCCCGCCCACGAGGTGCTGGTCGAGGAGTCCATCGAGGGCTGGAAAGAGTATGAGATGGAGGTCATGCGTGACCACGCCGGCAACGGCATCATCGTGTGCTCCATCGAGAATCTCGACCCCATGGGCGTGCATACCGGCGACTCCATCACCGTGGCGCCGGCGCAGACGCTCTCCGACCTTGAGTATCAGCGCATGCGCGTGGCCTCGCTCGCCATTCTGGAGAAGATCGGCGTCGAGACCGGTGGCTCCAACGTGCAGTTTGCCGTGAACCCCAACACCGGTCGCTTGATCGTCATCGAGATGAACCCGCGCGTGAGCCGTTCGTCCGCGCTGGCCTCCAAGGCCACGGGTTTTCCCATCGCTAAGGCCGCCGCGCGCCTGGCTGTGGGCTATACGCTCGACGAAATCGTCAACGACATCACCAAGGCCACGCCCGCCTGCTTTGAGCCCACGATCGACTACTGCGTCGTTAAGGTGCCGCGCTTTGCCTTCGAGAAGTTCAAGGGTACCGACCCCACGCTCACCACGCGCATGAAGGCCGTAGGCGAGATCATGGCGATCGGCCGCACCTTTGAGGAGGCCTTCGGCAAGGCCATGCGCTCGCTGGAGGACGGCCATCAGGGCATTTGCGCCGGTGGCAAGGAGGGTGCCGACAAGCTGAGCGACGACGAGCTCGCCCAGGCTGTGGCCACCCCGACCGAGCACCGCATTTTCTTTGTGGTCGAAGCCCTGCGCCGCGGCTGGGACATCGCGCGTATCCACGCTATTTGCGGTATCGATCCGTGGTACCTCAACCGTATCAACGACATGGTGCAGGTTCAGGAGAGCATCCGCGGCCTGCGTGTGGAGGATATCGACGCCGACGCGATGCGCTTGCTCAAGCAGTACGGCACGAGCGACGCCGAGATCGCCGCGCTGACCGGCTCGGACGAGCGCTTTGTGCGCGCCTATCGCAAGGGTCTGGGCGTGGTTCCCAGCATGAAGACGGTCGATACCTGCGCTGCGGAGTTCTCGAGCGCCACGGAGTACCACTACAAGACGTACGAGAACATCTACCGCACGAGCCCGGATGCCAAGAAGTGCGTGGCTCCCGACGAGACCACGCCGGCGGACAAGCCCAAGGCGATGATCCTGGGCGCCGGCCCCAACCGCATTGGTCAGGGTATCGAGTTCGATTACTGCTGCGTGCACGCGAGCTACGCGCTGGCGGCCCGCGGCTTTGAGACCATCATGGTCAACTGCAACCCCGAGACCGTCTCGACTGACTACGACACCTCGGACCGCCTGTACTTTGAGCCGCTCACCTACGAGGACGTTATGGACGTCATCGATGTTGAGCGTCCCGACGGCGTCGTGGTGACGCTCGGCGGCCAGACCCCGCTTAAGCTGGCGCGCATGCTCGAGGAGAGTGGCGTGAACATTATGGGCACCAAGCCCGACGCCATCGACTTTGCCGAGGACCGCGAGCGCTTCGCCGCCCTGCTCGACAAGCTGGGCATCATGTACCCGCCGGCGGGCCAGGCCACGTCGTTTGAGGAGGCCGAGGCCGTGGCCGCGCACATCGGCTACCCGCTGCTGGTGCGTCCGAGCTACGTGCTGGGCGGCCGCGGCATGATGATCGCCTACGATGCCGAGCATCTGCGCGATTACATGGCCGAGGCTGCGCGCATTAGCCCCGACTACCCGGTGTATCTGGACCGCTTCCTGGAGGGTGCGATCGAGTCCGACGTCGACGCCTTGTGCGATGGCGAAGAGGTCTACATCGGCGGCATTCTGGAGCATATCGAGGAGGCCGGTATTCACTCCGGCGACTCTGCGACCTGCATCCCGCCGTTCAGCTTTAGCGAGAGCCTGCAGGCGAAGCTTCGCGAGACCACGCGCCGCATCGCGATGGCGCTGGGAGTCCGCGGCCTGGTCAACGTGCAGTACGCCATCAAGGGCGAGACCGTCTACGTGATCGAGGCCAACCCGCGCGCGAGCCGCACCGTGCCGTTTATCTCCAAGGCCACCGGCGTGCCGCTGGCCAAGTGCGCGGCGCGTATCATGGCAGGCGATTCCATCGCGAGCCTGGGCCTGCCGAGCGACGAGCGTCAGCTCGATTGGTTCTGCATGAAGGAAGCCGTTATGCCCTGGGGTCGTTTCCCCGGTGCCGACGTTATTCTGGGACCCGAGATGAAGTCGACGGGCGAGGTCATGGGTATCGCCAAGAGCTATCCCGAGGCATACGCCAAGACGCAGCTGGCGATCGACTACAAGCTGCCCGATCCGAGCTGCGGCAAGGTGTTCATCAGCGTATGCGACCGCGACAAGCGTCATATCCTTTCGGTCGCGCGTATCCTGCGCTACCTGGGCTTTGACATCTGCTCCACCGAGGGTACGGCGCGCGTGCTGCGCGGCGGCAACGTGACGTGCGAAGTCGTGGAGAAGATCAGCGGCCCGCACGACGGCGAGCGTCCCAACATCGGCGACCTCATCGCCGATGGCAAGATTGCGGTAATCATCAACACGCCGTACGGTCCGGGCTCGCGTGGCGATGGCTACCTGCTACGTACCGAGGCCGTGCGTCGCGGCGTGACCTGCGTGACGGCGATGTCTGCCGCCAACACCTACGTGAGCGCCATCGAGGCGGTGCGCGAGGACCAGCAGGGTCACGGCAGCGCCAACGACATGGGCATGGACGTCATCGCCCTGCAGGACCTGCCGCAGTACACGGTGTAGGTCGAGCTGTCCGGCCGGGGCGGGAGGGGCCGAGATTTCCCCCTTTCGCTCCGGCTGCAAGCAGAGTCGCTCAGGAGGAAACACGGCCCCTCCCGCCCCGGCCTACGGTGACTCGGGTGCACCGTGTGCTGCAGAAGGGGCTTTGTGCGTCCGGTGGCAATCAGGGTTCCGGCAACGGTGGGCAGACATCCGGCGGTTCGAACGATGGCGCCCAGGCGGGAAAGCCCGCTGGTGACAAGGCTCAGGGTGGCAAGTCCGCTAACTCACTTGCGAGCACCGGTGATCAAACGGTGGCGACCGTCGCCGCGATCGGCGGCCTGGGTGCCGCGATCGCCGCAATCGGAGTCTTTCTTGCTCGTTTCCGCCGCAAGGAAGACTAGCGCGAGCGATTGACAATCGCACACGTTTCTCAAGAGGGCCGCGGTAACCGTCGCGGCCCTCACTTTACCGGAGCGGTCTGAGGACTCGCGTCTTTCGCTTCGGACTGCTGCGCAGGGTCAATCAGGCGGAGATCTCACCCGTGTCGGGTTTGCGATAGCTTGGCGAACATAATTACGCGAAATCTAGGATTTCTCAAAAACGCGAAGCAGATGATATATTGTACTTCGCGTTTTTCAGTTAATCTTAATTTTGCGAAGTGGATTGCCATGAGACTTATTAATCGCCCGTTCTACATGAGCAAGCTTTCCAAGGTGTCAGGTACGCCTGATATCAAGGTGATCACCGGAATCAGGCGATGCGGAAAATCGAAATTGCTTGAGGCGTTTGCCAGCCAACTTCATTCAAACGACCCCTCGGCCAACGTCATACACGTCAACTTCAATCTACTTGAGTTCGAGCCGTTGGCGGAATACCATGCGCTGCATACATATGTGGAAAAGCACTATATTGAGGATTGCCGGAATATCGTCATGATCGACGAGGTCCAGATGTGTGAAGGGTTCGAGCGGGCTATCAACAGTCTTCATGCGTCAGAGAAATATGACATTTACATCACGGGGTCGAACGCCTTTCTTCTCTCAAGCGACCTCTCGACGTTGTTCACGGGAAGAACGGTGGAGATCGAGGTCTTTCCGTTTTCACTTGCGGAGTTCTCGGCGTATCACGAGATCACTTCTCCAGCCGAGGCCCTTGCTCGCTATGTCCGCGAGGGAGGAATGCCGGGTTCCTATATCTACCAGGACGAAAGGATGCGTTTCTCATACATCTCGGATGTGCTTGAAACTCTTATCCTGCGCGACATCAGACAAAAATATCGTATACGTAATGCGGAGCAGCTTAAACGTTCCTGCGAGTTCCTGATGGATAACGTCGGAAACATCTCTTCTCTCAAGGGGATGGCGGCCGAGCTTTCACGAGCGAACCTTAAGATAAGCGACAAGACGCTGGCTGTGTATATCGACTACCTGTGTAATGCGTTTGCGTTCTACCGGTTTCGTCGCTTTGACGTCTCAGGAAAGAAATACCTGTCGACGGGAGATAAATACTACCTGGCCGACCATTCGTTTCGCTACGCCGCGCTTGGCACGAAAAAGCTCGATTTTGGCCATGTTTACGAGAATATGGTGGCAATCGAGCTTATGCGCCGCGGATGGGAAGTCTACGTCGGCGTTCTCTACCAAAAGGAAGTAGACTTTGTCGCCATCAGGCGCGACCGCCGTGTCTATATCCAGGTGAGTGACGACATTTCCCAAGAAGCGACGCTGGAGCGTGAGCTTGATCCGCTGCGACGGATTCGAGACGCCTATCCCAAGTGCGTCATCGCCCGAACAGGGCACGAAACGACTGATTGGGATGGCATCAAGGTCGTCGACCTGGCACGATGGCTTATGGGTGAATCAGGCGAGCTGGCCGTCTAGCACGCGATGACGCGGGCTGAAACGAACGAGCGAGAATTTCGTCCCGCGAGGAGGCCAATACGGCCCTCTTCGAAGGACGGAATCCTCGCTCGATCTCTTGGCGGGATATTTTGCTCGGTCGATGATCAACGGTTGGTGGAAAGCGATGCCTCGTCCGTGTCACCATTCCGTGATTGCTGGTATTTTCTGCATGCTAAAATGAATGCATAAAAGACTTTATATTTGGAGGTCTCGATGCCTGCTTTAAAGATGCTCGACAATCTTGTTCCCATCAGCGATTTCAGTCACGGTAAGGGTTCGGCTGCTTTTTCGAAGGTTGGGGACGATAATCCCGTTGTGGTCCTTAAACACAATAAGCCGGCATTCGTTATTGTGACGCCCGATGAATACAGGGAGGCGAAGCAGGCGGAGGAGGACCTCGCCTTGTTGACGTTGGCCCTTAAGAGGACGGCTGCGACAAGCGATGATGAACTCGTTTCCCTATCTGATGTTATGGCAGGGTTGGGTGTGGGCCAGGACGAACTCGATCAGATGGATGAGGTCGAGTTTGAATGAGCGGGTACGAAGTCGCTTTCTACCCGGATGCTCTCAAGGATGTTAAGCGTCTGGACGGCTCCCAACGAAAGAACGTGCTTAAGGCCATCGAGAAAATCAGAGCGAATCCATTGTCGCAGAACGAAGGCGGATTCGGTAAACCCCTTGGAAACAAGGCCGGTACAGATTTGACAGGCTTTATGAAAATCAAGCTCAGAGGAAGTGGCATTCGGATTGTGTATCGCCTCATCAAGATAAAAGGGAAAATGGCCATCGTCGTGGTGGGCGCTCGCGAAGACATGGAAGTGTACCGAACTGCCCAAAGGCGAGCGGTTGATTTTGAGAAGTGGGCGGAAGAAAATCTCTAGCTTCATGGGTGAAAGACTGGTATGCGGCGATGTGCTCCAGACACACGGGTTTTGGCAAGGCTCTGGCGATTAGAGGATTCGCCAGAGCCTTTTCCTATCCGTGGGGCACTCCTCTTGGACAGTTAGTTCAGATTTGTATTTATTTGAGGCCGCGTGGAGGGCGATTTGGGCTCGATTGAGCTGTTTTAGGTGGTCTGAACTGATAAAGGCGTACGGGCAAGAGCGAGAAGGACCTATTATCGGGTCTAAAGCGGCCCAAACCAGTTTGTTAGCGCCAATTAGCACCGCCAAAAAATACATATCTGAACTAACTGTCCACCACCCTCTGTCGATTGCTCATTTAAGCCCAAAGTCAGCCAACGTACGTAAAGGTATGGTCTATGTAATACCAGATAAACAGTACATTTTTGCTTAATTGGTATTTGGTTGAAGAACCAATTGGTATGGCTTTTGGACCCCACTTAGCCGTCTACGTTCATTTTAATGCCGCTGGGAGAATTTCGAACTTGGTTGCGCAACTGCTCCCGTATGCTGATTCAACCTAATAGGTGGCTATCTGGTTACTACCAGTTGACCCCTTGGTAACGGGTGGGCCAATTGTACGGAATGTACCGAACACCCCCCCCGTTTGATGCGTTCGCCCATGCTGCAGGGCGCGCGTCCGCGACACTTCCGCATGTCGGAGGGAAGGAGTCCAGGTGCGTAGGAATTCCATTTTCACGAAACGGTGGGTGAAGGGAAGCGCGGTTCTCGTCGCAACAGCGGCGACTCTCGTGTTCGCCAGCCCCCAGCAGGCGATTGCCACGCCGCTCAAGGGCGTCGACTCGGCGACCGTTTCCCAGTCAGCCTCGAACGTCGTCGACATCGATTTCGCCGACGGCATTAAGGGGCGTATCACATTTCTAGAGGACGGCATTTTCCGTTACAACGTCGACCCCAAAGGCGAGTTTTCCGAGTACGCCACGCCGCGTAGCAAGTCCCACACGGCTAAGATTCAGGCCCAGCCCGACACCTCGGACACCTACAGCAAGCCGAGCGCAACGGTTGTCGACAAAGGCGACGCTATCGAGATCACCGGCGGCAAGGCGACCGTGGTTCTGGACAAGGCGACCGGCAAGATGAGCATTAAATCGGGCGACCGCGTCGTGGTCTCCGAGTCCGCATCCCTCGACCTTGATAAGAAGGGTACTGTCCAGACACTCGCCAAGGAGAAGTCCGAGAACTTCTTTGGCGGTGGCACCCAGAATGGGCGCTTCTTGCACACCAACCAGACCATCGCCATCTCCAACACTAATAACTGGACCGACGGCGGCGTCGCCTCGCCCAACCCGTTCTACTGGACGAGCGACGGCTACGGCGTGCTTCGCAACACCTTTGCCGAGGGTTCTTACGACTTTGGCTCTACGGACTCCTCGACGGTCACGACCTCGCACAGCGAGAATGAGTTCGATGCCTATTACTTCGTGGCAACCGAAACGGGCGCCTCGAACGTGGCGACCGAGATGCTGCAGGACTACTACAAGGTGACCGGCAATCCGGTACTGCTGCCCGAGTACGGTTTCTACCTGGGTCACCTTAATGCCTACAACCGTGATGGCTGGTCAACGACCTCGGGTCAGAAGAAGTGGGAGACCAAGGGCAGCAAGCCTTCGAGTGAGAAGGGCAACGTTAAATACGAGTCCGGCATGTCGACGGGCTACAAGCTCGACGGCACGCTTGCCGCCGAGACGCTCAACGGAGAGGGTCCCACGGTCGATACCGAGAACATGAAGGCGACCGATTTCGACCGCCAGTTCTCCGCCCAGCAGGTTATCGATGACTACGAGGACAACGACATGCCGCTCGGCTGGTTCCTGCCGAACGACGGATACGGTGCCGGCTATGGCCAGAACGGTTATTACAAGACCGGCGGCGTCAACTCCGACGGAACGAGTTCAGCCGAGCGCCTCAACGCCGTGCGTGCCAACGTCGACAACCTTAAGAAGTTTACCGAGTATGCTAACTCCAAGGGTGTGAGCACGGGTCTGTGGACCCAGTCTAACCTGGAGCCTGACAGCAACTCCGAGACCCCGTGGCATTTGCTTCGCGATTTCGACGCCGAGGTCAAGACGGGCGGCATTACCACCCTCAAGACCGACGTCGCTTGGGTGGGCTCTGGCTACTCCTTTGGTCTCAACGGCATCAAGACGGCCTACGATACGGTGACGACCGGTGCCAACAAGCGCCCCAACATCATCACGCTTGACGGTTGGGCCGGCACGCAGCGCTTTGGTGGCATCTGGACCGGCGATCAGTACGGCGGCAACTGGGAGTACATCCGCTTCCACATCCCCACGTATATCGGTCAGAGCCTCTCGGGCAACCCCAACATCGGCTCCGATATGGACGGCATCTTTGGTGGCGACCCCATCATCTCCGCGCGCGACTACCAGTGGAAGACGTTCACGCCCTCTATGCTCGATATGGACGGCTGGGGCACCTACCGCAAGTCGCCCATGACGCACGGCGATCCCTACACGGGCATTTCGCGCTTTTACCTCAAGCTCAAGGCGCAACTCATGCCCTATATCTACACGAGCGCGGCCTCGGCGGCCAACATCGACACGGGCAACGGCGATACCGGCCTGCCCATGATCCGCGCCATGCTGCTCTCCGACAACTCCGAGTACGCCGCAAGCACCTCGACGCAGTATCAGTACATGTTTGGTGAGAACTTCCTGGTGGCACCGGTGTATCAGGATACCCAGGCAGATGAGAACGGCAACGACGTTCGCAATGGTATCTACCTTCCCAACTACGGCACCGACGAGAATCCCACCATCTGGATTGACTACTTCTCGGGTAAGCAGTACCGCGGCGGCCAGGTCCTCAACAACTACGATGCGCCGCTTTGGAAGCTGCCGCTGTTTGTGAAGGCCAACGCCATCGTGCCGATGTATGCCGAGAACAACAACCCCGAGGCCGTGAGCGACACCAACACCAAGGGTACCGACCGCAGCCAGCGTATCGTCGAGTTCTTCGCCACCGAGGGTGACGGCACCTTTACGCAGTACGAGGACGACGGCTCTTCCATCCAGAACAACACGACCGAGGACGATGCCTACGGCACGATCGACAATATCTCCTACGGCGAGCATGTGAGTACCGTCTACAGCTCCAAGGCCACGGGCGGCACCGCGACCTTTACCGCCGAAGCCTCGCAGGGTGGCTACAACGGCTACGACTCCAACCGCACCACGACCTTCGTGGCCAACGTGTCCGCCAAGCCCACGAGCGTCGTCGCCAAGAACGGTGGCTCCGCGCTCAACGTGGTTGAGGTCAACTCGCAGGAGGCCTTTGACGCCGCGAACCCCGAGGCCGGCCAGGCGGTCTACTTCTACAACGAGACCCCCAACCTCAACCACTACGGCAGTGATGCAGACAGCACCGAGGCCGAGCAGGGCGAGAGCTTCAACAACACCAAGATCACCACGAACCCCAAGGTCTACGTCAAGTTCGCGAAGACCGATGTCGCTGCAGCGGCGCAGACGCTCGAACTCGGCGGCTTCGTGAACGCCGATGCCACGCTGGCCGTCGACCGCCTCAACGAGAACCTCTCCGCACCCGCGAACCTTGCCGCTCCCGAGGATGCCACCACCCCCACGAGCATCAAGCTCACCTGGGGAAAGGTCGATGGTGCTACCTCCTACGACCTTAAGGTAGACGGTACCGTGTTCGCCGTGGGCGATGCGGCGGAGTTTACGCATGCCGACCTTGCCTACAACAGCAAGCATACCTACCAGATTCGTTCGCGCAACGCCGATGGCTACTCCGCCTGGAGTGACGTGCTCGAGGCGAGCTCCGCGCTCGACCCGTGGCGCAACGTCCCCACAGCTGAGAAGATCACTTGGGAGGGCTCGCTCTATGGCAGCCACAAGGCCGATCTCGCCTTCGACCATGAGTTCCAGTCGGGCGACGGCGGTTTCCACTCCGGTGGCAACGATCTGGGCAAGGCCCTGACGGTCGATTACGGCAAGGCCTACAAGCTTGACAAGCTCGAGTACTATCCGCGTGACGACGCCGGCAATGGCACCGTGACCAAGATGCGCATCGAGACGAGCCTCGACGGCACGCATTGGACCACCCAGGAAGTCGATTGGGAGCGCTCCGCCGCCTGTAAGACGGTGGCGTTCGACGGCGCCGTGGCCGCACGCTACGTGCGTATGACGCCGCTCGCCTCGGTCGGCAATTTCTTCTCCGCGTCCGAGATCGCCATCTACAAGACCGACGGCACGGATGGCTTCGCCGTGGGCTCCAACCTCAACAAGGCAACGATCTCCGATGGCGACTACTCCAACATGAAGAACTATCTGGGTCTCGAGAACCGTGGGTCCGATGCCTCGACGTTCAACTCGCAGATCCGCGACCACTTTGCTGACCTCAACAATAACGGCGTCTACGACGTCTACGATTACTCGTTCACCATGGCGGGGCTCGACGGCGGCACCAAGCAGAAGGGCAAGGTCGCTGGTACCCTTGCGGTGATTCCGAGCAAGACTGAGGTCGAGGCCGGCGATGAGATCACCGTCGATGTCTATGCGGCCGACGCCAAGAACGTCAACGCCCTGGGCGCGCTCGTCAACTTTAAGAGTGACCAGTTTGAGTTTGTGTCCGAGAGCATCTCACAGGATGGTTCGACCGCCGGCATGGAGAACCTGTCGCGCGAGAAGATCCAGTTTGAGGACGGCACGCAGACCATCAACCTCGCTTTTGCCAACCGCGGAGATGGCAAGCTCTACAACGGCACCGGCGCGGTGGCGAGCTTCAAGCTCAAGGCCAAGACCGCCGGCAAGGTTGAACTGCCCTCGACATCTTGGCTCATTGGCCCGGCGTGCGACGCACTTGAGTTTGCGAGCGATGGCACGGTGACGATGCCGGACGTTCCGCAGCCCACGGTCGCCGAGTACGGCCGCGACGCCTTCGACATCACGATGACCAACGACGAGCTCACTACCGATGACGGCACCAACGTCGAGAAGCTTATTCAGCAGAAGAGCTATAACGCGCTGTTCGATAATAACGAGGGCGACAACGGCTTTGAGTTCCTGTGGGACTGGAGCGGCAACTGGGACAGTGAGGGCAAGCTTCCGAGTTACGTGAAGCTTCCCACCACGATGACATTTGCCTTTAAGACGCCATCGAAGCTCGATGCCGTCGAGGTTGTCAACCGCAACGGCGGTAACGGCACCGTGCAGAAGATCAAGGCCGTCGTGACGTTCGAGGATGGCTCGACCCAGGAGTTCGCGGGCGGGGAGTACGATTCCTTCCAGGCTCGCTACGCCTTTGGTCTCTCTGCCGAGAACAAGGGCAAGAAGGCGACCAAGGTCGAGATCACGCCGCTTGAGGCATCGGGTGACCAGATGCTCACGCTGCGCGAGATCAACTTCAACTACACGCAGGGTGTCGAGGCCATCGAGGGCGTCGAGCTGGGCAAGAACCAGACCGAGTTCTTTGAAGGTGATGTTACGCTCGTCGACGCCAAGGCCACGCCTGAGAGCGCCGGCTACCCCTACGTGACGGTCGAGAGTTCCGACCCCTCTGTGGTGAGCGTCTCCGCTGTCCAGGCCGGCGATAGCGTGAACTACTACCTGCGTGCCAACAAGGCGGGCAAGGCAACGATCACGGTGGCATCGGTACTCGATCCCTCCAAGACCGCATCCTATGAGGCCGAGGTCAAGGCTGGTGTCGACACCTCTGCACTCATGGCAGCGCTTTCCAAGGCCGCGGGCTACAGCGAGTCCGTCTACACCAAGGATTCTTATGCAGCTCTCACCGCTGCGGTCGAGGCGGCTCAGAAGCTCCTCGACGGCGGCCAGGGCAGCTATAACAAGAAGGATGTCGCAGACGCCACGGCCAAGATCGAGAAGGCAATCGACGGCCTCAAGATGCGCCCCGTCGATGAGAAGAGCCTCATCAACACGCCCGAGAACCGCGAGAACGTCAAGGTGACCGGCTTCTCGAGCGAGGCCGACTACGAGGGCAGCAACGCCGTCAACGCTCTTGACGGCGACGAACAGACGCTCTGGCACAGCGACTATGCCTATAATGCCGGTATGCCCCAGCACCTGACCGTCGACCTGGGCCGCGACTACGATCTCACCGACGTCACGTTCCTGCCGCGCCAGGACGGCGGCACGAACGGCGATATCTTTGAGGCCGAGGTGCTGGTCTCCGATACCGCCGACGGTTATGAGATGGGCACCGCCACGTCGATGGGTACGTTTACCTTCGACAACGACGGCCGCGTGCTCACCGACCGTGGCGACTGGAAGCAGATGAGTTTTGGTGTCGCGCGCGGTCGCTACGTGACCGTCAAGGTGCTCCACGCCGGCGGTGGCAGCGTTGACGCCTACTGCAGCATGGCGGAGCTCAAGTTCTACGGTACGGCCGTTCCCGATCCGGTGGCGAAGGACGACCTCACTGCCGCGATTGAAAAGGTTGATGCCGAGGTTGCAGCCGGCGACCTTAAGGCCAGCGACTACACCGAGGCTTCCTGGACCGTGTTCCAGAACGCCTTGGCGAGCGCCCGCGCCATCTTGAGCGACGAGAACGCCACGCAGGACGAGGTCGACCAGGCACTCAAGGCACTCGAGAGTGCTCGCAACGCGCTCGAGAAGACCCCGGTGACCCCGGTCGAGAACCCGACCAAGAAACAGCTCAAGGCCCTGGTCAAGCAGGCGAAGGAGACTGACACCAAGGGAAAGACGGCCGAGTCCGTCAAGGCCCTGACGGACGCCATTACCTACGCCGAGGATGTCTTGGGTGATGAGAATGCTTCCGACACCCAGCTCCAGGCGGCCTATGACCAGCTCAAGCTGGCCATCGAGGGCCTCAAGGATGCCGACTCCGGCAACCAGGGCGGCTCGGGCAACACCGGAGGTTCGGGCAACCAGGGTTCCGGCAACGGCTCGAACGGTGGCGGCCAGACGAGCAAGCCCGCAGGCGACAAGGCCCAGGGCGGCAAGAAGAACGGTTCGGCGATCCCCAACACTGGCGACCAAACGGTGACGACTGTCGCGACCGTCGGTGGCCTTGGAGCCATCATCGCCGCGATCGGTGTCTTCTTCCACCGTCGCAATAAGGCTGAGTAGTCCCAGCGATAACTAAGCAAACGTGCCCGCCGCTCCACCAAGGACGGCGGGCATTGCTTTTTTATTTCAGCCAACGTACGTCATAGCAATCCCCGGTAGGTCGAGGGTGCTCTGCGGCGGCCCGGTGTTTTCATCTGAACGACTTTGCGCAGCAACCGGAGTGAAGATGAAAACACCGGGCCGCCGCAGAGCACCCACAGACCGCAGGGACGGGAGCAGCTATACTACTCTCAGTAGTTAAGGGTCGCGGATCCGCCGCGTCGCCGCTCTCAACAGGAGGTCTTTGTTTATGGCAGATCA